>CAZJAG010000014.1:0-15743 GCA_964543735.1 uncultured Porphyrobacter sp. | reverse complement strand
TGGGCGCTTAGAGGTAGCGCATATTGATCGTGATCGATTTTACGCCCGGACCAACTTGAAAGCGCGTTTTCTTATAGCTCGGCTTGCCCAGATTGAAGATATTGATCGAAGGATTGTTGCTCATCGCGCCGCCATCCTTGCGGATATCGGTCTTGCCATTGCCATTGGTGTCATGGCGCACAGCAATCCCGTAAGCCCCAGCGGCAGGCACAGGCACGCAGAAGGTCATTGTGCCAGCGCGCGCGGATGCTTCAATCCGGTTGATCCAGCGCCCTTTTTGCAGCCAGTCCGCCTTTGTGCCGCGATAGCTTTGCACGCGCAGCTTGCCCGAAGAGCTTTTGATGCCCCGCACAGTCACGCGCACAGCCGGGCCAGAGCCGCGGCATTTGGACATATTGTTGGCGATTTTCTGGCGGTATTGCCCTTGAGCTTCCGCCACCGGAGCATAGGCAAACATGCTGGCCGCCATGGCCAGCGCGCCTGCGCTCAGAAGAGGTTTTGCACTCAGTGACATACTAACTTTCCATCTTGAGGGAATCGCGTGCAACGGTCAATTCCGGCACGCTTTTGCCCCTGTTTCATGCATTAAGTGCCACAAATGGGCTGAATTGCGGCTGAATTTGTGTCTGACACGCCGTTCAGACTCCTCTCATCGCGTGATGCGCAAGCTGTCTCTATCGGGGAAAAGAGCCTTGCCCGCGCTTGTTCCTCAGTTGCGCGCCACCTAGGCCATAGCAAAGGACTATATAGGGCGCGCGAATGGCCAAACCGCTCATCTCTCCAAGTATACTGTCCGCTGACTTTGCGCGGCTGGGCGAAGAAGTGCGCGCGATTGACGAGGCTGGCTGCGACTGGATCCATATCGATGTGATGGACGGGCATTATGTCCCCAACATTACAATCGGCCCTGATGTCGTGAAGGCATTGCGCCCGCACACCAAAAAGCCGTTCGATGTCCATTTGATGATTTCGCCGGTTGATCCCTATCTCGATGCCTTTGCCGATGCTGGCGCGGATATCATTACAATCCACCCTGAGGCCGGGCCGCATTCGCATCGCACATTGCAAGCGATCAGGGCGAAGGGTTTGAAAGCGGGTGTCGTCCTTAATCCGGGCACTCCGGTCGAAGTGCTCGACAATCTGATCGATCTGGCCGATCTGGTGCTGGTGATGAGTGTGAACCCCGGTTTTGGCGGGCAAAGCTTCATTCCATCGCAATTGAACAAGGTCGCAGCGATCCGCGCCTTGATCGAACAGACAGGCCGCGACATTCATCTTGAAGTGGATGGCGGGGTCAATCCTGAAACAGCGCGCCAATGTGTGGATGCGGGCGCTGATGTGCTGGTGGCAGGCTCGGCCACATTCAAAGGTGGGCCGGATCAATACGCAGCCAATATTGCTGCATTGCGGGGACAGTAATGACAGAAGCGCTTGTTTCGAAGAGCGACGCCAAGACGCCGAAAGACGCAAAGGGCACTGCGAAGGCTAATGCAAAGGCCAAGTCGCGCGCTGCTGAACTGGTCGAAGGGGCCAGCGTGGATGAGAAGAGAGAGGAGAGCGCCATTCCTCTGGCTGAAGGCGGTGAAGAGCCGATAACCACAGTGAGCGAAGATGGCGCAGTGCCGCTGCCTTCCTCGCGCGCGTTGACATTGTCTGACTTTGTGCCGCCATCGGCTGGGCCGGGCGAGCGGCTGATCCGCATGGCTTACCGCATTGGCATTCCCGGTTCGACATTGGTGTCGCCATTTCGCAAGCCCTTGCGTCCGCGCCTTACAGCAACAGTGGAAAGCCCGCTTCAAGGTGACCGCGCAGCCGGAATGGCTTTGCGCGCAGGACATTTCCTGATTCACGGAACCAAAACGCCGATTGCCGAAATGGATATGAAGTCCAAATCGCGATTGGCGCCCTCTTTCGAGCGAGCCGTGCACGGGTTTGACTGGCTGCGCGATCTGGCCGCAGCTGGCACTCGCGAGCAATGCGCCTCAACGGCTGAGCGGATTAGTGCAAGCTGGCTCAAAGCCAATGCCAAGCCCAATAAGGGCGCTGCGTGGAAAGTGGAACTGGCAGGCCATCGGCTGCTCGCTTGCCTTGTCCATGCTCCGCTGATTTTGTCGAGCGATGACAAAGCGTCGCGCAATGAAATGCTTGAAGCGATGGAGGGCTGCGCGCGCTGGCTCGATCGCCATGTCACTCGCGAGACTGACCGTTTGGGCGCGATTTCCGGCTGGACAGCGATTACAGCTGCGGGTCTTTTGATGCCCGAGGGCAAGCCGCGCAGATTGTTCGGCGAGGCGGGATTGCTCAAAGCTCTGGGCGATCTGGTGGCAGAGGATGGCGGGGTTCTCTCGCGCAGTCCGGCAGCGCAAATGGATGCGATTGCATTGCTGGTGGATTTGCGCAGCTGCTATGAAGCAGCGGATGAGGAAATGCCCGAATCCCTCACCATCATGCTGGGCTTGCTTGTGCCACCGCTGCTGGCATTGCGGCATGGTGATGGCGGTTTGGGCAGCTGGCATGGCGCAGGCGCGATTGACGCTGACCGCGTGGCGGCTCTGATCGATGCAAGCGGCATTCGCACACGCCCATTAAAAGACATTCGCGAATGGGGATTCCAGCGAATGACGGGTGGCAAAGTTACTGTCCAGTTTGATGCAGCGCCTCCGCCGCGTGCGCGTTTCTCGCGCTGGGGCTGCGCATCGACTTTGGCGTTTGAAATGTCCGAGGGGCCGCACCGGCTGATTGTCAATTGCGGCGGCGCAATGACAGCTGGCGGGCTTGTCCCGATGCGGATCGAGCAGGGCTTGCGTGCCAGTGCTGCGCATTCCGCGCTGATCCTCGATAATGTCAATTCGACAGCTGTTCTTATCAAAGGCAAGCTGGGCAAAGGCGTTGAGAAGGTTGAAGTCGACAGCCGCACTTTGATGCAGAAGGGCGGTGAGGCCACACGGGTTGAAGCCAGCCATGATGGCTATGTTGCGCGTTTCGGATTGCTTCACCGCCGGATCTTGATGCTGCGCGGCGACGGCAGCGAATTGCGCGGCGAGGATTTCCTGATTTCCGAAGCCAAGCGGGCCAAACGCGGCAAGATCGGCTTTGCCATCCGCTTCCACCTTGGCCGCGAAGTCGAGGCGCAAATTTCCGAAGACCGGCGCGGGGCAAGCCTTGTTCTGCCCAATGGCAACCTGTGGCAATTCCGCATGGCAGGCGGCGAAAGCGATGTCAGTGTCAGCCTTGAGGAAAGCATCTGGGTCGATGGAGCGGGCAAGCCCTATCCGATCGAACAATTGGTTATCCAGGGCATGACTTCGCGCGGGGGAGAGCAATTCTCCTGGCTGCTGAAGAAAATGGGCTGAAAGAGCGAGCACTTTTCAAATGAGCGATATCACTATCAAACGGGCGCTGCTTTCAGTGTCCGACAAAAGCGGTTTGGTCGAATTGGGCAAGGCTCTGGCCGAGCGCGGAGTTGAGCTGGTTTCCACTGGCGGCACTGCCAAGACATTGCGCAATGAAGGCTTGGAAGTGCGCGATATATCCGAGCTGACCGGCTTTCCTGAAATGATGGATGGGCGAGTGAAAACGCTGCATCCCAAAGTGCATGGCGGATTGCTGGCTGTGCGCGACAATGCGGAACATGCAGCCGCTATGGAAAGCCACGCAATCGGCGCAATCGATCTGGTGGTTGTCAATCTCTATCCGTTCGAAGCGACTGTGATGCGCGGGGCTGAGCGTCCTGAGATTATCGAGAATATCGATATTGGCGGGCCATCGATGGTGCGCTCCTCTGCCAAGAACCACGCCTATGTCACGATTGTCACTGATCCTGCCGATTATAGCGCTTTGACGGACGAGCTTGAGACAAAAGACGGCGCAACAGGGCTTGAGTTTCGCAAAGCTATGGCTGCCAAAGCCTTTGCAGCCACTGCTGCTTATGATTCCATGATTAGCCAGTGGTTCGGATTTGCAGATCAGGGACAGGCCTTTCCCGAATTTCTCGCAGTTAATGGCAAAGCTCCGGTCACGCTTCGTTATGGCGAGAACCCGCATCAGCAAGCTGCGCTTTACACGCCCAGCGGCCCGCATGGCTCTGGCATAGCGCAGGCCAAGCAATTGCAAGGTAAGGAGCTGTCCTACAACAATTACAATGATGCCGATGCTGCGCTGGAGCTGTGCGCGGAATTTGCAGGCGAAGAGCCGGCAGTTGTGATTGTGAAGCATGCGAACCCTTGCGGTGTCGCTCAAGCGAGCACATTGCGCGCAGCATGGGAAGCAGCATTGCAATGCGACAGCGTATCTGCCTTTGGCGGGATTGTAGCTGTCAATACCGCTCTCGATGGAGAGACTGCGACTGAAATCGCCAAGATCTTTACAGAAGTTGTGATTGCCCCTTCGATTAGCGATGAGGCCAAGGCCGCCTTTGCGAAGAAGAAGAATGTGCGGCTTTTGGAAATTGGCGATATGCCTGATCCGCGCCGCGCGGGCCTTGCAGTCAAGCCGATTACTGGCGGGCTGCTTGTCCAGACGCGCGACAATGGAGCGATAAGCGAAGCGGATTTGAAAACCGTCACGAAGCGCGAGCCGACGCCGCAGGAATTGAAAGATTGCTTGTTCGCTTGGACAGTTGCCCGGCATGTGAAGTCCAATGCGATTGTCTATGCCAAGGATGGAGCAACCGCTGGCATTGGCGCAGGGCAAATGAACCGGCGCGACAGCTCGCGCATTGCGGCTATGAAAGCAGCTGAGGCAGCTGAAGAATATGGCTGGGCTGAGCCGCGCACAAACGGGAGCGCAGTGGCGTCTGATGCATTCTTCCCCTTTGCTGACGGATTGCTGGCTGCTGCCGAGGCAGGCGCAAGCGCGATCATTCAGCCGGGCGGTTCAATCCGCGATGATGAAGTGATTGCCGCTGCTGATGAAGCAGGCCTTGCAATGGTCTTTACGGCAATGCGTCACTTCAATCACTGATTGGGCAGGGCTTTGACCTGTTTGGGCAGCGCTGCTGAGCGCTTTGCGTCCACTCGCCAAAATTTTACGTAACTTTTCACAAGGCTATCGCGAATGGCCTTATGAGCAGCCGCGCTTTGTGCGCTAACGTTCATCCGCCAGACATTCACATCTTTGAAAGTCATCCCCGTTATAACCCCCTAAGCAGACACCGCAGAATCATGAGCAACTTCCCCATGGGCCTTTTCAAACCTGACCTCTATCGCAACTTCGCCATCGGCTTTCTGGTGGGCGCAGCTGCGGTTATCTGGAGCGCGGCTCCGGAATGGGAGGCAGAATTTGCTGGCAAGGCCTATGCAGCTGAAGTCGACACGGATTCTGAGCGCGTCACAAGGACTCCATGAACCGCATAATCCCGCTGCTCGCTGCTGGCGCTTTGGCGCTGACCGGATGTCAACAAGCTGCCCATGCTGCTGAAAATGTCGTTCTGGCACCCGGTGCCAAACGCATTGCTAAAGAAAGCGCTGGCCTGAAGGTCGCTGTGTTTGCTGGCGGATGCTTTTGGGGCGTCGAAGGTGTGTTCAGCCATACGCGCGGTGTTCGCGCAGCGGTATCAGGCTATCACGGCGGCTCTGCTGGAACGGCCACTTACGAGCAGACCAATACCGGTGTGACAGGCCACGCAGAAGCCGTGCGGATTGTCTATGATCCCAAAATCATCCGCTATGACCAGCTGCTGCGGATTTTCTTCTCTGTGATTGCCGACCCGACCTTGCGCAACCGCCAAGGGCCCGATCGCGGATCGCAATATCGCGCTGCGCTTGTCCCGATGAGCGGCGAACAACGCGCCGTGGCCGCTGCTTATCTCAAGCAAATGCAAGCCTCGGGCAAATGGAAGCGGCCGATTGTGACCAAGGTCGAGCGCTATAAGAAATTCTACAAGGCTGAAAATTACCATCAGGATTATATGGCTCGCAATCCGCGCCAGCCCTATATTGTGCGCTGGGACAAGCCCAAAGTCGCAGCGTTCAAGCGGATGTATCCGGGCCTCTATAAATCGAGCTTCCTGCGCGATCATAAATAGGCAGCGCTGCTGCCACTGGCGAAGTCGTGCGATGCGTTCTATATAGCACAGCATGGCGAGCCAATCACAAACACTTCACGAACATGCACATCACGAGCATTCCGGCGACGATCTGATCGGCGCAGCGCGCGACGCTCTCACCTCTGCCGGCGAGCAGTGGACGGGAATGCGCGAGACAGTCTTTGCGGAACTAGCCCGGCATGAGCGGCCCGTTTCTGCCTATGATATTGCCGACAATCTTTCGGCAGCGCGCGGCAAGCGTGTGGCTCCCAACAGTGTTTACCGCATTCTCGACATTTTCGTTGCGACCAATCTCGCATTGCGTGTCGAAAGCGCCAATGCCTTCATCGCCAACAGCCATCCAGGCTGCGCTCATGATTGCATCTTCCTTGTCTGCGATCTGTGCGAGCAAGCCACCCATGTCGACGATGACGAGATTTCGCGCGCTGTTCGCGCCATTGCAGCCAAGCGTGATTTCAAACCGGAGCGCCCCGTCATTGAAATCCGCGGCATCTGCAAGAGTTGCGCTTAAGCAACGCTCGACGAGACGTGCAAAACTATCGATGAACCGTTCATCGACTTTGCAGAATTAGGCGTGTAGATATAGCGCTATGACGAAGCCTCCTGCGACTCCGCTGCTCGACACTGTGACATATCCGCAAGACTTGCGGACATTGAAAGCTGACCAGCTCCGCCAGCTTTCCGACGAATTGCGAACCGAAATGATCGATGCCGTCGGGACAACCGGCGGGCATCTGGGATCAGGGCTTGGTGTGGTCGAGCTGACAGTGGCGATCCACTATGTCTTCAACACGCCCCAAGACCGGCTGGTGTGGGATGTCGGCCACCAATGCTATCCGCACAAGATTCTCACCGGACGGCGCGACCGCATTCGCACTTTGCGTGCCGGAGGCGGGCTGTCCGGCTTCACCAAAAGAGCGGAAAGCGAATATGATCCTTTCGGCGCTGCGCATAGCTCAACTTCGATCTCGGCAGCGCTCGGCTTTGCGGTCGCGAACAAGCTGAAGGAAGAGCCCGGACGCGGGATTGCGGTGATTGGCGATGGCGCGATGAGCGCTGGCATGGCTTATGAAGCGATGAACAATGCCGAGCAGGCGGGCAATCGGCTGGTCGTGATCCTCAATGACAATGATATGTCGATCGCGCCGCCGGTTGGCGGATTGTCCGCTTATCTGGCGCGAATGGTCTCTTCCAGCGAATATCTGGGCCTGCGCGAGCTCGCTTCGCGCTTCACTCGCAAATTGTCACGCCGCGTGCACAAGGCCGTCGACAAGGCGGAAAGCCATACGCGCGGGATGGTCACTGGCGGGACGATGTTCGAAGAGCTGGGCTTTTATTATGTCGGCCCGATTGACGGGCACAATCTCGATCATTTGATCCCTGTGCTTGAGAATGTCCGCGATAGCGATCAGGGCCCTGTGCTGATCCATGTCGTCACCACCAAGGGCAAGGGTTATGCCCCTGCTGAAAACAGCGCAGACAAATATCACGGCGTTCCCAAATTTGATGTTGTGACAGGCGAGAAGGCGAAGGGGAAACCTGGCCCGCCTGCCTATCAAAATGTGTTTGGCGATACTCTGGCGAAGCTTGCTGAAACGGATAAAAGGATTTGCGCAATTACTGCGGCTATGCCTTCTGGCACAGGGGTTGACCGGTTTGCTAAGGCCCATCCCGAACGCTCTTTCGATGTCGGGATTGCCGAGCAGCATGGCGTGACTTTCGCTGCCGGTTTGGCCGCGCAAGGCATGCGCCCCTTCGCAGCGATTTACTCGACCTTCCTCCAGCGCGCTTACGATCAAGTCGTGCATGATGTTGCAATCCAGAACTTGCCTGTGCGCTTTGCAATTGACCGTGCTGGGCTGGTGGGGGCGGATGGCTGCACTCATGCAGGCGCGTTTGATATTACCTATCTTGCGACCTTGCCCAATATGGTTGTGATGGCAGCGGCCGATGAAGCCGAGCTTGCCCATATGACCTATACCGCAGCCGAATATGACGAGGGGCCGATTGCGTTTCGTTATCCGCGCGGCGGCGGGGTGGGCGTGGATATGCCCGAGACGCTTCAGAAACTGGAGATTGGCAAAGGGCGGCTGGTTCGCGAAGGATCGAAGATTGCAATCCTTTCGCTGGGTGCTCGCTTGGCCGAGGCTTTGAAAGCGGCTGACACTTTGGAAGCCAAGGGGCTTTCGACTTCGGTTGCTGATATGCGCTTTGCCAAGCCGCTCGATCAGGAATTGATTGAGAAGCTGATGCGCTCACACGAGGTTGTGCTGACGATTGAGGAAGGCGCGATTGGCGGGCTGGGCGCGCATGTGCTCACCTTTGCGTCTGATGCTGGATTGACGGATAATGGGCTGAAAGTGCGGACAATGCGCTTGCCCGATCTGTTTCAGGATCAGGATGCACCGGACAAGCAATATGCCGAGGCCGGGCTCGATGCGGACAGCATTGTGGCAACCGCGCTCAAAGCCTTGCGGCACAATTCGGCAGGCGTTGAAGAAGCGCGGGCTTAAGCGCCGCTCGCGCTCAAACCCTCACCGAAATTCGCGGCGCAGCGATCCGGTCGATGCGCGGGCCAGACGGCGCGGTGCAAAGACATAGCTGAAATTTGCAGTGCAGCTTTGCTCGAGGGTGCATGGGCGCGTGGCTTGCTTCCCATGCTCGGTCACGACAGGGGCAAAGGCGCTAAGAACCGCGACATCGGGTGCGATATGCGCGCGCCCTGAAACCGCTTGAATGCCAGCTTGAGGGCTCCCCGCCTCACCCGCGCCAATTGCTCCGGCGTCAGCCTCAGCTTCATCGGCAGGCTCGGGCGTGGCAAACGGGCTCACATAGCTTTCCGGAATGCCCATATTCGGATCGCCATCCTTGAAGGCTTGAACCTCTTCCTCGCGCCGGCCCAGATATTCCTCTTTGAGCGAACCGTAAGCATCGCCAGACTGGCGAATGCCGCGCAAAGTGTCATCGAAATCGATTCTAAATTGCAGCGAGTTGATCACATAGGCGGGAATGCCATATTCCGGCGTATTGAACGGCTTGCCAATGATGAAAGGGACAATCGACTGGTCAAGGCCGGAGCCAATGAAATCGCGCACTGTTGTCGCGCCGACCAGCGGCAAGACCATATATCCGCCATGCCCCACGCCGTAAAAGCCCAGCGTATTGGAGAAACTGTTGCGGCGGTAAGGCAGATTGATTGTGTCATTGCCTGCCACATCGATCAGTCCGCCGAGCCCAAAAGTGGAATTGATAGCAAAGCGCCCCGCCGTCTCGAACGCTTTGCCCACTTTGCCTTGAAGCAGGAAATTCATGAAATTGGTCGGCTCGCGAAGGTTCCTTAGGAAATTGCGCAAGCCATTGCGGATGGGGCTGGGCACGCCTTCCTCATAAGCATCGGCCACCGGGCCGACGATCGCTTTGTCGACGCCTTCTGTGACAGCGAAAGAAGCCTGGCTAACCACCTCGACAGCATTGTTGGGCGGGCCGTATTCGCCCGTGACGATAATCGCATCGTCATCTTCGGCTTGCTGGGTTTCTTGCGGTTCGCTCGCCACGGTCTGCGCGGCATCGGCGGCCACTTCAGCTGCGGTTTCGGCATCTTGTGGTAAGGGCTGGCTTGTGGAGGCGGAATTGTCCTGAGCAGTTTCCTGCCCAGCGTCCAAAGACCAGCTTACCTCTGCCATGCTGGCAGAAATTGCGGGAAGGCTCGCCACGCTTTCAAGCGGAGCGACATCGACCGGAGTCTGGCTTAACGCCAGAGGAGGAGCCAGAATGACAGCAGCTATATTGGGCACATGATCCTCACTTCGCTATCCATCTTGCGCCCCCCTAGAAAAGATGGATTGTGCGAGCCTGTTTAGCATCGCATAGCAGAGCGGTCTAAATGAGAGAAGATGTCTTAGCCAAGGATGAATGCTGTGAGCTTGTTGAAAATTGCCAAGAACGGCGCTGTGACCACTCTGACGATTGACCGTGCCGACAGCATGAACCCGCTGGGCAATGCTGGCGACGGGGCGGAATTTGAAGAGGCTGCGCGCGCCATCAATGAGGATATGGAGGTGCGCTGTGTCATCCTGACAGGAGCAGGGCGTGCATTCAGTGCAGGCGGCGATATCAAGGCAATGAAAGAGCGCTCGGGCACTTTTGGCGGCATTCCGCCTGTGATTTCCGATGGCTATCGCAACAATATCCACCGCATCCTGCGCGCGCTTTACGGCATTCGCGTGCCTGTGATTGCAGCGGTCAATGGCCCGGCCATCGGGCTTGGCTGCGATGTGGCTTGCTTGGCTGATATTCGCATTGCTAGCGAGAAAGCGAAGTTCGGTGTCACATTCTTAAAGCTGGGCATTATTCCGGGCGATGGCGGGACATGGATTTTGCCGCGAGTGATTGGAATGAGCCGCGCTTCGGAATTGTTCTACACTGGCGATGTAATCGGGGCCGAGCAAGCGCAGGATTGGGGCCTGGTCAGCCGAGTTGTGCCGCATGATAATTTGCTAAGCGAAGCGCAGGGGATGGCTGAGAAGATTGCCTCCATGCCGCCCCATTCGCTTCGCCACACCAAGAATTTGCTGCGGCAAGGGCGCGAGATTTCCTATGACACTGCGCTCGAAATGGCGGCGAACACGCAAGCGCTGATGCACCCGACCGATGATCATATGGAAGGCGTGAATGCTCTGATTGAAAAGCGGCCAGCGAATTTCACAGGTGATTGAGCCAATGCAATTGCTGGTGCGGCTGGTGGCAGGCTTTGCGACCTTTTATATCGTCGTGCTGGTGGCCTTGTGGGCAATGCAAGGCTCTTTGCTTTATCCCGCTCCGCAAGACAGGCCCGAAGTGCCGCACGGGTTTGAGGAAATCCCTCTGACAGCCGAAGACGGGATTGAAACGCGCGCATTTTTCAAAGCGCCCGCTCGCCCCGATTTGCCGACAGTGCTGCATTACCACGGCAATGGCGAGACTTTGCTGGGATCGCTTGCATCGACGCGCCAATGGGAAGCAGCGGGATATGGCCTGATGCTGCCTGAATATCGCGGCTATGGCGGCAATGCGGGCAAGCCATCGGAAAAGGGCTTTTATGCCGATGGGCAAGCCGCGCTCGATTTTCTGGCGAGCAAAGGGATTGCAGGCGGGGGCCTCGTCATTTCCGGCTATTCAATCGGTTCAGGCACTGCGATTGAATTGGCTGTAAGGGCTCGGCCGCGCGCTTTATTGCTTAATGCACCGTTCCGCTCGCTTGATATTCTCACAGCTGAGAAAGTGCCATGGATACCGGTCAGCGCGTTGCTGCGCGATCATTTCGACAATGAAAGCAAGCTTGCCAATTTCACCAAACCTGCGCTGATCACGCATGGAGCAGAGGATACTTTGATCCCGCAAAGCCATGGGCGCGCTTTGGCAGAGGCAATGCCGCAATCCGCTTTCCTTCTGTTTGAAGGCTTAGGGCATAATCAAATGGGCGCAGATATCGTTGTGGCCGCACAGCGCGACTGGCTGGAGCAAGTGCTAGCAAGGGATAGCAGCGGAGATTAAACCCAGCGGAAGATTCCGGCAGGAATATCGCCAGCCGGCATATGCAGCCAGCTCATCACCAGCCAGATCGCAAGGCCGATTGCCCATGGCATCCAGCCCACACTGAATAGAGCAGACCAGCGCGGCCAATAGCTTGTCCGGCTTTCAAAAGTTGCCCACGCGTCGCCCATTTGCATTCGCTTTTTCCGGTCGAGCATTTTCGCACCGATTAGGGCGAGAAACAGCACAGCGCTCGCTACGACCAGAGTGCGCGCTGTGGGCGCGGCGACCATGTGCGAGATCGCCCACAAGGCAAATCCCCACATCATCGGGTGGCGAGTGACTTTGAACAGACCTTGCGGCTCGGCCCGTGCAGCCTCGCTTGCTCCGGGCATGGGAAGCGAGGGGTTTTTTGGCGTCATTGCGCCTGCGTAAAAGACCATGGCAATCAGAGCGATCAGGCTGCCAATAGTCCAGCTGATATCGTCAAAGCCTGTCCACAAGGGCGTGGTTGCAGGAGCAGCTTTGAAAGCGAAATACATCCACACCACTGCGCCCAAGCTGATCAGGCTGTAAGCGATTGCAAAGCCGCCTTCGCCAAGCACTTTGACCAAGGGAGCGCGCAAGGGATGCGACAATGCGAAATGCGTGCCGACCAATGTCAGGCTCGCTGCGATAAGTGAAACCAGCGCATTATCCATCGCTTGTCTTTCCTCCCCTTTTTCACAGCCTAGCCGCGCATTACTCCTCGGCAATCGCGATCAGCTGGACTTTGAATTTCAAAGTCGCACCGCCCGGGATCGGCCCTCTGCCTTCAGGCCCATATGCCAGATCGGGCGGGATCACGATTTCAATCGTCTCGCCAACGCCCATGTTCGGGATCGCCATTTGCCACCCCTTGACCAAGCGCCCAAGCGGGAATGTTGCTGGCTCGCCGCGTTCGAACGAACTGTCGAACACTTTCCCGTCAAGGAATGTGCCCTCGTAATGGACTGTCACATTGTCTTGCAGTGTCGGGCGTTTTTCAGACGCATTGTATTCAGTCCAACGCCAGCGCAGCCCGCCTTCCATCCAGTGCCAGCCATCTGCGGCTTTTAAGCTGGAAGGGTAGGCTTGTTGCTGGCTATGCCACGCCATTGAGCCGACACCCGTTTTGGGCTCTGCTTTTGGTTCAGGCGCAGTTTCGGGCGCATCTTGCGCAGCCAGAGGCGCAGTTAGCAGCAGCGCAGCAAGTGCAGGGGTAATTCTCATCATTCTCACCAATCGTAAGCTTTGGGCAAATCGCTTTCATCAAGATCGCGGTAGCGGTCTTTCAAGCGGCTTTGATGGTTTGCGAGATCCTGCTCGACCCCGCCAATGAACACGCGGGTGGGAACCGAGCCGACTTCGAGCGGATCGCCATCCCAGATCACAACATCGCCAATTGCGCCGCGCTTCAAGACGCCAGCACGCCCGCCCATTCCGCTGATTTCAGCAGGCACAGAGCTGATCGCAGCAAAGGCCTCGCTCCAGCTAAGGCCAGCAGCGCCCGGCACTTTGCCAAGCGCAACCAGATTGCCTGCAAATTGCGGCAAGCGGCGCGGGGCTTCCATGCTGGACGCATTGAGAGCCACTTTCACACCGGCCCGCACCATGCGGCCAATATTGCTTTGCGTTGCTGCCAGCTCGTCAAAACCTGAAGGCAAATCATCGAGCGCATCGGCAATCACAGGCACGCCAGCGGCGGCAATGTCATTCGCGACCAGCCAGCCTTCGCTTGCGCCGACCAGCACCAGATCAAGTTGAGGGAATTCGCTGCGCAAAGCCAGAACACTGCGAATATCCGATGCGCGCTCGACATGCACATAAAGCGGCTGCGAACCGCGTATGACAGGCACCAGCGCTTCTGCATCAAAGCGTGAAAGCTTCACATCATCGCCGGTTGTGATTTCAGGCGTGCGGGGTAGCGCGCGCCCGCTTCCCAATGCGCGCGCTTCACGCAAGGCATTGCGGAAGAGCACGTATGTGGACGCGCGGCTGCCACCTGCTTGGCGTGCTCCGCTTTCGCCCAGATCGACCATTTGAAACGCGCGGCGCTTCATCACCGGATTGGCATCGCTATCGAGGTCAATTATCGCGCCTTGACCTGCAAAGATCGAGCCTGTGCCGGTTGTCGTCGTAGCGGCCCGTGTCACTCCAGCGGCACGGTGGATCAAGATATGCTGCGAATTGGGATTGATAATCGGCGCGACATCCAAGGCTGCGCTGAAGGGCGATCCGCCTGCGCGGCTGTCATTCGATTCAGAAACCGCGCCCACATCCCAAATGCCCAGCGTTGTGACAGTTGCGAAGATACCCGGCGTGACCCAAGCCCCACCTGCGTCAATGACAGTATCGGTTTGAAAGGTTCCCGTTGGCGTCGGCCCAGCCGAGACAACTTTGCCGCCGCGCACAATCACTGTGCCGCCCTGAATAGGCTCGCTGCCATCGCCCGTTACGACGGTTGCGTTGGTTATGATCATATCCTGCGCAGCAAGAGGCGTTGCCGCGAGCGCCAAAGCGCTGGCTGCTATCGTGAGGAGCCGCTTCATTTCACATCTCCTTCGCCGGGCTGGCCAAGCTCGAAATCGCTCACCGGACGGCGCTTGCGATCGGTTGCATCAAACAGCAAAGCGCCATCGACCCAGACTTTCTCGGGCCGCGAATAGACGCTCAAAGGATCGCCATTCCACAGCACCACATCGGCCATTTTGCCTGGCTCCAAACTGCCTGTTTGATCCGCAATGCCCATTGCCTTGGCTGCGTTTAGCGTAATCCACTGGATCGCAGTGCCTTCGCTAATATCAATCCCCATTCTGAGGCCCGCCTTGCGCGCTTTGGACGCTTCTTGATTGAGCCGCTGGATATCATTCGCACTGTCCGAATGGATCACAACACATGCGCCGGAATTTTGCAGCAGCGCCGCATTTTCTGTAATTGCGTCATAAGCTTCCATTTTGAAGCCATACCAATCCGCCCAGATCGCGCTGCACACGCCATTTTCGCGCAGCAGATCGCCGATCTTGTAAGCCTCGACAGCGTGGTGAAACGCTGTGACGCGGTATCCCATCTCCTTGCCCATATCCATCACCAGCGCCATTTCATCCGCGCGGTAGCAGTGATTGTGGACGAGGATCTCGCCTTTCAAAACGCCAGCGAGAGTTTCCTTGCCAAGATTGCGTTTGGGATCGTCATCCTCGGCATAGGCAATCGCATCGAGCCATGTCTGGCGATTGACTGCGAAATTGCCCATCCGCGTGCTGGGCTTGCGCCCTCTGCCGCCATAAACGCGCTTGGGATTCTCGCCGCAAGCCATCTTGAAACCATAGGGCGCGCCGGGGAATTTCATTCCTTGCACTGTGCGCGATGGCACATTCTTGAGTGTGACTGTGCGCCCGCCCATCAAGTTCGCTGAACCGGGCAGGATTTGCAGCGAAGTAATCCCGCCATTGGCCATTGCTCGGCTGAAACCGGGGTCTTGCGGCCAGACCGAATGTTCGGCCCATACATCGGGCGTTGTCGGCGAAGTTGCTTCATTGCCATCGCTATGCGCTTGCACAGCAGGCGTTGGATAATCACCCAGATGCGAGTGGATATCGATAATGCCCGGCGTCACATATTTGCCGCTGCCATCAATCACTGTGTAGCCTTGGGTCGAGAGGCCAGAGCCAACGCCAACCACTTTGCCGCCGCTGAAAAGCACTGTTGCGCCTTCCAGCTTGCCGCCCTTGCCATCAAAGACAGTCGCGCCAACCAGTGCAGTCGCAGCGCCGGGATAAGGCTTGTAGGTTGAGGCGTAAGGCACGCGTCCGTCCACGCCCACAGGCGCAATGCTGGCGGTTTCCTCGCTTGTGCTATCCGAAGCGGGCGATTGATTGTCCGCCAGTGCGGCCCCGCTTCCAAGACCAGTGGTGGAACATGCAGCCAGCGCAAGAGCGCTCCCTGCGATAGTAAGCGCTCTCATTGTGCTTGGCTCTTTCATGTGATCCTACGCTTTCGTCTCTTAAACTTTGGTCGCGGGGTGGACGCCGCCTTCTTGCGCTTCAAGGCCTGCCTCGGCAGCGCCTTCAAGCGTGTCGTCATCGGTGAGTGTGTCGAGATGCATCAGGCGCTTGATGAGCGGCGAGATGACCATCACGGCGATGCCGATCCCAACCGCATACCAGCC
>CAZJAG010000013.1:6790-35647 GCA_964543735.1 uncultured Porphyrobacter sp. | reverse complement strand
ACGAAGGCACGACGCAAATTCTCTATCTCCAGATCGCCAAGCATATGCTGCGCGAATGGGAAAGTTTGAATGGGTAGAGTTTGTTTATTTGGGCCTCAAGGTCGCTTGGCTCCGTGCGATATCCTCGCGGCTTGCGGACAAGTCCGCGCCGCTGCGGACGCCCGTTGGGCTTGCGGTCGGCTGTTCGCCGACCGTGCTCCGCGACCAAGCCATATGGTGCGCGCTGTATCGACGCCGCAGGCGTCACAAGGGCGACTGCCCGCCGCGGCTTATGCCGCGAAAGGCAAGGGATGCGGACGCATCCCGCCCGCCGTTTGAGGGACTAAAATAGATGTACAAATTGCTTTCCGACCTCTCGATCATCGAAGTCTCCAGCTTCGTCGCTTCGCCCACCGCTGGCCTGTATTGCGCGCAAATGGGCGCCGAAGTGATCCGCATCGATCACACAGCAGGTGGGCTCGATTACCAGCGATACATGCTGACTAAGGAAGGCCGCTCGCTTTCTTGGGAGAACTTGAACCGCGCAAAGAAATCGGTCGCGCTCGATCTGCGCAGCGGCGAAGGACGCGAGCTATGCGTCGAACTGGCCGCCAAAACCGGACAATGCATTACAAACTTGCCGGAAAAGAGCTTCATGTCGCACGATGCCATGGCAGCACGGCGTGAGGATATGATCAGCGTGCGCATCATGGGCTGGCATGATGGCAGGCAGGCAATGGATTTCACAGTCAACGCAGCCAGCGGCTATCCGCTTATGTGCGGGCCGGAGGATTGGGAAACGGCAACCGCGCCCCCTGTCAATCAAGTGCTGCCCGCGTGGGATTTCATCACGGGCGCTTATGCCAGCTTCGCGCTTCTGGCGGCTCTTCGCGAGCGTGACAGCAGCGGCAAGGGACATGAAGTGCGCATTCCGCTTGGCGATGTAGCGATTGGCACTATGGCCAACTCGGGCGCGCTTGCCGAAATGCGCTATCGCGGCTCTGACCGGATACGCTTGGGCAATGCGATCTGGGGCGCGTTTGGCAAGGATTTCCGCTCGAAAGACGGAGTGCGCTTCATGGTCGCAGCGCTTACTGGCAAGCAATGGGCAGGGCTGGTCGAGGCTTTCGGTGTTGCAGAGGAAATCGCCGCGCTCGAAGCCAGACTGGGCGTGCGCTTTGCCGATGGCGATGAACCGCGCTTTGAAAATCGCGAACCGCTTTTTGCGATCTTTGATCAGGCGGCTGCGGCGATGGATTGGGCTGATCTGGAAGCGCGCATGGCATCAGCAGGCACCACGTTTGAGCGTTATCGCACCATGCATGAGGCCGCCCATGACCAGGTGCTGATTGGCGATAATCCGCTGTTCGGCCCCTCGCCTGCCAACCCGTCGGGCTTTGAATATCCCGCCACGCGCTCTTTTGCCAATATGCCGGATGAGCAAACGGGCGATCCCGCGCCTGCGCCCTATCTGGGCCAACATTCCGAGGAAGTGCTCGCAGAGAGGCTTGGCCTCTCCAGTGGGGCTATTGGCAAGCTAGTCGATGCGGGCACTGTGGCCCTTTCAGATAAGGACTAAGACATGACCACCCCAAGCACTGGACGCCGCGCCGCCATCGTATCTCCGCTTCGCACGCCGGTGGGCAAATTCCTCGGCACGCTTGCACCTTTGAACGCTGGCCAATTGGGCGGGATCATCTTGAAAGCCCTGATCGAGCGCAGCGGAATTGATCCTGCGCGCGTCGATGATGTGGTCTTCTCCCAAGGCTATGGCAATGGCGAGGCACCGTGCATCGGCCATTGGTCCTGGCTCGCCGCAGACTTGCCCTTGGAAGTGCCGGGATACCAGCTTGACCGGCGCTGCGGATCAGGCGTTCAAGCGATTGCCAATGCTGCCATGATGGTCGAGACCGGCATGGCCGATGTCGTCGTCGCGGGTGGGTGCGAGAGCATGTCCAATGTCGAGCATTACACCACCCAAGCGAGGGGCGGCGCGCGTATGGGCGATATGGTGCTGCATGATCGTTTGTCGCGTGGCCGTGTGATGAGCCAACCGGTTGAACGTTTCGGCGTGATTACTGGCATGATCGAGACAGCAGAAAACCTCGCCAAGGATTATGACATTTCACGCGAGGCCTGCGATGAATATGCAGTGCGCTCTCACCAGAATGCCGCCGCCGCTTGGAAGGATGGCAAGTTTGCCGAGCAGCTTGTGCCGATTGAGGTTCCTCAGAGGCGCGGCGATCCAGTGCGCTTTGATCGCGATGAGGGCTTCCGCCCAGATGCTTCGATGGAAACGCTTGGCAAATTGCGCGCGATTGAAGGCAGGCAGAACCCTGATGCGGTTGTAACAGCGGGCAATGCCAGCCAGCAAAATGATGCAGCAGCAGCGTGCCTTGTCGTCGCAGAAGACAAGCTTGAAGAGCTCGGCCTCACCCCCATGCTCTATTTCGCCGGATGGGCAGCGGCAGGCTGCGATCCATCGCGCATGGGCATTGGCCCTGTGCCAGCGGTCGAGCGACTGTTCGAGCGGCGCGGTGTTTCATGGGACGATATTGATCTGGTCGAATTGAACGAGGCTTTCGCGCCGCAAGTGCTCGCCGTGCTCAAAGGATGGGGCTGGTCAGAGGATGACAGCCGCCGCGACATCTTGAACGTCAATGGCTCGGGCATTTCCTTGGGCCATCCGATTGGAGCAACCGGCCTCCGCATCCTTGCCGATATGGCGCATGAAATGCACCGCCGCGATGCGAAGTTCGGGCTTGAGACCATGTGTATTGGCGGCGGACAGGGCATTGCGGCGCTGTTTGAGCGCGCGGCCTGATGGCGTCTAATTGGGACGCATGGATTGGGCGCGAGGAACGGCGCAAAGACCAGCTCGATTACACACGCGCCAAGGCGTGGTGCAGCATGTTTGATTTAGAGCGCGGGCTTGATCTTGAGCCGGGCGCCACCCTGCCCCAAGGCATTCACCTGTGCCTTGCCAATCCCGATGCGCCTACCGCTGCGCTTGGCCCTGATGGCCACCCCTCGCGCGATATGTCGCAATCGAGCTTTATGCCGCCAATTCCGGAAAGTACCATGCCGCGCCGGATGTGGGCCTCGTCCAAAATGCGCTTTCACGCGGCGATCAAGGCGGGCGGGCAGTTTGAACGGGTCAGCCGCATTGCTTCTGTGACTGAGAAGACTGGCGGCTCGGGCACGCTGATATTCGTCAATGTCGAGCATGCAAACTTCGCCGATGGCGCGCTCGCAGTCGAAGAGATGCAAACGATTGTCTATCGTGCTGCTGCCGCTCCCGATGCGCCTTTGTCCCCGCCACCTTTGGGCGATGAGAAATTCGATGCAAGCGAATGGGATGTGCACCGCGTAATCACGCCTGATCCGCGGCTTTTGTTCCGCTTTTCCGCGCTTAGCTTCAACACCCACCGGATCCATTATGATGCACCTTATGCGAGCGAGGTGGAACGCTATCGCGGGCTGGTCGTGCATGGCCCGCTCACCGCTTCGCTGCTGCTGCAATTGGCAGCGAGCGAAGTGGGCGAAAATGCGCTTCGGACGTTCAGTTTTCGCGGGGTCTCACCTGCGATTGCGGACGAGCCGCTGCATCTGGTGATGCGCCAGAAACAAGGGGGTTCGGGTGAGGATATCGAACTCGGCGCGTTCGCCGGTGATGGACGGCAAGTGACGGCGGCGAGTGCATCGGTCTGATTTTCTAGTTTGCTACCAAAGCGCGCAGAGAGTTTCGACCTAGCTGAGCGGCCCATTCGGCTAAGGACCTCCCCATACGAGGCGCCCTTACCTCGCGCTTCGGTAGCTACTCAAACCTCATAGTCCGCAATCGGTTTCAACCCGCCATAGCTCTCGCGCCTCGGCTCATGCCCCAGCTCAGGAAACTCCAGCGGCGGTGGGTCGATATGCGTATCGGGCACACGGTCAAGCAGATCGCGAACCAGCGTCAGCCGCCCGCGTTTCTGATCGTTGAAATCAACCAGAGTCCACGGCGCATGGCTAGTGTGCGTTGCCTCCAACATTGCCTCGCGCGCGTCGGTATAGGCCTCATATTGCTCGCGCGCGGCCAGATCGATGGGGGAGAGTTTCCAGCGTTTAAGCGGGTCCTCGAGCCGTTCGCGAAGCCGCTCTTCCTGATGGACCTGATCGGTGGTCAGCCAATATTTGAACAGCAATATGCCGTCATCTGTCAGCTGCTTCTCGAACGCCGGAGTCGCTTCCAGAAACGCGTCCACTTGGGGCTTAGAAGCAAAGCCCATCACTTTCTCAACGCCTGCGCGGTTATACCAGCTGCGGTCAAACAGCACGATCTCGCCAGCAGAAGGCATGTGCTTCACATAGCGCTGGAAATACCACTGCGACTGCTCTTCTTGTGTCGGCTTGCCGAGCGCAACAATTCGGCATTGGCGCGGGTTCAGCCGCCCCGAAACAGCGCGGATCGCCCCGCCCTTGCCCGCCGTATCGCGCCCTTCGAACAGCACGACAATGCGCTGCCCTGTCGTCTTGGCCCAGCGCGCCATGCTGACCAGCTCCAGCTCGAGCGGGTCCATCGCCTTTTCATAGTGCTTGCGTTTTAACTTCGCCTCAGTCTTTTTGCTCAAGAGAACATCCCCGATTGCGCAGCCTTGGCCGCGATGATAAAGTTACAAGTGAAACTATGGCTACTCAAACCGACATCCATGATGACTTTTCCGTTCTGCCCGATTTGCCGGCGGATGTCTTCACTGCGCCTTTGAAAAAACCCGAGGGGCTGGGGGATGACTGGATCGAGGCGGCGCAGGCCGATTACAGCGCGGATGATCACGCGATCTGGGATGATTTGTTCGCGCGGCAGATGGAAGTGCTGCCCGGACGAGCGGCGAGCGCCTTCATGACAGGGCTTGAAAAGCTTGACCTGTCGCGTGGCGGCGTTCCCGAATTTGAACGCTTGTCGAGCGAGCTGGGCGCGCTGACCGGATGGAGCGTTGTGCCCGTCCCCATGCTGATCCCCGATCACGTCTTCTTCTGGCATCTGGCCAATCGGCGCTTTCCAGCGGGCAATTTCATTCGCACGCGCGAGACGTTTGATTACATTCAAGAGCCGGATGTGTTCCACGATGTCTTCGGCCATGTCCCGATGCTGACCGACCCGACCTTCGCGGACTATATGCAGGAATATGGCCGCGCGGGTTGGAAGGCGATGCGGTATAACCGTTTGAAAGCCTTGGGCGCGCTTTACTGGTATACAGTCGAGTTCGGGCTGATCGAGGAAGCGCCGGGAGATATCCGCGCCTATGGTGCAGGCATTCTGTCCGGCCCGACCGAGGCGAAATTCGCGGTTGAGGCGCAAAGTCCCAATCGCATCATGCTCAATGTCGACCGGGTGATGCGCACCGATTACGTGATCAGCGATTTGCAGCCGACTTACTTTGTGATCGAGAGCTTTAAAAACCTCTTCCGCCAAACGGTAGAGCGCGATTTCGACCGGCTTTATCGCAACCTTGCGCCAGCCTTCAAATATGCCAATTCAGCGGTGATTGATGTCGATTATGTGGTGCATCGCGGCACTCAGGAATATCTGCTGAGAGGCGGGCGCGGATCAGGCGCAGAAGCGGTGTGATTTGGGTTTCGCAGTCGGGCTTATTGATAGATCGTGATCGAAGCCGAAGGCTTCGCGAGGGCGACTGCCCGACCGCAGCGACGCGACTGAAAGTCGCACGGAGCGAGGAAAGCCAAGCGAACGGACGTGAGCGCTGGCGCTTGAAGCTAGAAAAACCACAGTAACGCAACGCCCATCGCGATGCGGTAAATCACAAAGACCATCATCGAGGCTTTCTTGAGAAAGTTCATCAGAAACGCCATCGTCAGGAAAGCGGAAATAAAGGTCAGCACGCCTGCAATGAGCGCATCCCATGCAAGCGCCGCGCCCGCTTCGAAAATCTCCGGAACAATCAGCACGCCAGCCCCCGCCACTGCCGGGATCGACAGGAGGAACGAGAAGCGCGCGGCCTCTACCCGCTTGTACCCAAGGAAGCGCGCTGCTGTCATCGTGACGCCGCTGCGCGAAGTGCCCGGAATAATCGCGAGCGCCTGTGCCAGACCAACGATCAATCCATCGCGCCAGGTCATTTGTTCAAACGACTTCACTTCCTTGCCGATCCAGTCTGCAATGCCGAGCAAGATGCCGTAAACAATCAGATTGAAGGCGATCAGATCGGTAAAGCGGATCGAGCTCATCAGATCATCATCGACAATCTCGACGCCGAACATGCTGGTCGCGATCCCATTGAACAGCCCCAGTTTGATCGAGAGGCCAAACGCGACCGCAGGGATGGTGCCCAGCACAATCCACCAGAACAAGCGCCGTTCTGCCGGAGCATTGGGAGCGCTCGCACCAACGCCTATGCTGGCAAAGCCGCCGCGCGCCAGCACCAGCACGTCTTTGAGGAAGTAGACAATAATCGCCAGCAGCGAACCGACATGCACTGCCACATCGATCAGCGGGCCTTGATCTTCATCGAACAATTTGCCCGTCAGGATCAGATGCCCTGATGAGGAGATTGGCAGGAATTCGGTAATCCCCTGCACGATAGCAATGATGAGCAGCTCAAGAAAAGTCATGGCCTGCGCTCCATCACTGAAACGAAGCCTAAGTCAATGATTGTTTGTTCTCAATCTAACGGCCGCATCGCGGCCGCAAGGGCGACTGCCCGCCCGCAGCGATTGGGCCTTTAGGTCGTGTGAGCGAGGATACCGCGCCTGCGCCAAAGAATTTCAGGGCAGGCGCGAAAAACAAAAAACCTTCTAGATATCCTACCAAATACGCACGCGGTCCTCTGGCGGGATATACATCGCATGATCCTTGTTCACGCCAAAGGCTTCATACCACGCATCCATATTGCGAACCGGCCCATTGGTGCGATATTCCTCTGGCGAGTGAACACCCGTCTTCAGCCGCAAGCGATAATTCTCCTCGCGCTGAGCCGAACGCCAGACCTGCGCCCAGGCAAGGAAGAAGCGCTGGTCGCCGGTAAACCCGTCAATCACAGGCACATCCATGTCCTTGGTGGCGATCTTGTAAGCGCGGTATGCGAGCGACAAGCCGCCCACATCGCCGATATTCTCGCCCAAAGTCAGGCGGCCATTGACGCAAGTCTCACCTTCGTCAAACGGACAGAAGGAGGAATATTGCGCGACCAGCTTGTCGCCGCGCTCATCAAATGCCTTGCGGTCTTCTTCAGTCCACCAATTGCGCAATTTGCCTGTGCCATCCGATTTCGAGCCCTGATCATCAAAGCCATGGCCAATCTCGTGCCCGATCACACCGCCAATCGCGCCGTAATTGACAGCGATATCGGCATTCACGCCAAAGAAGGGTTGCTGCAAAATCGCAGCGGGAAAGACAATCTCGTTCTTGGTCGGATTGTAATAAGCGTTCACGGTCTGGGGCAGCATGAACCACTCGGTGCGGTCAATCGGCTTGCCCAGTTTAGCGATATTGTCCTTGAGGCTCCACTCGCTCGAAGCAATCGAATTGGCGAGCGGATCGGTTCCGGAGATTTCCAGACCCTCATAGGTTTCCAGATTGTCGCGATAGCCGATCTTGGGATCAAAGCTCTTGAGCTTGGCGCGCGCTTCTTCCTTGGTCGCATCGCTCATCCAGGTGATTTCGTCGATCGACTGGGCCATTGCGATCCGCAAATTTCCTACCAGCTCGTCCATCGCGGCCTTGTTTTCCGGCGGGAAGTAACGCTCGACATAGCTCTTGCCGACCAGCTCGCCCAAGGCGTTTTCAGTCGCGCCAATCGCGCGTTTCCAGCGCGGGCGTTGTTCGGGTGTGCCGCGCAGCTTCTTGCCGTAAAATTCGAACGAGGCCTTGTCGAACCGGCTCGGCAGAACCGAGGCATTGTCCGACAGAAACTCCTTGATCGACCATGCCTGCAAAGTGGCAATCGGCGTATCGCCCAGCACTTCAAACATGCCGGGAAGCCCCTTGCCAATCTTGGCCAAGGTTTCCTCGGTTAGGCCCAGCTCTTTCGCGCGCTCGTCAGAGGGTGGGATCGTGCCCACAACATAGATCGGCGATTTGTCAAAGCCGATCTTGGCCATAATCTGGTCGACCGGAATATCGCCAGCCATAGCCCGCATTTCGTCTTTGCTCACCGCATTGTAGGTAAGATCGCGATTGCGGCTGACAGTGCGATCCCACGCAACTTCGCGCGCAATCCGCTCTTCAAACGCATAGACGGCGGCTGCCGCATTGGCCGGATCGGCATAGCCTGCTTCGCCAAACAGGAATGCGAGATATTCCTTGTAGAGCTTCTGGATCTCGCGGCCCTTCTCGCTCTCATCGGTGTAATAGTCACGATCTGGCAGGCCCATTCCGCCGCTGCCGATATAGGCGACATAACGGTCAGGCTGTTTCGCATCGACATTGACAAAGCCACCAATCGGCGCGGGCATTCCGGGCTCGCCCCACAAGCTTGCAAGCTGCGCCAGCGAACCGGCTGCAATGATCTTGTTGAGATATGGCTGGGCGGGCGCAAGGCCAGCGGCATCAATCGCATCGGTGTTGAGGAAGGCATTGTGCGCATCGACAATGCGTTTCTCGTCCGAAGTGAGATCGGACGCATCCTTGGCGACCAGTTCATCCACCAAAGCCTTTACATCGCTGGTGGATTTCTCGCCCAGCAAAGTGAATGCGCCGAACCGGCTAAACTCGGGCGGCAGCGGATTGGCATCGAGCCATTTCTTGTTCGCATAGGCAAAAAAGTCGTCGCCGGGATGAATGTCCTGGCTGATCAGGCTGGGATCAAAGCCCCATTCGCCAAAGCTCATTGTGGGTGTGGCCGCGCCGGCAGCCTCTTCGGCGCTGTCATTGAGCACTTCGATGTTTTGCGGGTTTGCATGATCATGGTCATGGTTATGAGGCGTTTCAGCGAGAGCCGGTGTTGCAAGCGCCAGCGCCAATGCGCTTGTGGTGAAGGAAACTGTCCGTTTGATCATTGGCTTAAATCCCCGTGTTATCTCGCCCTTCGGTTTGGGCTTTCTCTCTCTTTGACGCTGCCAGCTGTCACAATGCTGAAAACCGCGCCATTCCTAATGAATATCTCTCACTCTAAACCACCCGCGCGTCAATGCGTTGACGCTGATCGGTTGCCATTGCAACTTGATCGAAATGCGAGGCTCTCATCCCGCTTGCGCAAATTGCAGACTGGCCAGACGCGCATAAAGCCCGCCTGCGCTGGACAATTCGTCATGCGTCCCTTGCTCGGCAATCTTTCCATTGTCGAGGACAACAATCCGGTCAGCCTGACGCACAGTAGCCAAGCGATGAGCGATGACCAAAGTCGTGCGATCTTGCATCAACCGGTCGAGCGCCTGCTGCACCAATTGCTCGCTTTCCGCATCCAATGCGCTGGTCGCCTCATCAAGCAGCAGGATCGGCGCATCACGCAAAAGCGCGCGGGCAATGGCAAGGCGTTGTTGCTGGCCGCCCGATAGCCGTGTTCCGCTCTCGCCCAGAAATGTATCGAGCCCTTCGGGTAGCTCTTTCAAAAAGCTTTCGGCATTGGCTGCGCGGGTCGCTTCCCAGATCGCTTCCTCGCTTGCATCCCATTGGCCATAGCGCAAATTGTCGCGCGCATCTGCGCTGAACAGCACGCCGTCTTGCGGCACGAAAGCTATGCGAGAGCGAATGTCAGCCGGATCAGCTTTGGTCAGCGGCACGCCGTCCAAGCGGATTGTGCCCGATTGCGGATCATAAAACCGCTCGACCAGTTGGAAGAGAGTGCTTTTGCCTGCGCCTGACGGGCCGACAATCGCCACAGTTTCGCCCGGCTCGACTTCCAGATTGAAATTGTCGAGCGCCTTTGTTTCGGGCCGCGTGGGATAGCAGAATGTGACATTGCGGAACGACAGGCTGCCGCGCGGTGGCTCGGGCAATTTCTCAGGGCGCGCAGGCGGCGCGATTTCGGGCGCTGCATTGAGCAATTCATTGAGCCGGCTGGCCGCACCTGCGCCGCGCAGCAAATCGCCATACACTTCCGTCAGCGAGCCAAATGCGCCCGCGACCAATCCGCCGGTCAGCACAAAGGCAAAGATTGTTCCGCCTGAAATGCTGCCTTCGCTCACTGCAGTCGCGCCGCGCCACATCAGCAAAGTGACAGCGCCAAAGATCAGGAAAATGATGATCGAAGTCATCATCGCGCGGATCAGAATGCGGCGCTTTGCTGTGTTGAACGTATGCTCAACCGCCTCGCCGAAACGCTGGGCCTCGCGGCTTTCCTGATTGAAGCTTTGCACCACTTTCATCGCGGAAAGCACTTCGGTGACCATTGCGCCGACATTGGCCACGCGGTCCTGGCTCGAGCGGGAGATTTTGCGCAATCGTCGCCCGAAAACCGTGATCGGGATAATGATCAGCGGGATCACCAATGCCATTCCCAATGTCATTTGCGGCTGCAAGTAAAACAGCAGCATCGTGCCGCCAATCGCGGTGAGCGAATTGCGCAGGGCGACCGAGACCGTTGTGCCCACCACTTGCTCGATAATCGCAGTGTCCGATGTCATCCGGCTGGAGATTTCCTTGGGGCTGTTTTCCTCGTAAAAACCGGGAGCCAAGCGCAGCAAATTCTCGTGCACTTTATAGCGAATGTCAGCCACCACGCGCTCGCCAATCCAGCTCACGAAATAGAACCGCAATGCTGTGCCAAGCCCCAGCACGACCACAATCATCATCAGATATTGGAACGCGGAATTGATCTCTGCCTGAGAAGCACCGCCGCTAAACGCGCTGTCGATAATCACTTTGAAACGCCACGGGATCGCCAAAGTCGCAGCTGCTGTGATCAGCAAGGCAGTGAATGCGAGCAGGATTTGCGCTGGATATTTGGCAGCCGCACCATAAATCATCCGCAAGGGGCCAAGCGATTTCGCCTTGGGCGGCTCGCTCTTATCCGCGCTTTCGCTCTTGCCTGCCTGCGCCACTTCCCCGCTATCGCCCTCAAGCGAAACAGCGCCTTCTACGCCAGCAAGCGCATTGGCAGAGCGATCAGGATTGGTGGGCTGGTCCATTGCTGCGCACAACTAGCGAAGGGCAAAGCAAATTTCACGCGCAAAATCCGCAATTGGGACAGGAAATGTAACAATCAACGAAATATTGTGCATTGCACAATAGAAGGAAAGGGTGCACATACTTATCAACCCGCGCGGGATCACGGGGATTAAACAATTGACGGAACGGGGAAATCTTTTGCTCTATCACGCATACGAATTGCAGCGTTCGTGGCTGTCTCATGCCAGTTCGATGGCTGCAATCGGCGCAGAAATGCTCTCCAATCCAGCCAATCCGCTGGGTTATAGCGGCCTTGGCCCAATGGCAGCCTCTGCCTTGGAAGTGTTCGCCCATGCCACTGCGACCTATGGCAAGCCGGCGTTCGGGATCGAGGACATCACGATTGATGGCAAAGTCTTCCCCGTGATCGAGGCAACCGTCGTCAACAAGCCGTTTGGCGATTTGAAGCGCTTCCGGCTCGACGGGATTGATACCGATGGCGGGATGGACCGGCCCAAGCTGCTGATTGTCGCTCCGATGAGCGGACATTACGCCACTTTGCTGCGCGGCACTGTCGAGCGGATGTTGGAAAGCTGCGAGGTTTACATCACCGACTGGGCCGATGCCAAAACCGTGCCCATGCACGAAGGCGATTTCGATCTCGATGAATATATCGACTATCTGATCGAGTTCCTCGACTATATTGGCCCCCAACAAGACGGACACCGCCCGCATATGATGGCGGTGTGCCAGCCCTCTGTTCCCGCCTTCGCAGCAACCGCGCTGATGAACGCCTCGGGCCATTCAGCACGCCCTGCCACGCTCACGATGATGGGCGGGCCGATTGATACGCGCAAAAGCCCCACCACAGTGAACGATATGGCGATGGAGCGCCCGATCGAGTGGTTCAAGCATACAGTGATCGCCACAGTGCCCATGAACCATCGCGGGGCGGGACGGCGCGTTTATCCGGGCTTTATGCAGCTCGCCAGCTTCATGAGCATGAATTTGGGCAGCCACATGATGAGCCATTACGAGATGTTCAAGCATCTCAATGCAGGCGATGATTCGAGCGCTCAGGCGACCAAGGACTTCTATGATGAATATCGCAGTGTTTGCGATATGACGGCGGAGTTTTATCTCCAGACAGTCGAGGAAGTGTTCCAGAAGCACTCGATCCCTAATGGCGAGTTCCGCCACAAGGGCGAGCTAGTTGATCTGACGGCTATCGAAGACACCGCATTGCTGGCAGTCGAAGGTGAGCGCGACGATATTTCAGGCCTCGGCCAGACCAAGGCTGCGCTCGATCTAGCGAGCGGCCTCGCCAAGGGTAAGAAGCGCTTTTACATGGCAGAGGGCGCTGGGCATTACGGCATTTTCAATGGCTCGCGCTGGCGGGATAAAGTGGCGCCGGTGGTTGAGGAATTTATCGAAGCGCATGGGTGAACCGATGCGCGTTGCGATAGGAGCTGACGTTCCGCTCACGACCTTATTGCAGGTGAACTAGCGGGCGTGCTCGGTGCGCCATTGCTCCAGATCAGCCATTAGGCTTTGCTCAAAGGCCTCGGCTCCTCTTATGCGGTTGCCATCATCATCGTATGCGGGCTTGCCATTGCCTTCAGGGCAAAATTCAGCGCCATCTACCAACCCCTTGGCGCATGCGATAATTTGCCTTTTGAACTCGTCTGCCACATCAAGTTCACGGCCATCAGGGCCAGTTAAATCCCATCCCATGGCATGCCAAAGAGGCTGGGCCTGCTCGGCAGATATGTCGCAAACAGCAAAGTTAAGCTCGTATTCGTCATAGTCGCGAGGGTCGTCATCATCTAGATAAGTATCGTATCGCGTGACGCAGAACAGCTTGTTGGAGGCGGTGTTTAGCTGCTCTGCCAAATAGCCTTTGTCCGGATACTCATGGTTGCGTGGGTTTTGGAATGCTTCTTTGCACTGACGAATGTCGGGAAGCTCATAGAGTCGGATGATTTTAGGGGGCATGCAAGCATTGTACTTGTTGCGAACGCGGACCGATAGCTTGGGCTGCGGAATGCGTTGGGGGAAAGCTTGCGCCCCCAACCATTAGCGGTCGCAAAGGCTATCGGTCCTTAGGGCGAATGCTCGCCCATTGCTAAGTCGGCGGTGGCTCCCCCGCCCCTGTCACTGCCGTCACAAATTTCTTGATCATTCGTCGCGCGATCAGCAGCACGCCGACCACAATGATCAGCAGAACGACAGCTATTCCGCCTGCCGCATATGGATATTCGTAAGCCGTGTAGAGCAGGCCTGCGGTCGCCACATCCTCAGCTGTCGACATCGCCAGATTGCTCACTGGCTCGGGCGAGGCATTGGCGACCCCGCGCGCGCCCGCTTTACTGGCATGGGCTGCAAAGCTCGCTCCGCCGCCCAGAAGAAACGCGATCACTTGCATGGCGGGGTCAGACGGATCGACAATCGCAAGCGCCAGCAAAGCGCCGCCAACCGGGCGCACCAGCGTATGGATCGTGTCCCATGCGCTATCGAGCCACATCACCTTGTCAGCGAAAAACTCGGCCAAGGCGCCAAAGGCGGCAATGCCCATCACCCATGGATTGGCGAAAACGGCAAGCGAGGCGAGATGTTCCGGGATGGGAATGGCATCGAAGCGCATCGCTAGGCCGGTTGCAAAGATACACAGATACAGCCGCCAGCCTGAGAGCAGGCTGACGCTTCCGGCAATGCCGATGATTTCCATAATGCCCATGAAAAAGGCCCTCCCGAACCCGAATGTGGGTGCGAAAGGGCCAAATTTCAAGCTCTTGAGTGGCTTATGGGATCGAGGCCGCTAGGCCTCGCAAGGGCGACTGCCCGTCGGCCGTTAGACCGCCCCCACGGAGGTGGCGCGCCAAAGCGCGCCTACCGCGAGCGCAAAAATCAGATCACAACACCTCAAACATGCCAGCAGCGCCCATGCCGCCGCCCACACACATGGTCACGACAACATATTTCGCGCCGCGGCGTTTGCCTTCGATCAATGCGTGGCCAGTGCAGCGCGCGCCGGTCATGCCGTAAGGGTGACCGATCGAGATTGAACCGCCATTGACGTTGAGAATGTCATTGTCGATGCCCAGCTGGTCGCGGCAATAAAGAACCTGCACTGCGAAAGCTTCGTTAAGCTCCCACAGGCCAACTTCGTCCATTTTCACGCCGGTTTGCTTGAGCAATTTGGGGATCGCATAGACAGGACCAATGCCCATTTCATCAGGCTCTGTGCCAGCAACCGCCATGCCGACATAGCGGCCGAGTGGCTCAAGACCCTTTTGTTCAGCAAGCTTGGCTTCCATCAAAACGCTGGCCGATGAACCATCGGACAATTGCGAGGCATTGCCAGCCGTGATGACTTTGTCAGGCCCCATAACAGGGCCAAGGCCTTGCAGGCCCTCCAGCGTGGTTGAAGGGCGGTTGCCTTCGTCCTTGGTGATGGTGGTTTCGACCTGAGAAACTTCGCCGCTTTCCTTGTCTTTCACCATCATTGTGGTGGTGACAGGCACGATCTCATCGTCAAATTTGCCCGCCTCTTGCGCGGCAGCTGTGCGCATTTGTGAGTTGAAGGCGTATTCGTCTTGATCGTCGCGGCTAATGCCATAGCGGGCTGCGACAGTCTCAGCAGTGCTGAGCATTGGCATATAGACGTCCTTATGCATCGCGATCAGCGATGGGTCAGGCGCAACGCGCATTTCAGGCGTTTGGACGAGCGATATGGAATCCTGACCCCCACCAACAACAACATCCATATTATCGACGATGATCTGCTTGGCCGCAGTCGAAATTGCCATGAGGCCCGAAGAACACTGGCGATCAATCGTTTGCGCGCCAACAGAGATAGGCAGCCCAGCGCGCAATGAAGCATTGCGGCCAATATTGCCCGCTTGTGTGCCTTGCGTCAGGACAGCGCCCCACACAACATCATCAACCTCAGCGCCTTCAATGCCTGCGCGTTCAACCGCTGGAGTGATAGAAAGCGCGCCCAAAGTGGCGCCGGGAGTGGCGTTGAACCCGCCTTTGTAAGCCCGTCCAATAGGAGTGCGGGCGGTGGAAACAATAACTGCATCGCGCGACATGGCGAAGCTCCTTTATTCAAGTTGAAAAATTCGGTTCTCTCGCGGGGAGGAGCGAACCTGAAAAGCGTCAGACGAAGAACATCGTGATCCATTCGCAGATAAGAGCAGGCTTATCCTCACCCTCGATCTCGATTGTGATCTCGCAGGTCTGCTGCCATTGGCCAGGGCGCTTCTCGGTCATTTCCAGCAGCTTCCAATGGCCGCGAATACGCTTGCCCGAACGAACAGGCGCGATGAAGCGGGTTTTGTTGCCGCCGTAATTCACGCCCATCTTGATGCCTTCCATGCGCGGCATATCCGATTCGGCACTAAGGTATGGGATCATCGAAAGCGTCATAAAGCCATGCGCGATAGTGCCGCCAAACGGCGTCATCTTGGCGGCTGCTTCATCAATATGGATGAACTGGTGATCGCCTGTCGCATCAGCGAACATATTGATCTTTTCCTGGCTCATCTCGACCCATTCGCTGGTGCCGATAGTTTCGCCTACACGTCCTGCAATCTCTTGAGCGGTTGTCATGCGCCTCTCCTCTTTAAGCGGGGCGGAGCAGCAGGAATTGCTGCGACTCCGCATAGATCTGCGCATGTTCATGGCGCAAGGAGAGAGCGAGTGCAATGACGCTATGTGTCGGGCGTCAACCTGCCGCTACGGCATTGCCATCGCGCCGCTTGCGCGAATGGCCAGGCTTGCGTTGACCGCGGCGGCTCTTGGGCGTTTCGGGCGCTAGATCGTCGTCAGGAACCCATTTCGATTCGAGCTCTTTGCACTGGTTGACCAATGCGATCTGCAAGCCGACGATCATCAAGACGATGGGCTGATAGGCAATGCCCTGGAAGGTCGCGCCAACCAGATAGATCAGGCTGGCCGCCTGCAAGGCCTTCGCCATCGGTGCTTGCCATGTCTCGCCTTTGGCTGTCCGGTTTTGCCACCGTCTGCGAATGAGCTCCATCTGGATCACACCCAAGCCGTGCAGCAAGAGCCAGATGGCAAGGCCGGGATAACCTTGCTCGCCGAGCATTTCGAAGAAAGACGAGTGGTAAGCGCGCCCCTCGTCCACCACTTCACGGTATTCGACCGAGGTGGTGTTGCCGACCTCGTCCTTCACCGGCATTTCATATTCGAAGGAATTGCCTCGGAAGGCATCAAAGCCGCCGCCCTGAGGCTTCGTTTTCGAATATTCAAACGTCCATTTCCACACAGCCAGCCGTGTCGAGGCGCTTTCATCGCCGCCCACTTCACCCAATGTCGCCATCCGGTCGTAATAGGATTGCGGCAGAAAGGGGACGGCAGCCATGCCCAAAACGCCAGCTGCGGCAAGAAACATGAAGCGCCTTTTGACATCGCGTAGCAAGATCAGCCCAAGCGCTGCGATACACAGCAATCCTGTGCGCGCCTCGGTTCCGATGGGAATGAGCAAGCTTGAGAATATCAGCGCTCCGGCAAACAGCTTCACTCGCCAATCCGGCTTGAAAATCGTGCCATGCTTGGTGAACCACAGGATGAAAGGAACCAGCGCAATCGCAACGGTTGCAAGGGTCGAGCTTTCATAGATGCCGCTATTGTCCCTGACGAAGAACTTGAGCTGTTCGTAGCCGCCCCCGCCCAGCACAGTTTTCATGCCCGTGCTGATGACAATCGCACCCACAGTCAGGATGATGGTCAAAGCCATCGCTTCAATGCGCAGCCTTGTCGTAAGAGTGAGCGGCAGGAAGATGCCGAACAATAAGGCCTTCCACACCCAATCCCACTTCATCGCTGCGTTGAGCGGGAAATCGGCTCTGCCGGTTGTCCAGAAACAATAGCCAAGCAAAAGCAGAATCAGCAATTGGCGCAAGGTGAACTTCGCGCCCGTCTTGTTGTCGATGATAAGCCATCCGCCAAAAGCCGCGCCAAATGCGATCAGCGCCACGGGGATGTCTTGAATGATGCCATAGCCGATCCGCTGCGGTGCAAGGATACTGATATAGACGTAGAGGATCACCCATACGAACGGGCGACGCATCCCCAGCATCATCACGAAAAGGATAAAGGCGATGAAGACAATATCGATCATGGCCGCGCTACCGCCTCCGCTTTTCGGTCAGCTGCGGGGCCGGATCGCTTGCGCTTTCAGATGGCGCATCTTGCGCGTTGTCTGATCGCGGGGAGCGACGTTTGGGTCGGGCAATGATCGGATCAATCGCGTCATCGCCCAAAATGCGAAACAGCATGACCGTCAACAAGGCATGCGTCAGTCCAAGGGCAAAATAGTCAATCACGCGCTGTCTTCTTGTTCCTTAGGACTTTTGCGGCAGGGATATCCCCACTTCGTAAAGCTCTCTAGCAGCAGGCAGTTGACGGGTCGTTAAGCACAATCTGCCAAAGAGGCTGGGTTATGCGCATATTGCACGTTCTTGATCATTCGCTCCCGCTTCACAGCGGATATACCTTTCGCACACGCGCGATTCTGACAAGCCAGCAGAAGGCTGGATTGGACATTCGCGGCGTAACGGGCCTTCGCCACGAAATGGATGGGCCTGCGGTTGAAACAGTCGACGGGTTGCAATTCCATCGCTCTGCCGGTGCGGCTGACGGGCCAGCGGGCCTGCGAGAATGGCGCGAGATTGGCCTGTTTGCCGATGGAATCGAAAAAGTCGCGCGCGAATGGCGTCCCGATATTCTCCACGCCCATTCGCCAGCAATTTGCGGCCATGCCGCCATGCGTGTCGCGCGCAAGCTGGATATTCCTTTCGTCTACGAGATTCGCGCATTCTGGGAAGATGCAGCAGTCGGCAATGGCACGGGCCGCGAAGGCTCGGTCAAATATCGCCTGACGCGCGCTTTGGAAAACCGTGCAGTGGCGGGTGCGGATGCAGTGTTCACGATTTGCCATGGGCTGCGCGATGATTTGATCGAGCGCGGCTTTCCCGAGGGCAAGATCGGCATATCGCCCAATGGCGTCGATATGTCATTGTTTGGTGAGCCCGCTGCGCGCGATGAGGCTTTGGCCAAACAACTCGGGCTTAACGGCGAGCCTGTGATCGGCTTTATTGGCAGCTTTTACGATTACGAGGGGCTGGATGATCTGATTGCAGCCATCCCCCTGCTGCGCCAGCAAGTGCCGGGCGCAAAACTGCTTTTGACAGGCGGCGGGCCAATGGAAGAGGCACTGCGCGCTCAACATCAAGCACTGGCTGACACAGATGCCGTGATCTTTACCGGACGCGTTCCGCATAGCGAGGTTGAGCGCTATTATTCGCTGATCGATGTGCTGGCCTATCCGCGCAAGGCCAGCCGGCTGACCGATCTGGTCACGCCGCTCAAGCCGCTTGAGGCAATGGCGCAGCAACGCCTTGTCGCTGCCTCTGATGTGGGCGGGCACCGCGAACTGATAGAGGATGGCAAGACCGGCATCCTGTTTCCGGCAGATGATCCGCAGGGCTGCGCAGATGCTCTCGCGCAATTGCTGGGGCAACGCCAGAATTGGGATCAAATGCGCGCCAATGGGCTCGAGCATGTTCGTGGCAACCATGATTGGGCGGAAAACATTCAGCGTTATCAACTCGTTTACCGTGAACTGCTAGCAAAGGCGGGAAAGCAGGCCTTGCCCCAAGTCGCTTAGCCGTCGTTCGCGGCGACCGACAGCCTTTCGGGCAAAGCCAGTTGAACACAAGGAATGCGCACCATCATGTCTAAGATGGAAAAGATTGAACAACCGGCTGAAAAAGCCCCTTTGTCCGAGCACCCCGCCTTCGGGCCGTTGATGATTGGCTGGGGCGCAGCGATTTTTGGTCTTGCAACCCATGTGGTCTCTATGGCCGTATCCGGTTCGCTCGTCCTAGCTCTGATCCTTGCCTTCCTCGCCACGGGTGCTGGTGCATTCTTTGGCGCTCAGATTGCACGCGGCGCGGGTGCTTCAGTGCCTGGCTTTGCGTTCAAAATGCCCGGGAGAGGCAAATCGAAGCGGAAGGCAGAGAAAAAGCCCGTCATGTCTACCAAGGAACTTGGCAGCGAAAGCCTTGATGCTCCGCTTGATCACGATAGCGAGTATGACGATCAAGGCGTGGAAAGCGAAGAGGGCGAGGAGCTTGATGCTGATCTCGCAAAATTGGCATTGGATAAGGCCAATCACGAGGGCCCTTATGCGCGTGGCCGCCATTTTGGCAGAAGTGATGCACCTCGCGCCGAACAAGCAGCCTCGCTCGATCAGGGTATGGACGCTCCGTTTCCTCAGGATGCAGAGCCTGTCCAGCACGCGGATGATGGCTGGGAAGAACAAGCGCCTGAACCTGAGCCTGCTCCGGAGCCTGAACCTGAGCCTGCGCCTCAAACTCCGCCTGCGCCGATCAACAAGCTGACCGAGGGAACGGTTCGTTGGCCCGGCGACGAACGGATCGAGGAAGCTGCGGATGAACCGCAAGAGGCACCTGTGCCACCAATGCCAGCAGCAATGCATGATGAAGCAGCGGCAGAGCCCGACGAAGTGGTGCCCCAATTGCGGCGCAACCGGCTGCCCGGCCAAGAAGTTGCCGAGCCCAAATCAGTTTTCGAGCCAGAGGTAGACCCTGCTCATGATGAAGAGCTGCAAGCAAATTTGAGATCGTTGCGGGGCAAAGGGCCCAAGGTGGCTGAACCGACCAAACAAGCGCCGCAAGCGCCTTTGGTCAAAAAGAAAGCGCCAAAAGCTCCCAAGCCGACACCGCAAGAGCCGCAAGCCCCATTGGCCAAGAAGCAGGCGCCAAAAGCGGCCGAGCCGATAACGCAGGCGCCAAAAGCCCCTCAACCGAAAAAGCGTCCACAAAAGGCGCCGAGGCCGACTGCGCCTCAGCCGAAACAGCGCGTTGCAGAGCCAAGTGAAGACTTCAGCGCGTCTTACCGCGCCGATATGGCCAAGTTGCGTAGCAATAATCTGGACAGGCTCTCCATGATCCAGATGATTGACCGCTTTGCTGGAGCTTTGGAAGATCATCGCAGCGCTCGTGCGCTCGACCCGTCCTCGCGCAGTGCTTGCCCGGCAGATGCGGATATTATTGACGCAATCCGGCAATTGCCAGCCAGCGCGCGCAATGCAGCAACGACACCCAGCAAACGCGAGCAGGCCGAGGAAACCGAGGATGCTTTGCGCGTAGCGCTTCAAAAGCTCCAGCGGATGAGCGGCAACGGCTAAGCAACTCGCCACAATCAGCCCTGAAACGCACACACGGCAGGAAATTTAGTTTCGTTTGAAACTTTAGACTGCTTAGATTGCTTCTGTTTGCTGCCTGCAAACATTACTTTCCCATTCAAACTTGCCAAATCCGCTTCTGGTCGCCATGAGAGCGCCAAGCGACACGCTTGCTGTGCCAGAAATGGAAGCAATGCGGTGTCCAACCTGCCGATAAGCCCTTGAGGCACCCCACCATATCGGCATCTGACAGGACGGATTTTTGCGATGGGATACCCAGCGGCCCAAGGCCTTTATGACGCTCGAAACGAACACGATGCCTGCGGCGTCGGCTTTGTCGCGCATATCAAGGGCAAACCCTCGCACGCTATAGTCAGCCAGGCGCTCGAGATTCTCGAAAATATCGACCATCGCGGGGCGGTGGGCGCTGATCCGCTGCTGGGTGATGGCGCAGGCATCTTGATGCAAATTCCTGACCAGCTTTTGCGCAATTGGGCGAAGGATGAGGGTCACGAGCTTCCCGCACAAGGCGATTATGCAGTCGCGATGTGCTTTATGCCGCAAGACGAGGCTGCGCGCGCTTTCGTCACTGAGCAATTTGAAAAGTTCACGCAAAAGGAAGGCCAGCGCCTGATCGGATGGCGCGATGTGCCGGTAACGCTGGACGGATTGGGCGAAGCAGTGGTCGCATCCATGCCCGTGATCCAGCAGGCGATTGTCGCTCGCGGGGAGAATTGCGCCGACCAAGACGCGTTTGAGCGCAAGGTGCTGGTGATCCGCAAGCAGACGCTCAATCCGCTGAAGAAGCAGGCGGAAAAGCATGATTTGCCCGGCTTGACTGACACATATATGCCGAGCTTCTCGTCACGAACCATTGTGTATAAAGGCCTACTCCTCGCGAACCAAGTTGGTTCGTTTTACGATGATCTGCGCAATCCTGAGTGCCAATCCGCCATGGGTCTGGTGCACCAGCGCTTCTCGACCAACACCTTCCCCAGCTGGCGGCTGGCCCACCCCTATCGTCTGATCGCGCACAATGGCGAGATCAACACGGTTCGCGGCAATGTGAACTGGATGAATGCGCGCCGCCGCACGATGGAATCGGATTTGCTCGGCGCTGACCTCGATAAGATGTGGCCGCTGATCCCGCATGGCCAGTCCGACACGGCCTGTCTCGACAATGCGCTTGAGCTGCTGCTCGCCGGCGGTTTCAGCCTTGCCCATGCAATGATGATGCTGATCCCAGAGGCTTGGGCGAAGAACGAGCAGATGGACCCTGCGCGCCGTGCCTTTTACGAATATCACGCCGCCTTGATGGAGCCGTGGGACGGCCCGGCGGCGGTCGCCTTTACCGATGGCCGCCAGATTGGCGCAACGCTGGATCGCAATGGTCTGCGCCCTGCGCGCTATTGCGTCACCAAGGATGATATCGTCTGCATGGCGTCGGAAAGCGGCGTTCTGCCCTTCAAGGAAGAGGACATCATTCGCAAATGGCGCTTGCAGCCGGGCAAAATGCTGCTGATCGATTTCGAACAAGGCCGCATTATTGAAGATGAGGAGCTGAAGGCAGACCTCGCCAATGCAGAGCCTTACGCCAAATGGCTGGATCAGGCTCAGCACAAGCTTGAAGACCTAACCGTTATCGACCCTGAATTTGCCGAGCTTCCGCAAGACGAAAATCAGGAAACGCCCACGCTCCTGCAAGCGCAGCAGGCGTTCGGCTATACGCAGGAAGACATCAGCAAATTCCTGGAACCGATGGCGATCAAGGGCGATGATCCAATCGGCTCGATGGGCACAGACACACCGATTGCCGTGCTTTCGGGCAAATCGCGCCTGCTTTATGACTATTTCAAGCAGAACTTTGCCCAAGTGACCAATCCGCCGATTGATCCGATCCGCGAAGAGCTGGTGATGAGCTTGCTTTCGATGATTGGCCCGCGCCCCAATTTGCTGGGCCATGCGGCGGGCACGCACAAACGTTTGGAAGTGCAGCAGCCGATCCTCACCAATGAGGATTTGGCGAAAATCCGCTCGGTCGAAGCGTCATTGGATGGCGCGTTTCGCACGGCGACGATTGACATGACTTGGGATGCCGAGACAGGCGCCGATGGCTTGGAAATGGCGCTCAAGGAAATGTGCTGGGCTGCGACCGAGGCGGTCCTGCAAGACCAGAACATCCTGATCCTTTCCGACCGCACTCAGAACGAAAACCGCATTGCTATGCCTGCGCTTCTCGCAACAGCGGCCGTGCATCATCATCTGGTGCGCCAAGGTTTGCGCATGCAAACGGGGCTCGTCGTTGAGACAGGCGAAGCGCGCGAAGTGCATCATTATTGCGTGCTCGCTGGCTATGGCGCGGAGGCAGTGAACCCCTATGTCGCGTTCGAAACGCTCGAGCAATTGCGCGCTGACAAGTACGCAGACGTAAGCGCGCAAGACGTCGAGCAAAATTACATCAAGGCGGTTGGCAAAGGCATCCGCAAAGTCATGTCCAAAATGGGCATCTCGACCTACCAAAGCTATTGCGGCGCACAGATCTTTGACGCTGTGGGCCTCTCAACGCCTTTCATAGACAAATACTTCACTGGCACAGCGACCACCATCGAAGGCATTGGCCTAGCCGAAGTGGCCGAGGAAACCGTGCGCCGCCACGCGCAAGCCTATGGCGACAATCCGATTTACAAGAACATGCTCGATGTGGGCGGGATTTACCAATACCGTCTGCGCGGCGAAGACCACGCATGGACGCCGCATAATGTCGCCAGCTTGCAGCACGCCGTTCGCAGCGAAGGCGGAGCAAAAGCGTCAGCCGACTATGCCGACTTTGCCAAATCCGTGAACGAGCAATCCGAACGCCTGCTCACCATTCGCGGGCTGATGGAGTTCAAAACCGCAGAAACGCCGATCAGCATTGACGAGGTTGAGCCTGCTGCCGAAATCGTCAAACGCTTTAGCACAGGCGCGATGAGCTTCGGCTCGATCAGCCATGAAGCGCATTCGACGCTGGCGATTGCCATGAACCGCATCGGTGGCCGCTCGAACACGGGCGAAGGCGGCGAGGAACCACATCGCTTCACGCCGATGGATAATGGCGATTCCATGCGCAGCCGGATCAAGCAAGTGGCCTCGGGCCGCTTTGGCGTGACGACCGAATATCTTGCCAATTCGGACGATATCCAGATCAAGATGGCGCAAGGCGCAAAGCCGGGCGAAGGTGGCCAATTGCCAGGCCACAAGGTCGACAAGCGCATTGGCGCAGTGCGGCACTCAACGCCGGGCGTTGGCCTGATCTCGCCCCCGCCGCATCATGATATCTACTCGATCGAGGATCTGGCGCAGCTGATCCATGACCTCAAAAACGTTCAACCCAAATCGCGCATTTCGGTGAAACTCGTTTCCGAAGTGGGTGTGGGAACAGTGGCCGCTGGCGTGTCGAAAGCGCGCGCGGATCATGTCACCATTTCAGGCTATGAAGGCGGCACAGGCGCGTCGCCTTTGACTTCGCTGACCCATGCCGGAAGCCCGTGGGAAATCGGCCTTGCAGAGACCCAGCAAACGCTGCTGCTCAATGATTTGCGCAGCCGTATTGCAGTGCAGGTTGATGGAGGCCTTCGCACAGGCCGCGATGTTGCAATCGGGGCTTTGCTGGGTGCGGACGAGTTCGGGTTTGCCACAGCTCCGCTAATCGCTGCGGGCTGCATCATGATGCGCAAGTGCCACTTGAACACTTGCCCTGTTGGCGTTGCAACGCAAGATCCTGTGCTCAGGAAACGCTTCACTGGCACGCCCGAGCATGTGATCAATTACTTCTTCTTTGTCGCAGAAGAGCTGCGCGCGATCATGGCTGAAATGGGCTTCCGCACTCTGGAGGAAATGACCGGCCGCGTTGACCGTTTGGATATGCGCCGCGTCCATCGCCATTGGAAAGCTGACGGAGTGGACCTGTCCAAACTGCTCCATATGGCGAAGCCTGTCGGCCAGCGCTCCGATGATGCGCATGAGCCGCTCAATCATACCCAGACGCAAGACCACGGGCTTGATGGCGCAATGGATAATGAGCTGATCACACTGTGTGCACCTGCGATTGATAAGGGCGAGCCGGTTCAGCTCGATTTGGAAGTGCGCAATGTGAACCGCACAGTGGGCACGATGCTTTCGGGCAGGATTGCCGAAAAGCATGGCCATGGCGGGCTTAAACCTGATGCGATCCGCATCAATCTAACCGGCGTTGCCGGGCAAAGCTTTGGCGCATGGCTCGCGCATGGTGTCACGCTTGATCTCACTGGCGATGCCAATGACTATGTCGGCAAAGGCATGAGCGGCGGGCGGATTATCGTGCGCCAGCCAGCCAATGCGCCGCGCGAGCCTGGCGAGAACATCATTGTCGGCAACACAGTGCTTTACGGCGCGATTGCGGGCGAGGCTTACTTTGGCGGCGTTGCAGGCGAGCGTTTTGCCGTTCGCAATTCGGGCGCAATTGCCGTTGTCGAAGGCGCAGGCGATCATGCATGCGAATATATGACCGGCGGCGTAGTCGTCGTGCTTGGCCCGACAGGGCGCAATTTTGCAGCGGGCATGAGCGGCGGTGTCGCTTACGTCTATGACCCCGATGGCAATTTCGAGCAATTGCTCAATCCGGCGCAAGTCGATCTGCTGCCGATTTCAGCTGAAGGCGATGCGGACGAAGGCACTGGACGGCCAAGCCAACGCCCCAATAATGTCAATGATTTCGGCATGGGCGATATGCTGCGCCATGATGCGGAGCGGCTCAAAATTCTGGTCGAGCGGCACAAGCTCCACACTGGCAGCGCTAAAGCCAGCGCGCTGCTCGACAATTGGGATGCGTCGCTCAAACAATTCAAGAAAGTGATGCCGCGCGATTATGAGCGGGCGCTCAAGCAGCTGGAGGCAGAGCGTCTCGAAGCGGCAAGTGTGGCAGCGGAGTAAGGTTCGAACAGATGGGTAAAGACACAGGATTTCTCGAACTCGACCGGCGCGACCGCGATTATCTCGATGCGACAGATCGCGTCGAGAATTACCGCGAGTTTGTGGTGCAGCCCGATGATGCCACGCTGAAAGGGCAGGCGAGCCGCTGCATGGATTGCGGCATTCCCTATTGTCACAACGGCTGTCCGGTGAACAATATCATCCCCGATTGGAACCATCTGGTTTACGAGGGTGATTGGAAGAACGCGCTCGACGTGCTGCATTCGACCAACAATTTCCCCGAGTTTACAGGCCGCATTTGTCCCGCTCCGTGCGAGGCAAGCTGCACGCTCAACATCATCGACCAGCCTGTCACAATCAAGTCGATCGAATGCGCGATTGTGGATCGCGGCTGGGAAGAGGGCTGGGTCAAACCGCAAGTGCCAGCCGAGAAAACCGGCAAGTCAGTCGCAATTGTCGGCTCCGGCCCTGCTGGCATGGCGTGCGCGCAGCAATTGGCGCGCGCTGGCCACACAGTGACCGTGTTTGAGAAGAGCGACAGGATCGGCGGATTGCTCCGCTACGGCATTCCCGATTTCAAGATGGAAAAGCATCTGATCAATCGCCGCGCGGTGCAAATGGAAGCCGAAGGGGTCGAGTTCAGGACATCGAAAGAAGTGGGCGTCGATGTCTCTTTCAAAAGCTTGGAAGAAAATTTCGACGCGGTGGTGCTCGCAGGCGGGGCAGAAGATGCGCGCCAGCTCGCCATTCCAGGCGCAGAGCTGAACGGCGTTCGTTTGGCGATGGAATTCCTAACCCAGCAGAACAAGCGCAATGCCGGCGATGATGAAGTGCGCGCCGCGCCGCGCGGTTCGCTGACGGCCACTGGCAAGCATGTCGTCGTCATTGGCGGCGGCGATACGGGCAGCGACTGTGTCGGCACATCCAATCGCCAAGGCGCAGCCAGCGTCACCCAGCTTGAGATCATGCCCAAACCTCCTGAGAAGGAAGACAAGGCGATGACTTGGCCCAACTGGCCGCTCAAATTGCGCACCTCTTCCAGCCATGAAGAAGGCGCGGATCGCGACTGGTCAGTGCTGACCAAACGCGTGGTGGGCGATGGCGAGAATGTCACCGGGCTCGAATGCGTGAAGGTCGAATGGAAAGCCGGAGAGAACGGTTACCAGATGCAGGAGATTGCGGGCAGCGAGTTCACGATCAAAGCCGATCTGATCTTCCTCGCCATGGGTTTTGTCGGGCCGAAACAGGCAGGCATGATCGACCAGTCGGGTGTTGACCTGACGGAGCGCGGCAATGTCGAAGCTGACACAGAAAGCTATGCGACTTCCAAGGATAATGTCTTTGCTTGCGGCGATATGCGCAGGGGGCAATCGTTGGTCGTGTGGGCCATCCGCGAGGGCCGCCAATGCGCGCGCGCTGTGGACGAAGCGCTGATGGGTGTGAGCGAGCTACCACGCTAGGGCCTTGGCCGTGTTGTCACGTCTCAAACGCCAATCCTCACTGCGCCATTAAGGCTATGATCAAAGACAATGCTAAGTGCAGTTGCTTGTAATCTGTTACAAGAACGGCATGTATTGCGGCATCCATAACACGATTTAACAACAATGTTTGGAAAGCTCTTTGCTTGGTTCTTGCAGAATGCGCAGTTCTGACTCTAATTGCGTCGAAGGTATGGAGAGAAATGCCAGTGGAATTGTCGAAATGGCAACCGGCCGGACAATAGCGATGCACACTATTCGCGAAATGAAAGCTAATTGGTCTGCCTCTTGCGCGGCCCGTGCAGGATTGGCCGCAATGGCCCTGACCGCGCCGATCTATAGCGCACAGGCTATGTCTTTTGACGAAGCCTTCGCGGATCTGAGCGAGGATGTGGAGGCGGATGCAGAGATTGGTGTTGATGCAAGCGCGGAAACGCTGATCGCGGAAACACCGCTTGAAGAACGCGCGCAGCCGCTTGCCATCACTCCACCACCCCCGCCATCATCGCAGCCAAAGACCGATATCAAAGCGAAGCTCGTCGTCTCGCAATTTGTCGATTCCATCGTGCAAGGCTCAGCCAACAAAACCGCGCGCTATGCAGGGCGCGCCGATGCCTACATCGATGCAGGGATTGCCGATGGATGGACGCTCACCTTGCGGCCCGAATTTACGTGGGGAGAGACATCCAATGGCACGCTTGGCCTCATCCCGAACAACACTGCCTTGTTCAGAGGCGAAGGTGCAGGCGATTTTGACTTATCGGCCAGCGTCTCCAAACGCTGGAAGTCGGGCACCAAGCTGACCGTGGGCAAAGTCAATGTGCTCGATCTAGGGGGCAAGCTGCCGGTTCAGGGAAGCGATGGACATCGCGGCTTCCAGAACTTGTCAGTTGCGCTGCCCCCATCAGCGATCATTGCCAATACAATCACCGGCGCATTGCTCGAAGTGCCGACCAAGAAAGCGCTCTATCGGCTATGGGTCTACGATCCCGACACACAATATGAGCGCACTGGTTTCGAGACAGCTTTTGGCAGCGGCGTAGGCTTCCTCGGCTCGATCACAGTGCCCACCAAGATCGGCGGCAAGCCGGGCTATTATGCGCTCAAACTGTCGGGCTCGACCCGCAAGAGCATCAATGCAGATTCGCTTCCCAGCGTGCTCGTCCCTGCCCCGGGATCAAGCTTTGGCCGCTCGCGCGGAGAATTTGCAGCAGTGCTGGCGGGATACCAGTATCTCGATGTCTATCCCGAAAGTCCGGGCAAGGGATGGGGCGTCTTCGGACAAGTCTATGCCTCGATCGGTGATCCCACATTCCTCGACTATTCGGGCTTTATCGGGATGAGCGGCAATCCGCGCAGGCGCCCGCAAGACCGCTTTGGCGCGGCATGGTTCCGCTATTCGCTGACCGATGATCTGGTGCGCGAGCTGGCCCCGCGATTGGGGCTGGAGGATGAGGAAGGGATCGAGGTGTTTTACACGCTCGGCCTGTCGAAGAATTTCGAGCTGACAGCGAATGCGCAATTTATCGATAGCGCAGTGGCCGTGCGCGATCCGGGGCTGATTGTGGGCGCGCGGCTGACGGCGACGTTTTAGGCGGCGTGGACAATTTCCATCTCATCACAGGGTGTTCGAGCGGCGGCAAATCGACCCTTTTGAACGAGCTGGCCAATCGAGGCTACACGACCATTCCCGAGGCGGGATTGCGCGTCATTCGCGAGGGTGGGCCAAGGCCGTGGGAAGACTTGCCCAATTTTCTGTCGGCGGTGCAGACAAAGGTTCTAAACGATCTCGAGAGCCAAAGGATGAACCCAGACCCCATCTTCTTTGATCGCGGATTGCTGGACACATTGTCTGCGGTGGCTGCCTTGCGGGAAATACCGATTTCTGAGTTGATGCCGCCCCAATGTCCTTATGCAGAGCCAGTTTTCTTCGCGCCGCCTTGGGAAGAGATTTTTGAAGCTACAGAAGATCGGCGAACGACGTTTGAAGCGGCTGTTGCAGAAGCAGAGCGGATTAGGCGCGATCTCGACAGATTGAGAATTGAGGTGATCGAGTTGCCTCTCACCTCAGTCGCAGATCGTGCAGATCTAATTGAGAGGCAATTCTCCTAAGCCTTCCCCGCACAGCCCACGCACAAGGGCGCGCTGGGATCATGGCGAAGGCG
>CAZJAG010000013.1:0-6690 GCA_964543735.1 uncultured Porphyrobacter sp. | reverse complement strand
AAGCCTTCCCCGCACAGCCCACGCACAAGGGCGCGCTGGGATCATGGCGAAGGCGCTTTTCCGCAATCTCCTCGCCGCAATTGAGGCAATAGCCCCATTCGCCTTCGTCAATGCGCGCCAAAGCCGCTGTGATGCGCGTGCGTTCATTGGCGCGGCGGCGGGTCTGCGCTTTGGCCATCGCTTGCTGTTGCAACGCATCCATTCGTGACAATCGCCCGACACTATCCTGCTGAAGCTCGACCACATCAGACGCATCGGCATTGGCTGCATCTTCTGCGTCCAGCTCAGCTTGGCGAGCTATCAATGCAGCGCGTGCTTCCTCTTCAGTCATAGCGTGCCGCCCCTACCATGCGACCGGCTTCAGCGAGTGTTTTTCCAGAAAATCATTGGTCTGGCTGAACGGTTTTGATCCGAAGAAGCCTGAATGCGCTGACAAGGGCGAGGGATGCGGAGCGCTCAAGACCAGATGCGCATCGCTCTTGCCAAGCGAGGGCACGCGCCCCGCTTTCTTGCGCGCATGGCTGCCCCACAGGATAAAGACACATGGCTTCCCGCGCGCTGCAACCGCTTCGACACAAGCATCCGTAATCGCGTCCCAGCCGCGTCCGGCATGGCTGCCCGCTTTGCCCGCCTCGACTGTCAAAGTGTTGTTGAGGAGCAGCACGCCTTGGCGCGCCCAATGCTCCAGATTGCCGCTCGCGCCCTCACCTTGCGGACGTTCAATGCCCAGATCAGCCTCGCGCTCCTTATAGATATTGACGAGCGAGGGCGGCACTTTCACCCCTTCTGCAACGGAAAAGCACAGCCCGTGCGCTTGGCCCTCACCGTGGTAAGGGTCTTGGCCAAGGATAACCACGCGCACAGCATCTAATGGGGTGAGCGCAAGCGCTGCCAACCGCTCTCCGCGCGGGGGATAAATCACTTTGCCAGCATCCTCTTGCACCCGCAGCCATCCGCCCAGCTTGCGCGCTTCGGGCGTTGCCAGCGCAGGCTCCAAAGCCGCTTTCCAGCTGTCAGGGATTGCATCATCTGCCATCGTCTTCACGCTAGCGCGCTTCACCCCCCTTTCGCAAATGCTCATCCTCGCCTAATGACACGCGCATGACAGTGCATTTTCATGAAGAAGATTTGCCCGCAGGCGTATTGGAAGGCGATGCGCCGCTGGCAGTGGATACAGAGACAATGGGCCTGATCACGCACCGCGACAGGCTGTGCCTTGTCCAGATCAGCGACGGGACGGGTGATGAGCATCTGGTGCGGTTTGCGCCAGATAGCGCCTATGATGCGCCCAATCTGAAAGCGCTTCTGGCTGATGAAAGCCGGATCAAGCTCTATCATTATGCGCGCTTTGATCTGGCTGCGATTGAATATTATCTGGGCGTGATGGCAGCGCCGGTGTTCTGCACCAAGATCGCCAGCAAGCTGACGCGGACTTACACGGATCGGCATGGCCTCAAAAATTTGGTCAGCGAAGTGCTCAATGCGGATATTTCCAAGCAGCAGCAATCATCTGACTGGGGCGGGCCTGAACTTAATGATGCGCAGCGCGATTATGCTGCATCCGATGTGCGCTTCCTCCATGCCCTGCGCGAGAAACTGATCCCGAGGCTGGAGCGCGAAGGGCGGCTGGAAATAGCGCAAGCTTGTTTCGATTTCCTGCCCACACGGGCGCGGCTCGATATGGCCGGATGGCCTGATCACGACATATTCAGCCATTCCTAAGGCGGGGAGCGGCAAGAGAGCACCATGATCAAAAAGCGGATCGAGACCAAGCGGGCGAAGGAATTGCGCAACAAGCGCAAGCATTTCGCTGCGCCTGGCGGTTCGCATGACAAGCTGGTCGGCTTCCTTGCGCGCGTCTTGCCAGCAGCGGTTGGCCTCGTCGCCGCCTTGATGATTATCACGCCCTTGTCACCGCGAGGCGAAGTGAGCTTTCTGCTTGATCGCACTCAAGTGGCAATGATCGATTCCCGCCTGAGCGTCGACAATGCCGTCTATCGCGGCAAAGACAATAAGGAACGCCCCTTCTCGCTGACAGCAGGCGAGGCTGTGCAACGTTCCAGCGCGGAAGGGGTCGTGCGGATGCGCGATCTGGTCGCACGGATTGCCTTGCGCGAAGGGCCTGCGCAAATCCTCGCCAAAGCAGGCGCTTACACAATCGAGCAGGAGAAAGTCGCTGTCATTGGCCCGCTCAATATGAAAGCGGCTGATGGCTATGCCATGACGGCAAGCGGCGTAACGCTTGATCTGGATGAGCGCACAATGGCGGGATCGCGCGGCGTATCGGGCACAGTTCCAGCCGGAACCTTCTCGGCCAATTCGATCGACGTGGATATTGACGAGCGCACGATTGTTCTGGAAGGCAATGCCCGCTTGCAGATGATCCCGGGCAAATTGAGGATACCTTGACGCGATGAATGCATCATCCAATTCTTCTGACAATTCCCGTTCTCTGGCCAGCACGGCCATGCGCTGGGGGCTGGGCGGCTTTGTCGCAACGGCGGTCGCAATGGCTTCAATCCAGATCAGCGCGCAATCCATCGCTTCGCACAATTCGCGCGCTCCGGTCACCTATGATGCAGGCCGGATCGAATTGCAGGACCGCCAGAACCGCGTCCTGCTGAGCGGCAATGTCACTGTGACACAGGCCGGATTGCGAGTGAATTCGCAGCGGATGCTGGTCAATTTCAGCGATGCAGGCTCGCTTTCGATACAGCGCATTACAGCTACTGGCGGCGTCACTGTCAGCCGGGGGAATGAGCGCGCTTCGGGCGATGTTGCGATTTATGACTTCAATCGCCGGATTATTACAATGGCTGGCAATGTACGGCTCAAGCGCGGCAGCGATACTCTCAATGGTGGGCGGCTGGTGATTGACTTGCAATCGGGCGTGTCCAGTATTGACGGGCGCGCATCCGGTTCCAGCGCAGTGAGCGGAGAGCCTGCTGTGTCCACGCCATCGCGCGGCGGGCGGGTGACAGGCACATTCATCGTCCCGCAAAACTGATCAGAACAGCATAACTGCGCTTTAATATGCGCGTTCGTGCCGCAGCACACTCAACGTCTGGAACATTATCCTGATATCGCGGCGCAGCGACCAACCGCTGATATATTCCAGATCCGACTGCAACCGGTCGGTCAAATCCTGCTCGCGCTCTGTATTGCCTCTGTGCCCGCGCACTTGCGCCAATCCGGTCAGCCCCGGGCGCAGCGAATGCCGCCGCCAATATTGACGGTCAATTTCCCAGAACAATTTGCTGTCCGCTCTTGAACCCAACGCATGAGGGCGCGGGCCAACCAGCGACATATCGCCGCGCAAGACATTCCACAGCTGGGGCAGCTCATCAATACTGATCGAGCGGATAAAGCGCCCGACGCGGGTTACGCGCATATCATTGCGCGTAGTGGATTGAGTGCCATCAGCATCGGTTGAGACTTGCCGCATCGAGCGGAATTTGAGCAGATTGAACAATCGGTTGCCGCGGCCCATGCGCCTTTGAACGAACAGCACTGGCCCGCCATCCTCCAGCTTGATGGCAATCGCGACAGAGATCAGCAATGGGCTCAAGACAAGCAATGCGCCTGCAGCAATTGCCCAGTCAAAGCCGCGCTTCACAACCCGCGAACGAAGGCCAAGCGGGCCGGTAGACACCACCAGAGTTGTGCAATCCTGTCCGCTATAGCGGGTCACACCCAAAGCGCCGATCGTATGCGCTGGCTCGCTCACCACTTCGCCGCGCACGCCCATGGCTTTGAGCATATGTGCCCAATCGGCGCGGCGCTCGAGCGGGCATGTAACCACCACCTTGTCCTGATTTTCCAGCAAGCGGCCCACGCGGTCATACATGAACGGATCACTGGGATCAGGCGCAAGCTCCAACTCGCGAGCGTAAACCCGCTGCGCATGCGGCAATTCAAAGCGCGGTCCATCATCCTGCACAATCAGCACATTGTGAACCTTGCCGTTCCAATGGCGCTCGACATAGCGCGTCACCAGCCAGCGCAGGGCAATCAGCAAAGGAATTGCGAAGAACAAGCCCAGCGTGAATGTCACGCGCGAGAATTCGGCATTGGCTTTCATATAGAAGGCGATGAAATTGAGCAGAGCTGCCGATAGCAGCAAAGCCAGCACCACTTTGCGCGCTGCAAAGCGGATGTTGGACAAGGCCTCGGCTGAATAAGCACGATTGTAGAACGACAGCGTGTAGAACAGCGGCGTGATCAGATAGGCGCCCATCAGCGCGCGATCATGCCACCACACCCCTTCATACAGCAGGCCCGCCACGGCATAGCTGAAATGCAGGATCGCCATGTCCATCGCCATCATCAGCGCAAAAACGCGCAATCGCTTTTTCTCAAGCGACGGACTGCGGGAAAGCGCATGTGCGCCCGCCGCATCTTCAATTTCGATGCTGTAATCAACAAGGGGGCTTGTTGGGCGGTTCAAAAGCACAGCTCCGGCATCTATGGTGCCGATTGAGTCAGTGACTTGAGCTTTAGTCCAGCAGCCTTGCGACTATTGGAGTCTCACCAGCGACTATTTGCACAGATTTAACGTGAATTTGCGTTTGCAACTACTTCGAGTGCGCGTTTGCCGCGATTTCGGTTAGCTCCTGCGCCAGCAAAAGCTCGGCAGACTGGCTGTTTGACAAAAGCCTGCGATGGGTCGCCATCAACCGTTCGATCAGCCGCTCCAGCTTTTGCGGCCTGCTCCATTTGCCCAGCTGTTCGCTGATCTCGCGCTCTTCCTTGAAGAAAATGCCTAGCTGCGCTTTCTCGCCCTTGCCCAGTTCATGCAGGTCGCCGCGCGTGCCCATATGCGCCTTGATCCGCAGCAATTGCGCAGCGCGCCGCTCTACTGCCAAAAGCAATCCGACCGGATTGATCCGCTGCTCGCGCATTCGCCGCAATTCATCGCCCAGCTTGCGCCGCTCGCCTGCCAGAACGGCATGAACAAGCGGGCGGAAGCCATCATCCTCGGTCGTTGCGCCAATCGCTTCGAGATCATCCAGAGTGACCTCGCGCGGGGATTGCTGCGAGGCGTCCATATAAATCGCAAGCTTGGTCACTTCCGATTGCGCCAGCCGCACATCCAGCCCTGCGCCGCGTGCAATCCGCTGAGCAATATCACCGCCCAGCCGCAGCCCCTCGGCATCAGCCATTTGCCGCACTGTCGCAGTGACCGAATTGAGATCGGGCGGCCAGAACATCGCAACCAGCGCGTCCTTGCGCTTTTCCAGCAATTTGGCTGTGCGCGATTTGTCTGTCGCAGAAGTCGCATGGACAAGCACGGGCGCTGCTTCACCAGCCCCTGCATCATTGGTTTCGATCAAGGCCTTGAGCGCTTCTAAAGCCTCATCCCCGCTTGCGCGAACAAAGATATGGCGCTTGTCACCAAACAGCGAGGCAGAGCGCGCTTCATCGCCCAGCATGGCTGGATCGGCGCGCAATTGCGCTCCGGTAAGCTCGACCCGCTCGCCCGGCTCATCAAGCAGTTCGGCTATGCGATTGGCAGCTGCGCTTGCCCCTGCCTCATCCGGCCCGCAAAAGAAGAACAGCTGGCAATTTTGCGCCGCGCGCTGGGCCGTATTGGCAAAGTCGCGCTGGGTCGTCTTCATTCCGCCTGACGTCCGCGCAAGGTAAGCGCAACCCGCGTCACAATCCGGTCTGCCAGTTCGCGTGACAAATTCTCCAAGGCGCGCTGCTCGGCGGCAATCGTCGCATATTCGGATGAGACAACATCGATACCCGCATCCGCGCCCGCTGTTGCATCGAGCATAATCTCGCCCGTAGTAACATCAATCAGTTGATAGCGCGCACGCAGCAAGCGCCGCTCTCGGCTGATCGTGTCATCATTGAGAACGCCGAGCCCTTCGAGCGAATCGTCAAGCCAGATGTCGAGCCGATAACGAGCGCCCGAATTGCCGCTGCCAGCACCCGTCCGGTCAGTGATTTCATTGCGGAGCAGCCAGCCAGCGCGGCCCGGAATTTCGGGCACATCCACTGCGGCGAGCGAGCGCGCCACCCCTGCATCGCCGCCGCCAGCATACATTGGCTCAAGCCCGCAAGCAGGCAGAGCGAAAGCGAGGGAAAGGGCGAAAAGCGCGCGCATCAGGTCACAATATTCACTAGCCGGTCAGGCACAACAATCACTTTGCGTATATCGGTCCCGTCCAAGGATCGCTGCACTTTCTCGCTAGCGAGCGCAAGCGCTTCCAGTTCCTCTTTCGCAGCCCCCTTGGGCGCAGTGATCGTATCGCGCAATTTGCCCTTGTGCTGGATTGCAATGGTAACCTCGTCATCGACCAGCAAAGCGTCATCAACTGCTGGCCATTCGGCATCCGCAATCAGCCCTTCGCGCGTGGTTTTGGCTGCAATGATTGACCAGGCTTCCTCGGCCAGATGCGGCATCATCGGCGCGACCATATGCAAGATCGCTTCAATCGCATGATTGCGCGCTGGCGAAGGATTGGCTTTTTCAGCAGCGCTAGTCAGCTCGTAAATCCGTGCAACCGCCTTGTTGAAAGAAAGCGCTTCAATGTCCTCGGCCACAGCGGCAATTGTCTGGTGCGCTTTGCGAGCCAGATCCTTGTCCTCGCCCGCAGCATCCGGATCAATCTGCCCGAACAATCGCCACAATCGCTGGACAAAGCGAGCGCAGCCTTCAATTCCTGCAACCGACCATGGCAA
>CAZJAG010000012.1:26560-35763 GCA_964543735.1 uncultured Porphyrobacter sp. | reverse complement strand
CAGGCGTTGGCTGGACAGTCTATGCACCGCTTTCGACCAGCGGCTCAACCGGGCCTGCGGTTGATTTCGCGATCTTCTCGCTGCACTTGGCGGGCGCAGGGTCGATCCTTGGTGCAACCAACTTTATCACGACCATCTTCAACATGCGCGCGCCGGGTATGACCCTGCACAAAATGCCGCTGTTTGTGTGGTCCATGCTTGTCACAGCCTTCCTGCTTTTGCTCGCGCTGCCAGTGCTCGCTGCTGCGATCACCATGCTGCTGACCGACCGCAATTTCGGCACGGCCTTCTTTAACCCGGCACAGGGCGGTGACCCGGTTCTTTACCAGCATTTGTTCTGGTTCTTCGGGCACCCAGAGGTCTACATCATGATCCTGCCCGGCTTCGGCATGGTGTCGCAGATTGTTGCGACCTTCAGCCGCAAGCCCGTGTTCGGCTATCTCGGCATGGCCTATGCCATGGTCGCGATTGGCGTGGTTGGCTTCGTCGTTTGGGCGCACCACATGTATACCGTGGGCATGGACGTGAATACGAAGATGTATTTCACCGCTGCGACCATGGTTATCGCTGTGCCAACGGGCGTGAAAATCTTTAGCTGGATTGCGACTATGTGGGGCGGCTCTATCCAGTTCAAATCACCCATGGTTTGGGCGCTGGGCTTCATCTTCCTGTTTACCGTTGGCGGTGTGACAGGCGTATATCTCGCCAATGGCGGGATCGATGATGTTGTGCATGATACCTATTTCGTGGTTGCGCACTTCCACTATGTCTTGTCGATGGGTGCGGTCTTCTCGCTCTTCGCGGCGTTTTATTACTGGTTCCCGAAAATGAGCGGTCGCTGGCACTCTGAGTTCCTCAGCCATGTGCACTTCTGGCTGTTCTTCATCGGTGTGAACGTGATCTTCTTCCCGCAGCATTTCCTTGGTCTGCAAGGTATGCCGCGCCGTTATCCCGACTTTGCGGAAGCCTATAGCTATTGGAATGAGATCAGCTCTTACGGCTATGTCATCATGGCAGGCTCGATGATTATCTTCTTCGTCAATATCGGCTATGCGCTGATGGCGGGCCGCAAGGCTGAGGGCAATTATTGGGGCGAAGGCGCGACAACGCTTGAGTGGTCGCTTTCCTCACCGCCGCCATTCCACCAGTTCGAAACCCTGCCTGTGATCGAGGATCATCATGATTATCACGATCACATGCCGGCCAAGAGCTAAGCGAGGATGAAGCCCTCTCTCCGTTTGGGAGAGAAGGGAGAGCATTATGACGAGCGCAACCGCCACCACTCAGCAGCAGGCACATATGCCAGCCGAATGGCGCGACTTTCTCGCGCTGACGAAGCCGGGCGTGATGCGGTTGGTGATCTTCACCGGCATTTGCGGATTGCTGGCTGCGCCCGGATCCATCCATCCGGTGATCGGCTTTACCGCAATTCTCTGCATAGCCATGGGCGCGGGCGGCTCGGCCGTTCTCAATCAGTGGTGGGAAGCCGAGATTGATGCAGGGATGAAGCGCACTCAGTCGCGGCCATTGCCAGCGGGCCGGATGCGGCGCGGGGATGCGCGCGATTTCGGGCTGTTCCTCTCGGTTGCATCGGTGCTGATCATGGGAGTCGCCGTGGGCTGGCTGGCGGCCGGACTGCTCGCCGTAGCAGTCGTCTATTACGCGGTGATTTACACCATGTGGCTCAAGCCGCGCACGCCGCAAAATATCGTGATCGGCGGCGGGGCAGGGGCATTCCCGCCAATGATTGGTTGGATTGCGGTAACGGGTGAGATCACTGCTATGCCTGTCCTGCTGTTCGCGATCATCTTTTTCTGGACGCCGCCGCATTTCTGGGCGCTCGCGCTGTTTGTGAAATCTGACTATGCCAAGGTTGGCATTCCAATGCTTCCCGTGGTCGCGGGCGAGGAAGCAACCCGCCGTCAGATCCTCGTCTATTCCGCTTTGCTGGTGCCGATTGCGTTGGCACCGTGGATGATCGGCGGGACGGGCGCGATTTACGGATTGAGCGCGCTGGCGTTGACCCTGGCGTTTTTCGCATTGTCGGTTCCTGTGGCAACGCGCACTTCTTTGGCTGGGGACAACATGAAGCCTGAAAAGCGCTTGTTCGCTTTCAGCATTGTCTATCTGTTCGCATTGTTCGCCGCGCTGGTGGCCGATCGTGTCGCTGCCGCAAATGCATTGTTTTTGGGGTGGATCGCATGATGACGCCGGAAGAGCAGAAAGAGTTCAAAGCACGCCAGAAAAGCCGCAATCTTGTGATGGGCGGCGTGCTGATGTTTTTCGTCGTGCTGTTCTACGCGATCACAATCGTTAGAATGGGAGACTAGCCCGATGGCAAGCGCACCTTCCAATCTCGAAGCCAAGAACGCCCGCACTGCGACGTTCGCTTTCGTCGGTGCGTTGGCCATGCTCGGCCTCGGCTATGCAGCCGTACCTCTTTACGACCTTTTCTGCCGCGTCACCGGCTTTGGCGGGACGACGCAGGTCGCAAGCGAGAGCGAGGCCAATCTGGCCGCGATGGTTGCATCGAACGCAGGCGCGAAAGAACTTTCTGTGCGGTTTGACGCTTCGACCGCCAAGGGCGTTCCGTGGACGTTCAAACCCAAGCAGACGACCGATACGATCCGCATCGGCATGCGCGATATGGCGATCTACACCGCGCGCAATGATGGCGACGAACCGATCACGGGCACCGCGACTTTCAATGTAGAGCCGGAGCAGACGGGGCGCTATTTCAACAAAATCCAGTGCTTCTGCTTCACCGAGCAGACTTTGCAGCCGGGCGAAGAGGTTCAGATGCCGGTTCTCTATTTCATCGATCCTGCCATTCTCGAAGACGAGAACGCCAAGGATGTCGAGCAGATCACTTTGAGTTACACATTCCACCGTGCGGACAGCCCAAAGCCGTCCGAACCTGACAGTTAAACGTTTCAACCCTCTAGACCCTGTCCTTTGCGGGCATTAAAGGCGACAGAGTATTCAGCAGGCAAAGGCAGTTTCCATGGCCGGTAACAAGACCCACGATTATCATATTCTTGAACCCGATATCTGGCCGTTGATCGGCTCGATTTCGGCGCTGACCTTCACCACAGGCATGGTGCTGATGATGCACGAGATGTCGGCGTGGCAGGCTGTGGTGGGCCTTGGCGTGATGGGTCTGATTGCTACTTTCTTCATGTGGTTCCGTAATATTGTCAACGAGGCGGAAGGCGGCGATCATACGCCGGTTGTCCAGCTCCACATGCGCTACGGTATGATCTTGTTCATCGCCTCTGAGGTGATGTTCTTTGTCGGCTGGTTCTGGTCATTCTTCGACTTCGCGCTGTTCCCGTCTCCGATCGAGCTGGATGGCGAGACGTGGGTGAACCGCTATCAGGACGAGGGCGCGGCCGCGCTCGCGCAATTCCCGCATAAGGGTATTGAGGTTCTCAACGCGTTTGAGCTGCCTCTGCTCAACACTTTGATCCTGCTGTGCTCGGGCACGACCGTTACATGGGCGCACCACTCGCTGATCCACGGCGATCGTGATGGCCTGAAGCAGGGTTTGTGGCTGACGATTGCCTTGGGCGCATTGTTCACCTGCATTCAGGCGTACGAGTATTATGTCGCACCGTTCGCCTTTGGCGGAAACCCTTACAGCTCGGCCTTTTATATGGCGACGGGCTTCCACGGCTTTCACGTTCTAGTCGGCACGATCTTCCTGATTGTGTGCCTCGCGCGCACTTACAAGGGGCACTTCACCCCCCGCCAGCATTTCGGTTTTGAAGCGGCGGCCTGGTATTGGCACTTTGTCGATGTCGTGTGGCTGTTCCTCTTCATTGCGATCTACATCTGGGGCGGTTGGGGCGCACCGATCCATTAAGCAAGAGACGTGCGGATGGCGCGCCGCATACCCATTATCCCGACGATCCTTGTGGTGGCCGCCGCTGCCACAATGGTTGCGCTTGGAATTTGGCAGCTTGGCCGCGCGGATGAAAAAGCGGCATTGTTGGCGCGCTATGTTGTTGCTGACGAGAATTTGGCATCGGTTCCCTTCCCGCTGTCAGGAGAAGGCGAGGAAGCGCTATACCGCCGCAGCGAACTGACCTGCGAAGGCGCCATTTCTAAAGCGGCAGGCGCAGGAACAAGCGCCAAGGGCGAAAAGGGCTGGGCGCATAAGTCGATCTGTCAGCTAGACGGCGGGGCGCAGGCTCTGCTCTATCTTGGATGGTCGCGGGACCCCAATTCTCCTGCATGGGATGGCGGTGAGGTTCAGGGGATTATTGGACCTGGCCCACGTCTGGTGCTCGATCCGCCAGTTGCCGGGCTTGCACCGCTCGCCAAACCCGATCCTCAAGACTTACCCAACAACCATCTCGCCTATGCGGGCCAGTGGTTCCTCTTCGCGATCACGGCCTTGATTATCTATGCGTTCGCCCTGCGGCGGCGCTGGCGCGATGAGGAACGCAGCAAAGTTTGATCAGACTTATGGTAGGCTCGCTTGCAAGCGCTCTTGTCCAGCGCTAACCGCTTTCCTCAGTCATGGAATATATCTCCACCAGAGGCTCTGCGCCCACGCTCGATTTTGAAGGGGTTACACTGGCCGGTCTTGCCAGCGATGGTGGGCTCTATCTGCCGCGCGAGTGGCCGCGTTTTACCCAAGAGCAAATCCGCGATCTGCACGGGGCGCAATATTGGGAAGTGGCGGTTGCGGTCATGACGCCATTTGTAGGAGATAGCCTTACCGGTGAAGAGCTTACCCAGCTGTGCCAAGAGGTTTATGGTGAGCAGTTCAGCCATGCCGCCGTCACGCCGCTAACGCAGCTTGATCATCAGCATTGGCTGCTCGAACTGTTCCACGGACCTACGCTGGCGTTCAAGGATATCGCTCTGCAAATGCTGGGCCGGCTGTTCGAGACATTTCTGGAGCGGCGCGATACCCGCCTCACCATTGTCGGCGCGACCAGCGGGGACACGGGATCAGCCGCGATACAAGGCGTTGCAGGGCTCGAGCGGGTCGATATCTTCATGCTCCATCCCAAGGGGAAGGTCAGCGATGTTCAGCGCCGCCAGATGACTACGGTGCGCGCGCCCAATGTCCACAATATTGCGATTGAGGGCAGCTTTGACGATGCGCAGGCAATGGTGAAGCGCATGTTTGGCGATGAGACGCTCACCAGCCGCTTCAACATTGGCGCGGTAAACTCGATCAATTGGGCGCGGTTGATGGCGCAAGTGGTGTATTATTTTTACGCCGCGCTGCAATTGGGCGCGCCCGATCGCAAAATTGCTTTCAGCGTCCCGACGGGCAATTTCGGAGATGTCTTCGCAGGCTATGTCGCATCGCAAATGGGGCTGCCGATTGAGACATTGGTGGTGGCGACCAATGTGAACGACATTCTCAATAGGGCTTTGCGCAATGGCGATTACTCGGCATCGGGCGTCACACCCACGATCACGCCGTCGATGGACATTCAGGTGAGTTCGAATTTCGAGCGGCTGCTGTTCGATTGCGGCGGGCGCGATGGGGTGGCTCTGGCCAAGCAGATGAGCGGGTTTGAAAGCTCGAAAGAGATGCAACTGACCAATGCTCAGGCCGAAGGGGCAGGGCAGCACTTTATGAGCTACCGCGCTGATCAGGAAGAAACCTCGCGCGCGATGCAATGGGCCTATCAGTCGAGCGGGCAGATCATCGATCCGCACACGGCCGTTGGTTTGAGCGCGGCGCAAGATGCAATAGCTGATACACTTGGCCCGCACACGCCCATCGTTACTCTTGCAACCGCGCATCCGGCCAAGTTCCGTGATGCAGTGGAGCGGGCAACAGGCTTTCGTCCCTCTTTGCCTTCGCGCGTGGGTGATTTGTTCGCGCGCGAAGAGGCTTTCACAGAGCTGCCCGGCGAATACGAAACTGTGCGCGATTTTGTGACCGCACACGCCACTCAACATTCATGATTGTGACGGTCAAGAACGCCAATCTCGCGCCTGCATGTGCCGGCTTTATAAGCGCCATATCTGATGGCTGAACTTATCCGCGATCCTGTGCTGATGGTGGGCGAGGGCTGGGACAGCTACCGCCTGCTCGACAGCGGTTCGGGCCGTAAGTGGGAGAGTTTTGGCCCGCACAGTTTTATCCGCCCCGAGCCACAGGCGATGTGGCAGCCGCGCCATGCGGATTGGCAGGCCGATGGCGAGTTTACCCCCGGGTCTGACGAGGATGGCGGCGGGCGCTGGCAATTGTCGGACCATGTGCCGCAAGAGGGTTGGCCGCTAAGCTGGCGCGATGCGCGCTTTACGGCGTTACCCACTCCGTTCCGGCATTTGCAATTCTTTCCCGATATGGCGCCGGTTTGGGATTGGATGGGTGGGCAATTGGTAGGGCGCACAGATGCAGAAACGCTCAACCTGTTTGGCTATACCGGTGTCGGCTCGCTCGCGCTGTCGCCTTTTGGCCGCGTGACCCATGTCGATGCATCGAAAAAGTCTGTGGCGCAGGCGCGAGAGAATGCGGCGCTTTCCGGTCTGGACGACAAGCCAATCCGCTGGCTGGTCGATGATGCGGCGAAATTTGCTGCGCGAGAGGTCCGGCGCGAGCGGCGCTATGACGGGATTATCCTCGACCCGCCCAAATTCGGGCGCGGGCCCAAGAACGAGACGTGGCGAATTGAAGAGGGGCTGGCGGGCCTCGTCGAAGACTGCGCAAAGCTGCTCGATGAGAACAGCGCGTTCCTTTTCCTAACGGTCTATGCCGTGCGGATGAGCAGCCTTTCGCTTGGCGGATTGCTCGAAGAAAAGCTATCGCATATTGGCGGCACAATCGAGCATGGCGATTTGGCTGTGCAAGAACAGGGCGACAATCCGCGCCTGCTTCCCACAGCGATCTTCGCACGCTGGAGCAATTCGGGCTAAGGACGCTTGCACGCATTATGGCCGATTCGCTCATCCTTGAAGTTGCTGACCTTGAAGTGGATGTCCTCACGGGCATTTATTCTGAGGAGACGGGCAAGCCGCAGCCTTTGCGGATTACCATTCAGGCCGAACTCGATGTGCTCGATCACTACGATCCCGACATGCCGCTGTCGGCCAGCAAGAACTATATGGATCTGAAATTCGCTGCGTCTGAAGCACTGCCCGAGGGTGTGCATTTCAAACTTATTGAATCGCTTGCAGACCATATTTGCGAAACTTTGTTCGTTCAGGATAGCCGCGTGCTGGCAATCAAGGTGAAGATCGTGAAGCTCGCGATTGCGGAAGCGAACGAGAAGATTGGCATTACCTTGCGGCGTGAGCGGCGCTGACAGGCCCGGGCGATGGACGTTCTTGCGATCAACGATTTGCCATTACAGCCAAGCCAAGCCGCTGCATATTTCTACACCCAATGTCTGGCAAAGGTTGAAGGGGGCAAGGGCGATATCGCGATCACTTTGCCACCAGCAGGCCGCGATCACGATGATTGGCGGCGAGCTTTGGCCCGCGATCTGGGCCGCGAGAATGCGCCGCGCCGCGTCAATATCATCGGTGGCGGCGATAAAGCGCAGCTTGAAGAAGCGCTGGCATATTTGAGGAATGCGCACGGCATCACAGGGCAGTATCTTCCCTTGCATGACTAGGCGGAGAGATTTGATCGATGTTGCTCCTGCGCAGCTGGTGGACAGCTTTGCGCGCCAGATCAGCTATCTTCGCCTTTCGGTAACAGACCGCTGCGATTTGCGCTGCACCTATTGCATGCCGGAGCGGATGAAATTCCTGCCGCGCAAGGAAGTGCTCAGCCTTGAAGAGCTGTATCAGCTCTCGCTCGGCTTCATTGATCGCGGGGTGAGCAAGATCCGCATTACCGGCGGCGAGCCGTTGGTGCGACGTGATATTCTCGACCTGTTTCAGGTGCTTGGCAAACGCATTGGGCACGGGCTTGAAGAGCTAACGCTGACCACCAATGGCACGCAATTGGCTGACAAGGCTGAGGCTTTGGCGCGAACAGGCGTGAAGCGGATCAATATCTCGCTCGACACGCTCGATCGCGCACGCTTTGAAGAATTGTCGCGGCGCGATGCTTTGCCCCAAGTGCTAGAGGGGATCGCAGCGGCGAAAGAAGCAGGCCTCAAGGTCAAGCTCAACACGGTCGCGATGAAGGGTGTGAACGAGGACGAACTGCCCGAAATTATCGCTTGGGCGCATGCGCAAGGCCATGATCTGACACTGATCGAGGTGATGCCTTTGGGCGATGTCGAGGAAGATCGCGTCGATCATTTTCTGCCCCTATCGGCCGTGCGGGATCGGCTGGCGGAGAAGTGGACACTTTCGTCCTTGTCCGACACAACCGGCGGGCCAGCGCGCTATGACCGGATTGATGAGACAGGCGGCAGGCTGGGCATGATCACGCCGCTCACCAACAATTTTTGCGCAGGATGCAACCGGATCAGAGTGACCGCGACGGGTCAGCTTTACCCGTGCCTTGGCGGGGGAGAGCGGGTTGATCTGCGCGCGGCGCTGCGTTCAGATGCTCCCGAGGTCAATCTTGCCCGAGCGCTGGCCGAGGCTATGCATATCAAGCCCGAACGGCATCATTTCGATATCTCAAGGCGCGGGGCAGAACCTGCGCAACCACGGCATATGTCTGTCACCGGAGGATAGTTTGGCGGTTAGGATCCTGTTTCTTGGCCCCCTTCGTGATCTGGCGGGTGAGGACAAGCTCGAAGTTTCCGCTCCACTCGATTGGAGCGGGCTATTGGCAGCAGTTAGCCCGCAAGTGGCCCAGCAGCTTGGCGAGGAACGCGTGAATGTTGCATGCGGCGGCAAGGTGCTGGCTGACAAGACCGCATTGCAGGCTCAAGATGGTGACGAAATTGCCTTGCTCCCGCCCGTTTCGGGTGGATAGGCAGGGCCGATGAAAGATGTGCGCCTGCTGACAGAGCCATTTGTTCCCGGCGAATTCGTCGGCCCTTTTACGCGTGCCAATCCAGGGCTGGGCGGGGTGTGTACCTTTGTCGGCGAAGTGCGAGCGGAAGATGCGGTAGAGGCGTTGGAGCTGTCGCATTACGAGCCGCTGACGCTTTCGGGCATGGAAGAATTGGCAGATGCGGCGCTCGCCCGTTTTGATCTGCTTGGCATATTGATGGTTCACCGGGTCGGAACAATGCGTCCGGGCGAACCCATCGTTTGCGTCTCGGCAGCAGCCCATCACCGGCGCGGCGCTATTGATGCAGTGGATTTCGCGATGGATC
>CAZJAG010000012.1:0-26460 GCA_964543735.1 uncultured Porphyrobacter sp. | reverse complement strand
GCAGCAGCCCATCACCGGCGCGGCGCTATTGATGCAGTGGATTTCGCGATGGATCATCTCAAAAGCGCTGCATGGTTCTGGAAACGCGAAAAACGCGCCGATGGCTGGCACTGGATCGAGCCGCGAGACGCGGATTATGCCGATCTGTCGCGCTGGGAGACATAAATTCTTCGCAGTTTGATCCAGATCAATGTCGGACAGCAATAAAGCGCGCAAAACTCTCCTCATCGTCAAGGAGAAGCCAAAATGTCCAAACATATTGATACCGTCCAACTCGCCAAGAAGGCTACAATCCTCACTGCTCCTCAAGCCAGCAGTGACAGCGCGCATCAGGTTGATCGCTCATTCGAGATGCCAACCGCGCTTTATGGCGCAACAGTGGGGCTTTATCTCGCTTTCTTGGGCATCATGTTCGCAGGCTTTTACTCTCCCGGCCTGATTGTTCCGATGGCGATCTTCGTCGTGTTTGTTGTAGGCGGCTTTGGAGTGCCTAGCCTGTGGGTTCGGATCAAACCGGAGACCAAGCAGCGGGCGATGACTATGGGTGAATTTGGCCAAAAAGGTATTATGACCAACACTGGCTTGCTCGCCCCACGCGATGCCACCATTCAAATGCTAATCCTGCCTGTCCTGATCGTAATCTGGGGAATTGCGGTGGTGACGATAGCCGCGTTGCTCTGAAAAGGGCGCCTGATTGAGGGGGCTTCCCCCCGATTACAATCCAGACAGGGCTTGCAGGTGCGCGGGGTCGATCAGTTCGATCCCGCGCTTGCCTGTGCGCCGGATCGCCCCGGCTTTTTCTAAAGCGCCCAGCTTGCGGCTGACCGTCTCGATAGTGAGGCCAACCATATTGGCCATCTCCCCGCGCGTTAGCGGAAGATCAAAGCTTTCCGCCGGATGACAGGGCGATTTGCTGGCAGCGCGCGCAAAGTCATACAGCAATGCCGCCAATCGAGCATCAGCATTGCCATGTGCCGTCAGCTCGATCAGAGAGCGGGCCGAGTGCAAATCTTCCTGACTGCGCCTTAGCAATGCACGGGCGAGCGCTGGATAGGTCTCAATCGCGCGTTCCATATCCTTGCGCGCGAAAACGCAAAGCTTGCTCTTGGTGAGCGCGACGACATCGTGCTGGGCGAACGGGGCGAACATCTCTCCGATAAAGCCGGAAGGATGGACGAGCGAGAGGATTTGCTCATTGCCCTCCCTGTCTATTACGCAAACTTTGAGAGCGCCGGTTACAAGCGTCGCGCAAGCGGTTTCTTCATCACCTGCCGCGAACAACATTTCGCCGCGCTCCATAACGCGCGTGCTGCCAGCCTTGGCGAGCGCATCGCGCTCTTCCTCAGTAAGCACAGCGCAAGCCGCGCTATCGCGGACAGGGCAGGAGGCGCAAGAGAGGCTCATTGCGTCTAAAGCCCGCGCCTTAGCGATGCGAGCGCGCGATCTTGTTGGCGGATCATGCCTGCCACTTCGCGCTGCGCCGGAGCAATCGATCCCAATGCCGAGAGGCCAACCCGCGAATCTGCCAGCATCGCATCAAGATCACCCAGCGCCACCGAAGTCTGGCTGCGATGTGTGTCGAGATCGGCCAGCGCAACCATTGCATCGCCCCAGGCATTGCTGGTCTGGCTGGCACCGCGAGCTGCGCTTACCGCGCGGCGGGCCGCAGGAAGCTTGCGCATGAACTGGCCATGCTCGCGGCGGGCGAGGGAACGTGATTGCGCGATTCGGCTCGTGCTGAGCGTATTGAGTGGTGTGGGTTCGCGCGTAACAGGCGCGCTAGAGGCCACCGGCGTGTTTGATCTGTCTGGAGCAGTGCTGGCGGGCTCTGGAGTGGTATCAGGTACCGCTGCGGCCCGCTCTGCATCGCGGATCGCCAGCGAAGGATATTTATCCGAAGCGCTTGCGCAACCACCCAGCAATGCGCTGGCCAAAAGGAATGGCGCAAACTGCAAGGATTTCGCTTCTGTCATGCCTTGCCATATAGCACGGCTTTGGCAGCGCGCCAGCGGCAGAAAATTGGCTGCGATCTGGCGTTGACTTGAGCAATAGTTTCGCTTAGGCGCACGCTTCTTTCCGAAGCTCGCAAAATTTGCGGGTGAAACGGGTGCGCCCCTCTCTTTGATCGGGGGCACAGCAAATAGAAACGAGAGTATAGCACCATGTTCGCAGTTGTGCGCACGGGCGGCAAACAATATCGGGTTGCCGCCGGAGACAAAATCGCCGTTGAAAAGCTGGCTGGAGAAGCCGGCGACACGATCACATTGGGTGATGTGCTGTTGGCAGGCGAGGGCGAGACGCTGGCCGATGCCTCTAAGGTATCGGTTTCGGCTGAGATTATTGCGCAGGCGAAGGGCGAGAAAGTCGTCATCTTCAAGAAGCGCCGTCGTCACAATTATCGCCGTAAGGCTGGCCATCGCCAGCAGATGACTTTGCTGCGCATCACCGATGTGGGCACGGGCGGCAAGAAGCCTGCTGCCAAGAAGGCCGCTGCGAAACCTGCTGAAGAGAAGAAAGCGGCTCCTGCCAAGAAAGCTGAAACCAAGTCAGCACCAGCTAAAGAGGCATCGGGTGATCTTGATGTAACCAACCTCTCGCTGATTTCAGGCATTGGCCCGACGATCGAGAAAAAGCTGCTCAAGGCAGGCATCAAGAGCTGGAACGACATTGCCGCTTGGAGCGATGCTGACGCTGAAAAGTGGAACGAAGAGCTTAAGCTGGGCAACCGCCCAGTGAAAGACGAATGGGTTGAGCAAGCCAAAGAGCTGCTCGATGGCAAACCACCGCGCGCCAAGGTCGATCAGGCCGAAGCCGCGAAATCGAAGAAATAAGGACTTAGCGAACCATGGCACATAAGAAAGCAGGCGGTTCGTCGCGCAATGGCCGCGATTCAGAAGGTCGGCGTCTTGGCGTCAAGAAATTTGGCAGCGAAGGCGTGATTGCCGGCAACATCATCGTGCGTCAGCGCGGCACCAAGTTCTACCCGGGCACCAATGTGGGCATGGGCAAGGACCATACGCTTTTCGCGCTCGAAAATGGCGTGGTGCGTTTCCACAAGGGCAAGCTTGGCCGCAAATATGTATCGGTCGACGCGCTGGCGGAAGCTGCCGAATAGACGGACGTTTCGTAAAAGGGATCGTCCACCGCGATGGTCCCAGCCGACATAACGGCATTTTCAGAGGGAGTTGGGGCCAGGCCGGTTAGACCGGAGGGCCGCAAGCTCCCTCTTCCTATTTCTCCCTCGCAAATTTTCGCGGCCAGCGCTTCTTGCTGGCGCGAAGAGGAGAGAATTGTGTTTCATCGCAGCCAAAATCTCTTGCTGCGCCCGGTCTGGCCGGAAGACTGGCAGGCGATCTATCGCGCGATTGCCGATGAAGGGATCGTTCGCAATCTTGCTCGCGCGCCGTGGCCTTACGAGGAACAGCACGCGCGCGATTTTGCCGAGCTGCCTCAGCAGGCGCGAAGCCCGCGTTTTCTCATCATCGAAGCAGCGACACGCGATCTGGTCGGCTGCATCGGGATCGATCCAACCCGCGATCCGAAATGCGCGGAAATCGGCTATTGGATTGCCCGCCACGCATGGGGCAAGGGCTATGCGACTGAAGCAGGCTTTGCCGCGCTCACCATGGCGCGTGTGCTGGGCTATAACCGCGTGGAAGCAGGGCATTTCATCGACAACCCGGCATCTGGCCGGGTCCTCGAAAAGCTTGGCCTCGTGCGCAAGCCAGAGACAGCGATGCGGCACAGCCTCGCACGCGGCGAGGATGTGGAAAGCATCGAATATGCGCTGGAGCTGAGCTAATGCGCGCCTATTCGGCGGGCATCAGCGCGTCTGAAAACTCGCCCTCATATTTGCCAATCAATTCGCGATCATCGTGATCCCACGGGTGGAAGCCGGGCTTGAAATAGGCCAGCCACGCAGGGAAAATGCGGCGGACGACGCCTGGCGACCACAGCAGATATTTGGCCAAGCCCCACTTTGCTTTCCAGCCCGTAATCCCATCCTGCGCCAGCAGTTCGAGCGCATCGTGAGTGCGGTTCTTGAAGAAACGCACCGTAACAGAAAGCATCACAAGGTTGCGAACACGCCAGCGCTTGCCTGGTGTCCAGTCCCTGGTTGCAAAGTTCCATGTGTCAAAGGCCACACCCTTGTGCTCGACCTCCTCAACCGCGTGCCAGCGCCACATATCGCGCACTTCAGGGTCGGCTTCGGCAAAGTGGTCTGGGTTCGCGAGGAACTCATGCGCCATCATTGCTGTATAATGCTCCAGCGCCATCGTAACGGCCAGATTGGCAATTTGCGGGCGGCCCTTGGTCAGCTCGAGCATTTCCTTCACGCGCCGGTCAATCGCCTCGATATCATAGCCGGCATCCGCAGCCAGCCGGTTGAAAGCAATATGTTCGCGCGTGTGGTTGATTTCCTGTTTCACGAAAGCGCGGATCTCTTCGGCCAGTTTTGGGGGTGCGCCTTCGCGGTGCGCCTTTACAGCTTCGATGAAAAAAGCCTCGCCGCGAGGGAAGGTCGCAGACAATGCGTTGTGCCAAGCAGTGCCGAACGCTTCGCCCGCCCACCAGCGATTGGGACTATCGCCGCGATTAAAGCGCTCATCGCGAACGGTGATTTCCAGATCTTGAGGTGTGGGGCTGCTGGTTTCAGGCAGATCGATCGTGCTGTGGGCGTTCATTGGACACTCGCGCAAATTTACTGACATAAGTGTCAATAACGTTACTTACAGCAATGTCAATAGCGTGTGTTCGCCTATTCGGCGGGCATCACCGCATCCGCATAGGGGCTTTCCCATTTCTGGATTAGCTTGCGGTCATCATGGTTCCACGGGTGGAAGCCGGGCATTAAGATGGCTGCCCATTCAAAGAACATGCGCCGCATCATTCCCGGATTGCCCCACAAAAGCCATGCCAGCTTCCATTTCGCTTTCCAGCGCGGAATGCCATCCTGCTCCATGAGGCCGTACGCATCGCGGCGGCGGTTCTTGAAATATTTGCGGGTGATCAGCAGCGCAATCAGCGTTTTGACGCGGTAACGCTTCCACCGGCTCCAATCCTTGGTCGCGTGAAGCCAAACATCATAGGTGATACCTTTGTGCTCAACCTCCTCGGTCGCATGCCAGCGCCAAACGTCGGCAGCTACTGGATCGGCGCCTTCCAAATAGCGCGGATCGGACAGCAAATGGCGGCTGATAATCGCAGCGAAATGTTCGAGCGCAATGGTGATCGCAAGGTTAAACTCCTTGGGTCGTCCCTCGACCAGAGCGAGCATGGCCTGAATGCCCTGATCAATGCTTTCGACATTGTAGCCATGATCAGCAACCAGTCGGTTGAAGGCGACATGCTCGCGCGTGTGATTGATTTCCTGCGTGCAAAACGCTTTGATTTCGCGCGCAATCTTGGGCGGAACATCATCGCGGAAATCGCGCATTGTATCAATGAAGAACGCTTCGCCGCGCGGCAGGCTGGCGGAAACCGAATTGTACCATGCGGTTGCGACCGGATCACCCGAATGCCACAGCCGCGGGCATTGATGCGACCTGTCAAACCGCTCATCGCGAACGTTTAACGCATGGTCAGCGGGCGTTGCGCTAGCGCGGGGCGCAAACCCGTCCCCCGATTGCTTGCCGCCAGACTTGTCGAGCGGTTGGGAGCGTTCTAGATCAATCGAAGTTGGTTTGTTCATAAGAAAAAAATACTAGGCTAAGCAGTTAATGACAAGTCGTAAGAGGTTAACGCCCGAAGAGTCGAGAAGTTCCGCGTTATCGGCGGCGCGTGAATTGTTGATCGAGGCGGGGCCGCAAGCTGTCACTCTGAAAGCCGTTTCCGCACGGGTTGGGCGCACTCATGCGAATTTGCTCCACCATTTCGGGTCAGCTGCCGGACTGCAAAAAGAGCTCGCTCGGCATCTGGCGGAAACCGTGTGCGAGACCATTGCCGAAGCGGTGCGGGCATCGCGTGCGGGGCTGGGTAGTCCGCGCGAAGTGGTCGACCTAACCTTCGATGCCTTTGACAAAGAGGGGGCAGGCGCGCTGGCGAGCTGGATGATCCTGACGGGCAATGAGGATGCACTTAGTCCGATTGTCGAAAAAATTCATGAACTTGTGCACGAGATTGCGCCAGAAGAAGTCGCCGACCATAGCGGGGATATGCGCGTGCATGACGAGACTTTGGGGCTCGTCTTGCTAGCGATGGGAGATGCGCTGATTGGCTCGGCGCTCACTCGCTCATTGGGCCTTCCCGAAACGGCGGCGCGTGATCGGGCCGAGCGCATTTTGGAGCAGACTATCGCGGTCATTCACGCAGAAGGCTGAACGGCTAGTCGGCAAGCGCGTCAGCCAACCAATCAGGTGCATGCGCAAGGTCAATATCGGCGAGGCGTAGATGATCGATCGCTAATCCTAGATTGGGGTAAGACGCTTTGCAGCGCTTTTCATCCGATTGGTCGAGCGGGACGACCACCAGACGCCGGTTGACCTTTTGTCGCCAGTTCATCCGCGCCGTGTTCTCCTGCCCGATGTAGCAACCCTTCTCAAAGCTAACCCCGTTCAGCTCGACAGCATTGGCCTCAAGCCACAGAATATCGCCCAGCTCGGCAAATCCTTCGGACACGCCAAGCGAAAGCCGATGCGCGCGCCATGCGTCATTTGCGCTTGCCGTCTTACCAACAGGCGCGATCCAGCGATGACCCAGCGCTGAGTGGCGCGGGTCAGGCGAGGCCCCCTCAAACGGATCAACGCTCCAATGCACTGCAAGATTATCATCGCGTTCAATCGCAATCTTGCGGCGCAGACGATACAGCGAGAGGCGCTTGGTCAGTTCGTCCGCCTTCTCAGCCTCGCAATCGAGCAGAATATCGGAGCCGGCTCGCCACACCAGCATATCGAACATCGTCTTGCCCTGCGCGCTTAGCAATGCGGCATAGATTGGCCCGTCACCGCTCACATCATTGGTAAGAAGCCCTTGTAAGAATGCGCCAACGTCCTCTTCCTTATCTTGCGGAGAGAGGCGCACAATCGCGCGGTCGTCGAGCCAGGTTGCAGTCACTTCGCAGCCATCCTTCGTCTTATCGCCCGCGCCAGATTTTCGCCTAACGCGGGGCCTTGTTCGGGATAGAGATAGGGTTCGATTAGCTCCGCTTCCATAAGCAGCAAGTCGCCCGTCTCATCACGAAGCATATCGATACGCGCGTAGAGCGGAGTATCAAACGGTAACGATTGGGCGATTTGCAATGCATGCTCCACGTCACCTGCGCTCGGCTCGATGGCTTCTTCATAGCCGCCATAAAGCGACTGTATGCGATAATCACCCTTGGCAGGCCGTTTGATGAGAGCGTGGCTGATCGCGCCATCGATGATAACGAAGGACAGTTCGCCTTCTTGCGCGATTTGCGGAAGGAAAGGCTGGATCATCGCGGGATGGCCAAAACGCCATTCGGGCGGCGGCAGAGTATCTTTCGTGTAGCGTTCCTGTCCTAATGCGCCTGCACCGATTTGCCGTTTGATGACCAAACTATCGCAATCGAATTTTTCCATCGCCGCTGCGATGTCAGCCGCGTCAGGATCATCGAGCCAAAGCGTCGGGATAGTCTTCACGCCGTTTTGGGCCAGTTCGCGCAAATATGTCTTGCGCGAATTCCAGCGCACGATCTGCGAAGAATTGCAGACAATTACGCCAGCGGCCTCCAATGCTTCGAGCTTGGCGGTGAACTCCTCGGCATGGTCCTGATAGTCCCACGCCGTGCCCAATAGAACAAGGTCTATCCCTGCGAAATCCGCAACAGGCGCGCGCCAGTCAATCACGCGCAGATCCAATCCAGCCGCTTCAAATGCGGGAATGATCGCCGCAATTTCCAGATCATGCTCGAACGCATCGCCGCGCCGCTCTCCTGATCCAGGCAAGGTTGTTTCGCAGGCAAGAAATCCGATTGTTGTCATAGTCGCGGGGCATAACCACGCGCGCTCCCACTGGAAAGAGAAAGCGCACGCGGCTAGGGCAGGCGCGATGACACAGACGCTCACAATTGTTCGCCCCGATGATTGGCATGTCCATTTGCGAGATGGTGATATGCTGCGCGATGTGGCGCATTTCACTGCCCGCCAGTTCGCCCGTGCGATCGTGATGCCGAACCTGTCCCCGCCGGTTACAGATACGGCGTCCGCAAAAGCGTATCGCGAGCGGATATTGGCAGCCGTTCCCGACGGTTTAGAATTCACCCCGCTGATGACGTGTTACCTCACCGATGCGACCGATCCTGACGATCTGGCGCATGGCGCCAGCGAAGGCGTGTTCACAGCGGCCAAACTCTATCCTGCCAATGCCACCACCAATTCTGCCAATGGAGTAAGCGATGTGGCGACAATCTACCCCGTGTTCGAGCGGATGGAGAAAGAGGGCATTGTCCTTTGCATCCATGGCGAAGTGACCGAGGCGGATATCGACATTTTCGATCGCGAGGCAGAATTTATCGAGCGGTATTTGCGCGACATTGTGCGGGAATTCCCCGCGCTCAAAGTGGTGTTCGAGCATATCACCACGAGCGATGCGGTGGAGTTTGTGAAAGGCGAGGGTGATCAGGTCGCCGCCACGATCACACCCCAGCATCTCCATATCAATCGCAATGCAATGTTGGTGGGCGGGATTCAGCCGCATGCCTATTGCCTGCCGGTTGCCAAGCGGGAAGCGCACCGGTTGGCGCTGCGCAAAGCGGCAACTTCGGGCTCGCCGAAATTCTTTCTTGGCACAGACAGCGCTCCGCATTCGCGTTCAGCCAAGGAAAGCGCCTGCGGCTGTGCGGGCATTTTCAACGCGCCTTTCGCGCTGGAAAGCTATTTGAAGGTTTTTGAAGAAGAAGACGCGCTCGAGCATTTTGAAGGCTTTGCCTCGCTCCATGGCCCCAAATTTTACGGATTGCCCGTGAATGAGGAGCGCGTCACGCTGGTCAGGTCAGCCATGCAAGTGCCTGAAAATCTGACAGCCAATGGCGAAGAGATTGTTCCTTTCCATGCTGGCGAGGAGCTCGCCTGGTCGCTGGCCGAGTAAGCACTCCTAGAAGGATCGTGATTCTTCACTTTAGTTAGCATTTGTGAGTGCCCTATCCGATGAAAATTCAGGATAGTTTACAAATCTGCACCTGAAACTGACCCTTTCTTAAGAAGTCGTTGCATTTCATTCAGCGAAATTCGGCTATAGATTATTTCAACGAGGGGGCAGAAAATAACTCTTCCACTGCACCTTCTTGGGGCCATCAATCCCGGCCCCACTCTGTTTATCTTGGGCCATCCCACCAAAGGCCCGGGCGTGGCTCCCACCAAGCCGCGGAAAGCGTCTCTCTGCCTGCACCGGTCCTGATGTCGGGTGGGGGGGCGCTTTCAACTTTTTGCGACTTCCCGAAAAATCAAGCGGTTCTTAACCATATTGCCCGAAGGCAGTGTGGCTATGTTTATGCGCTTTCCCAAACTCGCCCAGATGCGGCTCCTAACCGCGGGTTTTACGTGCTTCATCCTCGCCGCCTGCTCGGGCGGAGAGGATCAGACCGACAATGCAGATGCGCGTGACCCTATCGTGGAACAGGCGCTGGGAGACCTTTTGATGGTCGATCCCGATCTCGCGACGCAAAATGAAGCCAATGCAGCGCTCACCATCGGGTTTGATTCCTCAATTCCCCCGCTTGTGATGACACCAGAATTGATAGCCAAGACCCGCACGGCAACGCGCAACATTCTGCTTGAGGGCGAGGAGATCGTGAATCTTCCTGCAAAAAGTGCCGAAGTCGAGTGGCCAAGCCTTGCAGGCGCGCTCAGCGCTGGTGAACGTGGTTCACGGATCGGCTTTGCCAAGGAATGCGCGCAGCGGATCAATTATTCTGCCATTTGGGCGGCGCGCTTGCCTGAGTTTGCCCAACCCGTTTCTTATGCCGCCGTCACCGATGCCGCTGGCAATAGCGAGGCTACCTGCAATATCAGGATCGTGAGTTACCTCACCCCGCTCAAGCCGGAAGAAGTGGTCCACTTTCACTACAATATGGCCAGGCGAGCAGGCCTGTCGATCCAGCACCACAAGGGCGAGGAAGCTGCTCTGCTAGGCACGTCGAACGATGCGGCTTTGGCAGTGCATGCGCGCAAAAGGTCGAAAGATCAGACCGAGGTCGATCTCATCCTGCGCCAGTACAAGCGCTAGGCTGGCCTAGTCTTCGCGCAGGCCCACGCCGATGCTGGCGCGGGGTTGCTCCATTTCTGTGCTGGCGACCGGATAGGCGCAATAGTCCGCTGCATAATAGGCTGCCGGACGATGGTTCCCGGAAAGGCCGACACCGCCAAACGGCGCGCTGGATGATGCGCCATTGGTTGGCCTGTTCCAATTGATGATGCCTGCGCGAATATTCGCCCAGAATGTATCATAGTCTGCTGGCTTGCCGCCGATAAGCGATGCTGAGAGGCCGAAACGCGTATTGTTTGCCTCGGCAATCGCCGTTTCGAAATCGGGCACGCGGATCACTTGCAAGATTGGTCCGAACAGCTCGACGTCGGGTCGATCGTCCATTGCGGTCGTGTCGATAATCCCGGGCGTCAAAAACGGCAGATCATTGTGCGGCCGCTTCATCGGCAAGATCGGCTTGCCGCCATGGGTGAGCAAATGGACGAAGCTGTCATTTAACCGGTCAGCGGTTTCATTGTCTATCACGCACCCCATGAAAGGGGCAGGCTCAGCAAAAGGCTGGTCTACGATCAGCTTACTGCAAAGCGGGAGGAGGTGCTCCATCAGCTCCTCATAGGCATCTTCCAACACGATCAAGCGCCGCGCGGCAGTGCAGCGCTGGCCAGCGGTGGTGAAGGCACTTTGCGCAATCAGGACGGCAGCATCGGACATTTTGGGATTGGGGAGCACAACCATCGGGTTGTTTCCACCCATTTCCAGAGCGACAATCTTGCTAGGATTGGCCGCCAGCTTGCGATTGATCGCGATGCCGCCTTGTACTGATCCGGTAAACAGCACACCGTCGACCCCGCGATCAGAAATCAGCGATTTGCCTTCATAGACATTGCCGACCACCAGTTGGACCGCCGCCTTGGGGATGCCAGCCTTATGATAGCAATCGACCAGAAATGCACCTGTCGCAGGCGTTTTCTCGCTTGGCTTGAAGACTATTGTATTGCCTGCGATCAAAGCGGGGACGATATGTCCGTTGGGCAAATGCGCAGGAAAATTATACGGCCCAAGAACCGCCATGACACCATGCGGTTTGTGCCTTAGCGCAGCCGATCCTTGCAGAGCGCTGTCGAGCTTTTTCTTGCCCGTACGCTCGGCATAGGCGTTGACCGATATTTCGACCTTGTTGATGACCGCGTCGACTTCGGTCCGCGCCTCCCACAAGGGCTTACCGGTCTCGCGGGCTATCAGCTCTGCGAAAGTCTCGGCTTCCTTGCGCACCTGATTGGCGAAACGGCGCAAAAGCTCGATACGATTGGCAAGCGGCTGGGCAGCCCATTCGGGCCACGCCTTGCGTGCTCTTGCAACGCATTGGGCCGTGTCGCTCCTGTTGGCGCGCCACAATTCCTCACCCGTTGCTGGCTCAGTTGAGATAATTGTCTGATTAGACAAGGTTTAGGCCCATTCGTCCTGACTTTCCCCGTGCGTTAGTCCAACATGGTGAACTTGAAAAGAGGCGCGGCTAAGGATTTACACGTTGTTTGTGCGCATTGAGGGTGTTTGCATGTGACCGCAAGGTGTTGGAGCTTTGCCATGGGCGTCCCCCATCCTGCGTAGAGCAGCAATCTTGTCCTCAAGCGGCTGCCAATCATCGCGCTCGTCAATCGCAGCCCACAGGCTTTCAACCTCGTCGATCAGCATGGATTGCGGCGCGCCTTCTTGCCAATAGTCATGGGTTGAGGAAACGGCGCTATAATCGCCAAGCGCTTGTGCCAATGCACCCTCGGCATTTGCTCCGCCGCGATGCTCGTAGAAGAACGCATCGGGTTGCTGTTTGCTATCGCGCATATGTTTTTCGCATGCGGCGACCAATTGCTGGTCTTTCTCAACGCCCTGCGCCTCAACTCCCAATCGCCAGCACCAACGGCGCGAGATCGCCTCCATATAGAGCGGGCCAAAGCGATTGAGCGCTGCAAGCAGTGCGTCACTTTGGGCAAACAGGCGCAAGGCAACAGCAAATTGCGCGCAATTCCAGTGCAAGGCTTCGGGCTGGCGACCAAAGGCGTAGAGCCCGCCATGGTCGAAATATGCAGCGGTAAAGCCCGGGTCCCATGTCGGCAGCCAACGCCACGGGCCATAGTCAAAGCTCTCGCCCGAAATGTTCATATTGTCGGTGTTGAGCACGCCATGGACGAACCCCGCGACCATATAACTGGCGGCAAGGTCAGCCATGCGTTCGACCACTTGATGCATCAATATGACGGCGGGCTCGTCGCGGGCGGGAGCGTCATCGGGTGGAGGCGGGCCGGGAAATTGGGTGAGGCAATAGGCGATGAGCGCTTCCATCTGGTCTTTCTCTTCCAGTGCAAGCAAGCGCTGGAATGTGCCGATGCGGATATGCCCGTGGCTCAGCCGCACCATGACCGCTGATCGTGCAGGCGAGGGCTCATCATCGCGGTAAAGCTCCTCTCCCGTTTCGATCACGGAAAGTGTCTTGGACGTGTTGACCCCCAAGGCTTCGAGCATTTCAGTGGCGAGAATTTCGCGCACTGCCCCTTTGAGCGTGAGCCGGCCATCGGCTGTGCGGCTGTAAGGCGTGGTTCCCGATCCCTTGGTGCCGAAATCGAGCAGACGTCCTTTGGCATCGCGCATTTGCGCGAACAGGAACCCGCGACCATCGCCGATCTCGGGATTATAAACGCGGAACTGGTGCCCGTGATATTTGAGCGCGAGCGGGCGGGGCAAATTCTCCTCGAGCGGCTGGTAACGGCCAAAATGCTGCGCCCAATCCTCATCGCTCAGGCCGTCCAGCCCCACAGCCTTTGCCCAGCGTTGATTGCGAAAGCGCACCTGGGTTTTGGGGAAGCTCGCCGCAGCGACTTCGCTGCCCAACCAATCGGCAAGCTGGGTAATCTGCGGATCAGGCTGATAGGGCGAGGGGGCTGGATCGATTGGCATGCATTGCCTTTGCAGCGTGCTCGCGGCTTGCGCAAGCGCGCGCGGCAGGCCAAAGGTTGCGCAAATTTTGCAAACGGGGATGTGACAGGCACCGATGGCCAAGCTCTACAGCCATGAATTCTGGACGTCTGATGACGGGCTGGAATTGCATTATCGCGATTATCGAGGGCCTGATGGCGCAGACAAGGCACCGGTCATCTGTCTGCACGGATTGACCCGAAATGCGCGCGATTTTGCACCATTAGCGGCGAAAATTTGCGCAAAAAGGCGCGTTTTGGTGCCAGAAATGCGCGGAAGGGGGCGTAGTGCCTATGCTCCTGATAGCTCAACCTATTCGCCCAAGACCTATATCGCGGACGTGTTCAAGCTGCTCGCGGACCTTGGCATCGAGCAGGTGTTCTCCGTGGGAACATCCATGGGCGGACTGATGACTATGCTGATGGCAGCTGAGCGGCCCAAGCTTTTCACAGGAGCCGTGATCAACGATATCGGGCCGCAGCTCGATCCGGCTGGATTATCGCGGATCGGCGGCTATGTCGGGCAAGGCGGCAGCTTCCCTTCATGGATGCATGCTGCGCGGGCATTGAGAGCAGAGCATTCCGGCGCTTTCCCCGATTACGGGATCGACCAATGGCTGGAGATGGCCAAGCGCACGCTAATCGTCGCGCAGAACGGACGGATTAGCTATGATTACGATATGGCCATTGCAGAGCCTTTCAAGCAGCCTGGCAATGCTGCACCGCCGGATATGTGGCCCGCATTTGAAGCGCTGAACCCCGTGCCAATTGCACTGATACGCGGAGGCTTGAGCGATCTTTTGTCGGAGGACATCGCAGGCGAAATGGTCAAGCGTCACGGCGATTGCACGCTGGCGACGGTTCCGCGCATAGGCCATGCTCCGATGCTTGATGAGCCCGAAGCCTTGGCAGCGATCGAAGCTGTGCTGGAGCGGGCGCAATGAGCAAGACAGCGAAACAGCCAAAACCGCATATCCTGCACCTGCATTCCAGTTTTGCACCGGGCGGTAAGGAAGTGCGCTCGGCCCAGCTGATGAATGCGTTCGGCTCCAAAATTGAGCATACTGTGGTTTCGGGAATGCCTGATCAGATGGGCGCTGCTGAACTGGTAAAGCCTTCTGTTACAGCCCATTACCCCGCCGACTTCCCGCCGCTTCAAGGCAGGCCTTTCCCGCGCCGCCTGCACCGGCTCGCCAGCGCGATGAAGCCATTTGACCTTGTGCTCACTTACAATTGGGGCGCGATGGATGCGGTGATGGCGCATACATTGTTCAAAGATGCTTTGGGACTGCCCCCGCTCATCCATCACGAGGATGGCTTCAACGAGGATGAGGCCAACCAGCTTAAATCCAGTCGCAATTGGTTCCGCCGGATTGCGCTGGGCAAGGCATCGGGGCTGGTCGTGCCCTCTGAAATTCTCGAAGGGGTGGCGCTGACCACTTGGATGCAGCCCATCGGACGGGTCAAACGCTTTCCCAATGGTATCAAGACACAGGCCTATGCGAAAAAGCCCAAGCCTGATGCTTTGCGGGTGATCAAGCGCGAAAAAGAGTTCTGGATCGGCACTCTGGCTGGCCTTCGTCCGGTCAAGCAATTGCCTGCGCTCGTGAGAGCTTTCGCGCCGCTGCCGGAAAACTGGCAATTGGTGATTTTGGGCGAGGGGCCGGAGCGTGATGCGATCCGCGAAGAGGCGGTGCGGCTGGATGTCAGCCACCGGCTCCACATGCCCGGCCATGTTCCCGATCCTGCAAAAGTTGTCGGCCTGTTCGATATTTTCGCGCTTTCATCGCGCTCAGAACAATTCCCGATCTCGCTTTTGGAGGCAATGGCGGCCGGTGTCCCTGCTGCTTCGCCCGATGTTGGCGATGTCGCAGGCATGGTGGCTGAGGAAAACGCGCCTTTCATCACGCCTGCTAATGATGAGAACGGTCTGTGGCATTCGCTCGATAGATTGTCGAAAGATCCAGAACTTCGTGCGCGCGTCGGAAAAGCCAATCAAAAGAAGGCGCAGGTCGAATTTGACGAGGCCGTAATGGTCGATCGATACCGCCGGCTTTATGCCAGCGCGATGGGCCGCGAAATCTAGCCGAGTGGTCAGCACAAAACCCGCGCTTCATTTGCCGTTCAAACAGATTTCGCCAGTTTTCTTGGCAACTTTGCCGCCGGGTGTGCATTGCAGCCATTGCGGTTGTGCGATGCGGCCCCTAAAAGCGGCGCGAATTTCGTGTTTTGCATAGCGAGGAAAGACCGCTCACGTGGCTTTAGAACCCGGCGATAAGAAGCCTACCGACGATCCTAAAAAGGATGAGAAACTCTCGGCGCAGGATGAAGTCCTTATGCGCGAGATTGACGAGGCTGTGCGCAAGGACGAGATGACCGACTTTGCTGACCGTTACGGCAAGCCGCTGATCGCGGGCGTCGCAGCGATCATCCTCGGCTTTGGCGGCTATCTGTGGTGGGACGGCCAGAACGAGGCCGCTCATGAGAAAGCTTCGGAAGATCTGGTCGGGGTGATTGATCAGGCCGAGGCTGGCAATCTGGACAGTGCTGACAAGGCGGCTGCTGCGCTCGCTAGCTCCAATAAAGAGGGGCAGGGCGCTGCGGCAAAGATGCTGCGCGCTGGAATCGCGGCCGAGCAGGAAAAGGGCGCTGAGGCGGCCAGAATGTTCAAGGAAGTGTCCGGCGATGCGGCCACTCCACCAGCCTTGCGTGATTTGGCGCGCATTCGCGCCGTCACTGCCAATTTTGACGAACGTAAACCGGAAGAGGTTGTGGCTGAGCTGAAGGATCTGGCCGTGCCAGGCAATCCGTGGTTCGGCAGTGCGGGCGAACTGGTCGCAATGGCTCACCTGGAGGCAGGCGATAAGGACAAGGCAGGCGAATTGTTCGCTGCGATTTCCAAGGACGAGGACGTGCCCACGTCGATCCGTTCGCGCGCTCGCCAGATGTCGGGAATGCTCGGCGTTGATGCAATCGATGATGTGGACGAATTGCTCGAAGAACAGGGTATTCCAACGGCCAGTCAGGCCAAGGAAGCTATCGAGAAAGCCGGAGAGGAAGCGGGCGAATGAAGCGCGCTGGAACGGGATCTATGAATATGTTTGCGACCATGCCTTTCAATCGCGCTGCTTTGTCGCGCGTGGCGGTGCCCTCTTTGCTTGCGCTCGCTTTAACCGGCTGTGCCGGCGGCCTGTTCGGCGGCGGGGGTGATAATAAGAAAACCACACCGACAGTTGGCGAGCGTATGCCCGTCCTCTCGCGGATTGAAAGCGGGGCGAAGGTTGATCCCGCGCTTGCCGGAGTATCGGTTGTCTTGCCGCCCGTGCGCACCAATGAAGGGTGGGAGCAGGTCGGCGGATCGGCCAGCAAGTCTTACGGTCATTTGGCGCTTTCGGAAGCGCCTTCGCGCGTATGGAGCGCCAATATCGCAGGCTCGACCGAGCGCCGCAGGCTTGCTGCCGCACCTGTTGTGGGCGGCGGTAAGTTGATCGTCGTTGATACCAATGGCGTGATCCATGCGCTCAATTCCAAGACCGGAGCGCGCGAATGGACGCACCGGATCGATGTGCCTGACGCGATGGAAGCCTCGGCCTTTGGCGGCGGAGCAAGCATCGCAGCGGGCCGCGTCTATGCGACGAGCGGTACAGGCGATGTGGTTGCGCTCGATCTCGCCAGCGGGGCGCAAGTATGGAAATCGACGCCGGCAGGGCCTTTGCGCGGCTCGCCAACGATTGCTTTCGGGCAAGTCTATGTGATGACGCAGGACAACCGCATTTTCGCGCTTGATGCTGCCACAGGCAAGCAGGCTTGGGACGAATCGGGTTCCTCGACACAGGCTGGCGTGTTCGGCGTTGCAGCCCCTGCGGCAGGGCAGGGCACAGTGATCGCGGGCTATTCCTCGGGCGAGCTCAACGCTTATCGCTATGAGAATGGCCGGGTTTTGTGGGCGGACGCTCTGGCGCGAACCTCGATCTCCACTTCGGTGGGTTCGCTCACCGATATTGACGCTGATCCGATTGTCGATTCAGGCCGCGTCTATGCGCTTGGCCAAGGCGGACGGATGGCCGCTTATGAGTTGGTCACTGGACAGCGCGTGTGGGAGCTAAATCTGGCGGGTATCTCTACCCCTGCTATTGCGGGCGAGTGGATTTTTACGCTGACCGACGATGCGCGGCTGCTGGCCATCGCGCGCTCTACCGGAAAGGTACGCTGGATTACCCAGCTTCAGCAATTCCGCGACCAAAAAGACAAGGAGGGGCCGATTTTCTGGACTGGCCCCGTGCTGGCGGGCAATCAGCTGTGGGTCGCAAGCTCGCGCGGTCTGGTCTACCGGATCAGCTCTGGCGAAGGTTCAGCGACGCAATATGCCGATCTTGATCAACCCGTGAGCCTACCGCCGATCGTGGCCGACAATATGCTCTATATCCTTGATGATAGCGGGCGCATCCACGCCTATCGCTAGCTGGAGAGCGCTGAAGAGCGCTTTCATCGCAGCGCCAAGAATTGCGCGGGCATTTATCCCGCCGCGATGCTGCGGGCTATAACGCCGATGACTTGTCGAAGAAATCGGGCCATAAAAATGGGGTAGGCCTTACCGCCTCATTAACCCTTTCGCGTTAAGCGATGGGTCTGATGGTAAAAAATGCGCAAATTTCAGGCGATAAAGCGCCTTCGCTGCCCAAAAGCGACGTCTCGACAGGGGTCGGCTTTGCTGGCCTCTTGGGTCTCCTTTTCTGGTTGCTCTTCTGCCGCACCTATCCGCTGACAGCAGAGTTTCTTGATCTGCCCGGTCCGCGTGAACGCCTGTCCGGCCCTTATGCAGCGCTGGCGGCATTGCTGTTTTCGGCAGGGCCAATGGCGATCTGGTCATTGCTGGTGGACAAGGTACACAAGCGCCCCTCAACCGGGATCGACTGGAACAATGTGCGCCCACATGGCGCGATTATGGACGTTTCGGTGGTGAAAATCGCCGGATTGTGGGCGACCTGGGTCATCATTGCAGGGCTCTATTGCCTCGCGCGGTGGTATTGGGACGGCCAATATCTGTTCGCGATGGAAGTGCTTAAATTTGCTGCCATTCCGATGGTGGTGCTGTCTGTTCCCTATGTCATGTGGCTCGACCGCCGGATGATCGAGCCGCGCGATTCGGCATGGCACTTTGGCGCTATGCTCATAGGGCGCGAGGCGTGGGAGCCAGAGCAGGTTAAAAAGCACTGGCGCGCATGGATTATCAAAGGCTTTTTCAGCGCCTTTATGATTTCGATTCTGCCGCCGGGCTGGAACGAAATTGTGACCTCCAATCCGACCGATTTGATCGGCGATCCAGTGCGCTTCGGCCTGCTGATGATCACTTTCCTGTTTGTGATCGACGTGCAGATCGGCACTGTGGGCTATCTCTTCACAGTCCGTCCGCTGGATGCACATATCCGCAGCGGTAACCCGTTCCTTGCTGGCTGGCTGGCCGCATTGCTGTGCTATCCGCCCTTCGTCTGGGGCGTCATCGGCAATGGGCAAGTGCTAAGCTATGAGCACAATGTTGCTGGATGGGGCCATTGGTTTGGCGGCAATCCGACATTGCTATGGATTTGGGCGGCCTGGCTGGTTGTGCTGACCGCGATCTACGCTTGGGCGACATTTGTCTTCGGCATTCGTTTCTCGAACCTCACCTATCGCGGCGTGCTGACCAATGGCCCGTATCGCTTTACCCGCCATCCAGCATATCTTTCTAAGAATATGTTCTGGTGGTTTTCGGTCATGCCGTTCCTGGTGACGAACGGTTCAGCGACCGATGCGATCCGCAACACCTTCTTCCTGCTCTGCGTCAATGCGATCTATTATTGGCGCGCGAAAACAGAAGAAGCGCATCTGCTGGCTGAAGATCCGAAATATGCCGAGTATCACGCTTGGATGGCTGAGCATGGCGTGATCACCAGCCGCCTTGCGAAGGTCACCAATTTCATCAAGCGGCGGCGCGGCCCTCAAGCAGCAGCAAGAGTGCAGCAACCGGCCGAGTAAAGCTTACGGGGGAAGGGCACTTACATCAGCGCCTGACCCTCGCCAGCCTCATATTTGAGCGCTTCTTCGACGGTCACATCAAGATCGGCGAGCGCGCCTTGGAACGTTGCCATATGCGGCGTCGCGAAGTGCGCTGCGAGCGCAGCATCATCGACCCATTTCTCGACAATCAGCATTTCGGACGGGTCAGAGATGCTCTGCGTGAAAGTGTAGGCGATGCAGCCTTCTTCCTCGCGTGACGCTTTCTCCATCGCTGCAATCGCATCGCGAGCCGCGTCAATCGCGCCTTCGCCAACCTTTGCTTTGGCCAGAACTATCAGCATTTTCTCTCTCCCTTAGAAACTGTCTTCGTAAGCGCGGGTGACATCGCCGCCCCACTCGCCATGATAGAGGTCAAGCAGGCGCTGGGCGGGGACTTTGCCGCTTGCCACGATTTCATCAAGCGGCTCCAAGAAGCCTGTTTCATTGTCGCCAGCTTGCCCGAGGCGCGCTCTTGCAGTGAGGCCAGCGCGCGCAATTTCCAGCACTTCCTTGGCGAGATCGCGCATCGTCCCTCCACGCGGCAGAGGCGCATCGAGAGCCATCTTGGGCGCAGCGTTGCGTAGCGCTTCGCGCTCTTCCATCGTCCAGTGCTTGACCCTATCCCACGCGGCATCCAGCGCTGACTGGTCGTACAGAAGCCCGACCCAGAAAGCGGGCAGGGCGCATATCCGGTTCCACGGGCCGCCATCCGCGCCGCGCATTTCCAGGAAACTCTTGAGGCGCACTTCGGGAAAGGCGGTGGAGAGATGATCCCACCAATCGCTTTCCCGAGGAAGTTCGCCGGGAAGCGCGGGCAATTCGCCGCGCATAAAGTCGCGAAAAGATTGCCCCGCCGCGTCGATATATTTCCCGTCGCGGAAGACGAAATACATCGGCACGTCGAGCATGTAATCGACCCAGCGCTCGTAACCGAAGCTATCCTCGAACACGAAGGGCAGCATCCCCGTGCGGTGCGGATCGGTGTCTGACCAGATGTGACTGCGGTAAGAGAGATACCCGTTGGGCTTGCCCTCGGTAAAAGGCGAGTTTGCAAACAAAGCTGTCGCCAAAGGCTGGAGCGCCAACCCTGTGCGGAATTTCTGGGCCATATCGGCCTCGGACGAGTAATCGAGATTGACCTGAATGGTGCAAGTGCGCAGCATCATATCAAGGCCCAGATTGCCCACCTTGGGCATGTGCCGCATCATGATGCCATAGCGCCCCTTGGGCATGACGGGCAGCTCTTCGCGGGCCTTGTCTGGCCACATGCCGAGGCCAAGGAAACCCACACCGCATTTCTCGCCAATCGCTTTGACTTGGCTGAGATGCTTGCCCGTTTCATTGCAAGTCTGGTGCAAATTCTCGAGCGGTGCGCCGGATAATTCCAACTGTCCCGCCGGTTCGAGCGAGACTGTCCCCATATCGTCAGAGCGCATCGCGATGACGTTCTTGGTTCCGTCTGGGCCGCCTTCTTCCACCGGCTCCCACCCAAACTTGGTGAGCGCCATTAGCAGGTCGCGAATGCCGCATTTCTCCTCATAGGACGGCGCTTTGAAATTCTTGGTGCAATAGACCAGCTTTTCATGCTCGGTCCCGATGCGCCAGTCCGCCTTGGGTTTCTCGCCAGCCGCCATGGGCGCGACCAGCTGGTCGCGGCTTTCGATGACGGGATCGGTTTTGTCAGAGGTTTCGCGCGTGCTCATTTCAGTTTCTTTACGCAACCCATATTGATGTGTGAAGCTCTAATCAGCATTCGACCAATCCCCTTTCATGCCCATCCATAGCGCGGTTGCGGCAATCGCAGCTGTCTCGCCCCTCAATATTCGCTTGCCCAATGCGATTGGTGACACTTGCGGATGATCTTTCAGCAAGGCTCGCTCTGCATCGTCGAAACCGCCTTCAGGGCCGGTGAGCAGCGCTGCGGGGCCTTGCGATGCGCGGAACGCTTCGGCAGCGGGCATCGCATCGCGCGCCTCATCAGCGAAGAAGAGTGTGCGATCCTCCGGCCAATCGGCCAACATTGCCTCCAGTTTGCGCGGTTCATGCAGCGAGGGCAGTGCGGTGCGCGCGCATTGTTCAGCCGCTTCAATGGTGAGCGTATGCGCGCGTTCCAAGTTCAGCTTGGTCGCAACACAACGCCTTGTGAGAACAGGGTGGATTGCGTGCACGCCCAGCTCGGTCGCTTTCTCTAGAACCATGTCGAAGCGGTCTTTCTTCAAGAGCGCGGGGCAAAGCCAGAAATCGGGAACTTGTTCGCGCACTCTCAGTATTTCGCGCGGCTGCAAGACCACTTCGCGCTTGGAAAATTCGCAAACTTCGCAGGCCCATTCGCCGGTTTGATCATCGCACAGCACAACCGCATCGCCTTTGGCAATCCGCATCACTTTGGTGAGATAATGCGCTTGATTGCCCGCGATTGTGATCGAAGTGTCCACCTCAATCCGATCGCCCACAAACAGGCGCGGCGCGCTTTTGGGCGGCCAAGCTGGCTTTTGTGGACGGGGATCAGCGCTCATGGCTTTCCCCTAAGCGCTGTGGCAGCTAGAGAGCAAGCATGAGCGAGACAATCGTCCCGGATACCCAGCACCGCAGCCTGATCGAGCGCTTGCCGCAGCTTCCCCGTGATCTGGCGCAATTGGCCCGGTTTGACCGGCCGATTGGCTGGTGGCTGCTGTTCTGGCCATGTGTATGGGGCGTTTGGCTGGCAGGCGCTGGCTTGCAATGGGCGTTGCTCGCATGGCTCTTGTTGGGCAGCATCGCGATGCGCGGGGCAGGCTGTGTTTATAACGATATTCTCGATGCCAGATTGGACGCGCAAGTTGAACGAACCGCCAGCCGTCCGGTCGCAAGTGGTCGGGTGAGCAAGAAGGCGGCTTGGATTTGGCTCATCGCGCTTTCACTGATCGGTCTGATCGTGCTGATGCAGCTTCGCCAAGAAGCGCAAATTGTCGCGCTCGCCAGCCTAGCCCTTGTTGCCGCCTATCCCCTGATGAAGCGCATCACATGGTGGCCGCAAGCATGGCTGGGGATGGTCTTCACTTGGGGAATTTTGGTCGGCTGGACGCAGCTACGCTTCGATAATTGGGATGTGCTTGCAGCCGCCTATGCCGGGGCGATTTCATGGGTCATTGGCTTTGATACGATCTATGCGCTGCAAGACCGCGAGGATGATGCGCTGGTCGGGATCAAAAGCTCTGCATTGAGGCTAGGCGGCAAAGTGCGCGGCGGCGTTGCGGCGTTCTATGCAGCAGCAGCGGCGTTTTGGGCGCTCGCTTTCTGGCTCTATCGCGGCGATTGGGTTGCCTTGCTGACTCTGCTCCCCGTGGCAGCGCATCTGGCTTGGCAAGTGGCGACATTGGATGCGGATGATCCGAGTAATCCGCTCGAGCGTTTCCGCTCCAACCGCTGGGCAGGGGCGCTGATGGCGGCGGCCTGCTTCATCGTTGGAAACGCTTGAAGGCTCTTCGCAATGTGCAATCTCTACCGCATGACCAAGGGCAAGGACGAGGTCGCCAGCTGGTTTGCGGCAATGGACGAGCTGGGCGGGGCGAATTTCGGTGAAGAGGTCTATCCCGGCTATCCCGGCGCTGTGGTGGCCGAAGGAAAGCTGCGCCAGATGACTTGGGGGTTTCCGCTGGTGATGAAGGGGAAAAAGGGCCAGCCTCTAAAGCCCAAACCTGTCAACAATGCGCGCCAAGACAAGCTTGACAGCTTCTTTTGGCGCTATTCCTTTGAAGAACGCCGCTGCCTTATCCCGCTTAATGGTTGGGCCGAGGCTGAGGGCGCGAAAGGCTCCAAGACCCGCACATGGCTCAGCCTGCCGGACACGCCTGTGTTTGCTGCGGCTGGTGTGTGGCGCGATAGTGAGGAATGGGGTGAGTGCTATTCCATGGTGATGACCGATAGCGAGGGATCGCCGGCCAGCGATGTGCATTCGCGCATGCCCGTGATCCTTGCGCCGGAAAGCTATGCAGGCTGGGTTTCAGGCAGCCCGGATGAGGCTTTCGCTTTGTGCCGCGCATGGGATGGCGATTTGACGATTGACCGGACCTTGGATGCATGGTCGAGAGGCGGGCAATCGCGCCTCTTGTGAGGCTTCGTTCTAGGCCTGCGAAATATCGGCTCGCGCAAGATGATCTCATTCATTGTGTGCCTCCTGCATAGCTGATGACTTCAAACTCGATCCCGTCCCAATCGAGAAAGTAGAAGCGCCGGCCCGGCTCGTAATCGCCGTGACTGAAAGTTTCGAAGCCTTCTTCAAGGACGATTTTCTCTGCCGCATCCAGATCTTCGACCAGCAATCCGAGATGGTTGAGCGGCGCGCCTTTTGCATAGCCCTTGGGACCAGAAAGATTGTCTGGATCGGCGCAGTAAAGCGCCAGATAATCGCTTGCGTTGCCGACATGGATCGTAAATCCGCCCAATTGTGAGGGGCCGCGCCAGCGCTCGTGCCAGCCGCATAATTTGGCGAGAAAGCGCGCGCTGCGTTCAGGATCGGATACTGTAAGATTAGCGTGTTCGAGTGTGCCGTGGGTCATAGGAATTCCCAATTTTTGCAGTTCATTTTTGACAGCGATTGCACCAATGCGAATCGCTGACTTGATGATTGTGCAATCTCAACCTAACTTGAAGTCAAGAAAAAATTTGAAAGCTTGCGAAATGCCCTCAAGACCAAGTTCGAGAGATCTGATTTCCATTGGCGAAATGGCACGGCGCACCGGACTGTCGGTTTCAGCCATCCGCTTTTACGAGGAGAGGGGACTGGTCGAGCCGATCCGCACCAGCGGGAATCAGCGCCGGTTTCTTCGCTCTGATATTCGCCGCTTGTCCTTCATTCTGATCGCCCAGCAATTGGGGTTGGCATTGGGCGAGATCGAGGAGCAATTGCGTAAGCTGCCGCTGGGCCGCACGCCCACTGCGCGCGATTGGCAAAAAATCAGCCGCTCCATCCGCGGCCAGCTGGATGAACGGATCGCACAGCTAGAGCGCACGCGGGACAAGCTCGATGGATGCATCGGATGCGGCTGTTTGAGCCTGAAGAAGTGCCAGCTCTACAATCGCGACGATCATCTGGGCGAGGGCGGTTCTGGCCCGCGCAATATCCTGACCTAGTATTCCGGCCCCAAATCAGGGTCGAGATCGCGTGGCCGGGCAAAATGGACGAGCGTGCCAACGCCGCCGCGCAGATTTGTCCAATCATCAATCTTGCATTCGATCACGGCAAAGGCAGCGGTCGGGAATTTGGCAGCGGCCTCGTCAAACTGAGCATTCTCGCGGTGCGGGGGGACAAGCTCCATCATCAATTCCTGCAAGCCGGGATTGTGACCAGTGACCAGCACCGTATCAGCGTCGCCGCCATGGGTCGCCACTACGTCGATAATTGTCGCAGCACTGGCGAGATAGAGCTTGCGGTCGAAAACCGGTTCAGTGGTGATCTTCGCGACATCCAAAGTGCGCTGAACACGCTCGGCAGGGCTGGCGATCAGTGCGTCCCACTTCACCCCATGTTCGCGAATATGCTCACCGATCAAGGTACCACCGCGCCGCCCACGATCGTTGAGGCCGCGATCAAAGTCACGCTTGGCCAGATCGTCCCAATCGGACTTGGCATGTCTCAAAAGACCGAGGATCTTCACTTAATCGAGCCCACCTTGCACGCTATCCTCTTCCAACTGCTGAGACGTTCTAGCATCATTTGCATGCGAAGCGGAAACACCAGATGCGACCCGTTGTAAAGCCTCATCCAATGTCAGCCGGGTCACAGGCGTGCCGGATGGAAAGGCAGTCAGCAGGCGCGAGGGGAAAGCTGGGGAGAGGACGATGAAGTGGCCCTTGTCATCCTTGGTGCGGATCAGCCGTCCGAAAGCCTGCGCAAGCCGAGCGCGGATAATCCTGTCATCATAGGCCGAACCACCATTCGAGGCGCGGCGTGCCTTATGCAGAATATCGGGGCGCGGCCATGGAACTTGCTCCATCACCACGCAGCGCAAGGAATGGCCGGGCACGTCCACGCCGTCTCTTAGCGCATCGGTGCCAAGCAGAGATGCGCGCGGATCATCCCGGAAGATGTCGACCAGCGTACCTGTATCGATCGGATCGACATGCTGGGCGTAGATCGGCAGGCCTGCGCGCGCGAGCCGGTCAGCAATCCGTCCATGCACCGCGCGCATTCGGCGGATCGCAGTGAACAGGCCGAGCAAGCCGCCATCTGATGCTTCGATCAGCTTGGCATAAGCTCCCGAAAGCGCAGGAAGATCGCCCTTTTTGATATCAGTGACGATCAGCACTTCGGCATTGGCGCTATAGTCAAACGGGCTTGTTGCAGCAGATAGGCGAGGGGCAATATCGATATGCTCGGCCCCGCTGCGGGCAATTGCAGCTTCCCAGGCATCTCCTTGGTCGGAATAATCGGTGAGCGTTGCAGAGGTCAGCATTGCGCCGTGGGCGGGTTCAAGCACAACTTTAGCAAAGGGTTTCGACGGATCGAGCCAGCGTCTGTGAATGCCGACATCAAACTCGCGCGCGTCTGACCGCTCGACGCAAAGCCAGTCGACGAATTCGGGGTCTGCGGGGCCGCCCAATCGGTTGAGCAAAGCCTCCCATGCGCTCAGCAAATCAATCCGCCATTGCATCGCGAAACGTGCGCCTTCGATGCGTTGCCTGCCTTGTCCGTCGAGCCAATCGGGCGGATCGGCATGGATCGCCTCAAGCCGCGCGGAAAGCTTCATCAGCGGAACGCGGATATTGGCGAGCGCTTGTTGAGCCTCTCCTGCCGCCTCGATCAATTCGCCGGGCAGGCCGGATGCTTCGGTCTCGATCCCGTATCCTGCCTCTTGCCCCGTCTCATCGCGGGCATAGGTGCAGACACGGACCTGCGCGAGCAATTGCTCGATCACGCCAAGCGGTTCTCCTTCATTCAGACGCTGAAGCCACCCTTCTGATGGGAGTGCGCTGGCGGCTTCAACCGCATCCTCAACCGCTTGTGAACCCTCTTCGTCATAGCTCGACACGTCAGCAAGGCGCGCTGATAAGCCTCTGCGCCGACCGCGATTTTTGCGCTCTGGCCCGACGATCCATCGGCGTAGCTCGATTGTCTCTTGGCCAGACAGGGTCGCAGCAAAGGTGCTGTCTGCCGCTTCGAACACATGATGGCCCTCATCAAAGATGATGCGAGTGGGGCGGGCTGCGTGATCGCGCCCTCTGGCAGCGTTGACCATCACCAAAGCGTGATTAGCAATGACCAGATCGGCCTGCGCGGAATCGCGGGCGGCGCGTTCGATAAAGCACTTCTTGT
>CAZJAG010000011.1:0-36220 GCA_964543735.1 uncultured Porphyrobacter sp. | reverse complement strand
AACGAGAAAGTCGCGCGGATGCCCGGCTTTGCCGATGTTCACCCGCTCGCTCCTGAACACAGCGTTCAAGGCGCATTGCAAGTGATTTACGAGCTCGGCGAATGGCTGAAGACGCTGACGGGAATGCCAGCTGTTGCGATGAGCCCGAAAGCGGGCGCGCATGGTGAATTGTGCGGTATCCTCGCGATCCGTGCTGCGCTGACGGCAAGGGGCGACGCGCGCGAAGTGGTGCTCTGCCCTGAAAGTGCGCATGGCACGAACCCTGCCACCGCAGCCTTTGCCGGATACCGCGTAGAAGACATCCCAGCGACCGATGATGGCCGGGTGGATGTCGCGTCACTCAAAGCACGGCTTGGCCCCGATGTTGCAGCGGTGATGATCACCAATCCCAACACTTGCGGATTGTTCGAGCGTGACTTCAAGGAAATCGCCGATGCGGTCCACGAGGCAGGTGGGCTGGTCTATTGCGATGGTGCAAACTTCAACGCAATTGTCGGCAAGGTGCGCCCGGGCGACCTTGGTGTGGACGCGATGCATATCAATCTGCACAAAACCTTCTCCACCCCGCATGGCGGCGGCGGACCGGGTTCCGGCCCAGTGGTCTTTTCCGAAGCCTTGGCAGATTATGCGCCGCTACCTTTCGTGCGCAAAGAGGGCGAGACATATGAGCTGGTCGAGGAAGAAGACCGCGACGCGCGCGGGCCTTCATTTGGCCGGATGACGGCATTCCATGGGCAGATGGGTATGTTCACTCGCGCGCTTACATACATGCTCAGCCACGGCGCAGACGGCCTTAAACAAGTTTCCGAAGATGCAGTGCTCAACGCCAATTACGTTCTGCGCAGCTTGGAAGATATTCTCCACGCGCCCTATGCGGCAAGCGGCCCGTGCATGCACGAGGCCTTGTTTGGCGATAAGGATTTTGGCGATGGCCTCTCAACGCTCGATCTTGCCAAGGCTCTGATCGATGAAGGTTTCCACCCGATGACGGTTTATTTCCCGTTGGTGGTGCATGGCGCAATGCTGGTTGAGCCGACAGAAACCGAAAGCAAGGCAGCGCTTGACCAGTTCATCGCAGCCTTCCGCAGTGTGGCCGAGCGCGCCAAAGCAGGCGATGAAAGCATGAAGCAAGCGCCCTATTTTGCGCCGCGCCGCAGGCTCGATGAGACGCTTGCTGCGCGCAAACCGATACTTTGCTGGGAACCGGAGAGCAGCGAATAATTGCGCATTCCAGCTTGATTTAGCCGCTCAAAGCCGCTTTCTAGTGTGAAATAACACAAAAGGTCGCTCCTTCAGATTGGTTCTGGGAGCATTTGGGTGGACAATACAGCAAGCGGCATTTCTGCGCCCCGCGGCCTTTTGAGACGCGGCTGGCGCAATGTGCGTGAAGCTGGAACGCAGCGTTTGTTGCTGACCGGCTTGTTGCTGCTTGCTGCCTTGCTGGTTGCGCGCTTTGCCTGGGCGATACCCGTGCTGGGCGATGCTGAGCGCAATCTTTATGACTACCGCGCTTACCAATTTGCCGAATTCGCCCCGCAAGATGAGCGGATCATGCTGGTTGTCTATGACGAGCAATCGCTGATCGATTCGCGCAAACGCTCTCCGCTTGATCGGCGCAAGATGATCGACGCCCTCAAATTCCTCGATACGCAGGGCGCGAAGGCGATCGGGATCGATATTCTGTTCGACCAACCACAAGACGAGGATGAAGAACTGGTCGAAACCTTGCGCTCGATGAAAACTCCGACGGCTGTCGCCTATGCCAATATCGAGGAGAATGAGGAGAATTTCGTTTACGATCAGCAAGTCTATCTCGACGAATTTCATGGAGCGCTGGAAGGCAGCAATGCCTTTTCTGCCAGCATCCAGCTCAGCAATGCCTTTGGCGTGACGCGCATCTTCCCTGATATCAATGAAAAGCGACCACCGCTTATCGGGCGGGCGATGCTAAGCGCTGCGGGGGAAGGCGACAAGGCTCTCCCGGGATATGAAGGCGCGATCAATTATCGTCTTTGCGCCAATTGCGCGGGCGATGATGCGGATGAGGAGCAGGCCCAACAAGGCGAACAATTGGCCGATGCGCCGCTCTACAATAAACTCCAGATTGATCTGTTCGCAGACCCCGAAATTGCCGAGCTTGTTGCAGCGGAATATTCGCTTGAGGGCAAATACATCCTGATTGGCGCTGATCTGGTGGATTTTGACCGTGTGCCGACAACGTTCACCGCTGATGCAGGGCGCCATGTTGCCGGAGTAACGGTTCATGCGGACACCATTGCGCAGATGCTGGATGGCAAACGGATGGAGCGGCTGGCGAGCTGGCAAATCTGGCTGCTCACTGGTTTGATGATTGTAATGGCCGTGCTCACGGGCCTGCTCGAATTTGTCGGCAATTGGAAGATCTATCCGATCCTCGCTCTTCAAGCATTGGCGGTATTGGCCGTGCCTATTGCGCTCCACAATGCGGGCGCTGACACCTATGAACTGCCGGCTGCTGGCTGGATTGTCGGGTGGATCATTGCCTTTGCCGCGATCACTTCTGCCGCGCGTGCCTCTGGCGCCGTCCAACGCAATTTCGCGCAAGGCGCCTTGGGCAAATATCTGCCGCGCGAAATGGCCAATGAAATCATCGAAAAGCCCGATCTGCTCGCGCTTCATGGCGAGAAGAAAGAGATATATGTGATGTTTTCCGATCTGGAAGGCTTCACCAAAATGAGCCACGCCTTGACGCCGGAAATGGTTGCTAAGCTGCTCAATCGGTATCTTGAAATGCTCAGCCAGGTGGTGCTCGATCATGGCGGTGTGATCGACAAATTTGTCGGCGATGCGGTTGTCGCATTTTGGGGAGCGCCGATTGCGCGCGAAGATGACGCTGACCGTGCTGCGAAGGCGGGCTATGCGATCTGGCAAGCGGGCGAAGCGTTCCGCAAGGAAGTCGCCGCGATGGATCCTGACCTGCCGCCGATTGGCAAAACCCGTGTAGGGCTCCATTTCGGCGAGGCAGTGGTCGGCAATTTCGGCGGAGACACCCGCATTCAATACACCGCGCTTGGCGATTCGATGAACACAGCTGCACGGCTAGAGGCGGCCAACAAGGCGCTCGAATCCTCGGTCATGGCGAGCCGCGAGTTTGCCGAGCGCACGACGCTCGACTGGTGGCGTCCGATGGGCAAGGTGGTGCTTCGCGGACGTGCCCAGCCGGTTGAATTGATGGAGCCTTTACCCGAATTTGCCGCCGATGACCGCAAGGCGCTGCATGATGCACTTGACCTTGTAGGGACACGACAAAAGGACGCAATTGCTGGGGTTGAGGGCGTTTTGAGCCGCAATTTGGCTGACAAAGCGCTTGCGAATCTGTTAAATCGTTTGAACAATCTTTCCGAGGGGAATGCGTATGTCCTGGGCTAGAAATTTTCGCCGGACAATGGTTGCCGGACTTGGTGCGGGTGCTGTGATGTTTGCAGTTCCGGCCTCATCAGGGGTGGTGGTGAAATCATCCGGTCCTTCCGCTGAGAAATATCCTCGTGGTAAAAAGCTGAAGGATAACTCGCGGATCACGCTTCAAGCGGGCGATAGCGTCACGATTTTGAGCAAGGGCGGGACTAAAGTTCTCAAAGGTGCTGGCACATACCGTGTTGGCGCACGCGGCACGAAGGCGCGCACGCGTTATGACAATCTTGTCCGGGCGCGCTCTGCTAGCAGAGTAAGGATCGGGGCCGCGCGGAGCGGTTCAGGAGAAGCATTGTCTCCGAATATCTGGTACGTCGATGTGACCAAATCGGGCACGATCTGTGTCACAGATATGGCTGATGTCACCTTGTGGCGGCCTGATAACAAAAAGGATCAAACCTTTATTGTCGGCCCCGCGACCAGTGATTATCACTATCACGTCGAATTTAAGGAAAAGGTTTCAACCCGCCCGGTGGATGCGGAGAAGTTGGCGCTCAAAGCAGCGACTGACTACACCATTACCGGACAGGGCGAAGCGGCCACAGCAACGGTAAACTTTACTGTCGTGACGGACGCGCCCAGCACCGCTGAAGAAATGGCGGCAATGCTGATTGAAAAGGGATGCACAACGCAGCTGGAGCTTCTGGCTGCATCAACTGCTGTCGAATCTCAATAAGGGATCGGCGCTGGCCAATGCGCCAGCACAGAACGAACGGGACGCCTATTTGAGAGCATCGGTGTGGGATCGGTGCTCTTGGAGAAATCTACGCCCATCAAGGGGGCGATGGTTCCGGTGCATGCACCGGAGACAGGGAGGCACATGTTCGGCTTGGCGTCATTGCGGCGATCACAACACTTTACGCGTGCGTGGATGCGCGGGCACCGGCGCTATGTGAGCAAGCCGCTGGCGGTGACGCTTGGTGTGTTCAGCGCTTTTGCAATGCTTTTCGCAATCGGCGGTTTGGGAACGAGTGACGCGCAGGCCCAGGCCTCTGGCGCGCGCTATGAAGGCGTGGCGAGCTGCGCCGGCTCTACCTGCCATGGCCGTGCAGAGGGCAATGGAGCCGTTGTTAGGCAAGACGAGATTGCAACCTGGCAAGAGCCTTCCTCGCCCAGCGGGGCGCACAGCCGCGCTTATGCAGTGCTCGCCAGCCCGCGCGGCCGGCAAATCGCGCGCACGCTTGGCTACAGTTCGCCGCAAGTGCCGCAATGCCTTGGCTGCCATTCAACCTATGTCTCGCAAGCAAGCCGCGGGCCGCGCTTCCAAACCTCTGACGGAATTGGCTGTGAGACATGCCATGGCCCTGCGCAAAACTGGCTCGCATCGCATTATGCAGCTGATGCGAGCCATGCGAGCAATGTCGCCAATGGGCTGACCCCGCTCGACCGACCGCAAGTGCGCGCGCAGGTCTGTCTTGATTGCCATTACGGCAGCGAAAAGACGGGACAGTTCGTCACCCATTCGATGATGGCCGCCGGTCATCCGCGCGTCAGTTTCGAGCTCGACCTGTTTTCTGCGCTCCAGCAGCATCATGACGAGGATGCCGATTATGCCCAGCGCAAGGGCGCGAGCGACAATGTGCGTTTGTGGGCGGTGGGTCAGGCAGAGGCCGTACGCCGCTCGACCAGCCTTTACGCGCAGCCCCGCTTTGCAATGCGCGGTGCCTTCCCTGAGTTTTATTTCTACGATTGCCACTCATGCCATCGCACAATCACCGATGGGCCGCGCCGCAAGCTGACGTTCGAGACCAATTCGGGCAGGCCAATCCCCTTCGCCAATCCGCCGTTCAATGATGAGAACATCATTATGCTGTCGGCTGTGGCGAAGGCGCTTGCACCTGGCCAAGCCAATCGTTTCCTATCGGCCAGTCGCAACTTCCACAGCGCCATGGGCAAGGGCGGAGGGGCGAGCCGTCAGGCAGCGCTGACCTTGCGCAATCGCGCAGGAGCCTTGTCGAATGCTTTGGCTGCGCGCGGCTATAGCGGAAATGATGCATTCACTGTGGTCGCGACAATAGCAGGGCGCGCAACGAGGCCGCGCTTTACCAATTATGCAGGAAGCGTGCAGGCAGTGATGGCGATTGATACTTTACTCAATTCGCTGGTGCGCAATGGCCGAATTACGGTGGGAGCCGCGGCCGGGATCAGGGGGAATATCAATCGGGCTTATGCCGCTGTGGCAGAGCCCAATTCCTACCGCCCGGCCCAGTTCCGCAGCTCGCTAAGCTCGGCAGCCAATGCGATCGGAGCTTTGAGATAATGCGCAGCTCAATCAGGAATTGCGTGGCCGCGATTAGCGCGCTTTCTCTGGTCGCTTGCGGCGGCAGCGGAGGGTCGAGCGGGCCTTCGCCAGTAACGGGCGGTACGCCTGCGCCAACGCCGACACCTACGCCCACAACAGCGGGCCGAGTATTCGCTGATCCGGCGGCGGAGGCGCTTTCTGTGGCAGAAGTGCAGCGCGTAATGGCGCAGGCCGTGGGCGAGGCGCAGGCGCGCGGACTATCGGCGACCATCGCTGTGGTTGACCGTGTGGGCAATGTGCTGGGCGTGTTCCGCATGAACGGCTCGCCTGCCTTGACCCAGCTTAGCCGCCAGCAAATCGGCGGGATTGCAAATGCGGGCCAGCTCGAGGGGCTGCAAGGGGCTATGGTGCCCACCACAACCGCTGCCATCGCCAAGGCGGTGACCGGAGCCTATCTTTCCAGCGGCGGCAATGCGTTCTCCACCCGCACAGCCAGCCAGATCGTGCAGGAACATTTCCCGCCTGCGCCCACAACTGTCGGGCTTGAAAGCGGGCCATTGTTCGGTGTGCAGTTCAGCCAGCTTCCCTGTTCTGATCTTTCGGCAAGGTTTGGCGCTGACGGGCTGATCGGGCCGAAGCGTTCGCCGCTGGGGCTGGCCGCTGATCCGGGTGGGTTTCCGCTCTATAAGAACGGTGTGGTTGTCGGCGGTATCGGTGTTGCCGGTGATGGCGATTATGGCTTTGACCCTGATATTCTCGACGTGGATGTTGATGATGAGGAAGCCGCCGCGCTTGCAGGCATTCAAGGTTTCGCTCCGCCGCCTGACATTACAGCAAGCCGGATCAATGTGGATGGCACTTCGCTGCGCTTCACGGATATGACGATTGATGATCTCTCGCCGCTCCAGTCAAGCTTTGGCGCGGTGAACGGGCCAGCGGGCGCTTTGGTAGCGGTCACAGGATACACAGGCGCCGCAATTACCGGCGGTGTGACTTATGGCAGCGAGGCTTCCGGCATCAGGCCTTCTCAGACAAGCGAATTTGCGATTGCCGATGCCTATGTGCTGACCGACGGTGCGGGCACGCCGCGTTTCCCACCGCGCGCTGCAACCGATGGGGCAAGCGTTACAGGGCCATTGACCGAGGCTGAAGTGCGCGCAGTGCTGGAAGAGGCGTTCACTGTGCTTTCCCGCTCGCGCGCGCAGATCAGGCGTCCGCTTGATAGCCGGATGCAGGCGACGATCAGCATCGTTGATACGCATGGCGAGATTTTGGGCATTGTGCGCTCGCCCGATGGGCCGATTTTCGGGACTGATGTGAGCTTGCAAAAGGCGCGAACAGCCGCCTTTTTCTCCAATGCAGTCGCTGCATCTGACATGCAGGCAGCAGGCGGCGCGATTGCCAATTATGTAACGCGGGCGAGATCGTTTCTTGGCGATCCCGCGGCGCTGACGGGCGGTTTTGCCTTTGCAGATCGTTCAGGCGGAAACCTCTCGCGCCCTTACTTCCCTGATGGTGAGGTCGGGCGCCCTCCTGGGCCATTCTCGGTAGAGGTATCAGACCGCTTCAGCCCTTTCTCGGTGGGCCTGCAGTCCGATCTCATCGCAGGAAATCTGGTGCAGCATCTGGGCTTTATCGGCGGGAGCAATCCCGACACGCCGCGCGGCTGCACGCCCTTGCCAGCATCACCCAGTGGCGCGCCGCGCGCCGCCAACGGCATCCAGATTTTCCCCGGCTCTGTTCCAATTTATCGCGGCAATGAACTGGTGGGCGGGATCGGCGTTTCAGGAGACGGTATCGATCAGGACGATATGGTGAGCTTTCTCGGGCTCCACAATGCGGGTGTGCGAACGGGCAGCATCAACAATGCGCCCAACGACATTCGCGCAGACCGGATAGTGGTGGATCTGGGCGATGCAACCGTGCGGTTGCGCTATGTCAATTGTCCCTTCGCACCCTTTCTTGACGATCCGGCTCAGAATGTGTGCGAGGGGCTTTAAGACGTGAGCTCGGTTCTCCTCGTCCCTCTTGCCTTGCTGCCAGCAGGCCATGCTGATGCCGGTATCGAGCCATCGGGATGGACGGGTTTTGAGGTGGACTTTGCCAGCGTCTTTGCTGAACGGATTGCAGAGCGAGAGGCCAATGGGCAAAGCGCGCTAGAGCCGCCTCCAGTGGTGATCGAAGGGACGCAATCCGGCCCGCAAGAGGGCGTGAGCGAGGTAGAGGACAGCGCCGATCCAGATGCCTTCCCGCCGGTCGATGCACAGATCATCGATGGCCGCAGACGGCCCGGCTACACCGGACCTTTGCCCGAGCGGATTGACCAGACGAATGTGGGCGCGGTGCGCGCGCCTCCGCCCGAGGCGTTTCCAACCGATCAGATCCCGATCCCTGACCGCTGGCGGTTGGCCGAGAATCTGGGACTGATCAAAGAGAATATCCGCGATCCCTATGCGCAAAACACCTATAAGGGTGACCGCCCTATCTGCATCCCTTCCGAAAAGGAGCAGGAACGGCGGCGCAAATTGCGCGAGGCAGCAGCAGCGGCTGGCGAACCAGCGCCCAATGGCAGCGCGCGATGCAAGACGCCCAAGTTCTTGGGACTTAAAGGCGATGACTGGTTCTTCGTCGCCAATCTGATTTCTGACACTGTGATCGAACCGCGCACTTTCCCGATACCTGTAGGCGTGCAGACAACAGCCAAGCCTGACCGTCTGGACGTGTTCGGAAACACCTTTTCTCCGGTCTTCTCGCAGACCTTCATTGCGGGTGCTGCACTGCTCAAAGGGTCTACCGCATACAAGCCGCCCGACGTTGAATATCGCGCCACTTTCGCGCTGAATGTGAACTATGTCGATGTGCCTGAGCGGCGCGTTCTGTTTGTCGAACCGAGCAAAGGCTCCAGCCGTCTCGACTATTTCCTTGGGGTGCAGGAGTTTTTCTTCGACTACCACTTTCGCAACACGTCAGACCGCTATGACTTCGATAGTGGCCGGATCGGCATCCAGCCGTTCCAGTCCGATTTTCGCGGATTCCTGTTTCAGGACCAACAGCTGGGCCTGCGCCTGTTTGGTACGCGCGACAATAATCGCTTTCAATACAATCTGGGTGCGTTTGTGCGGCTTGAGAAGGATACCAATTCAGGGCTGAACGCAGTGCTCCAAACGCCGCGTTCGGACTTTGTCTTTGTCGCCAATGCATACCGGCAGGATTTCCTGATCCCTGCGCTCACCAGCCAAGTGACTGTCGTCTACAATATGAACCGCGAGGGCGGCGATGTTGAGATTGACGACAATGGCTTTCCCGTGCGCCCCGCACTGCTGGGCACTTTGAGAGGACGCGATTATGATGTCGTCTATCTGGGTTATAATGCAGACGGGCGCGTGGGCCGGATCAATATAACCGGCAGTTTCTATTGGGCTTTGGGCGAGGACAGGGACAATTTCTTCACCGGACGGCCTGCCAATATCAATGCGCAATTCGCTGCGGCCGAGCTGAGCTATGATCGCGACTGGATGCGCTTTCGCCTCTCCGGCCTTTATGCGAGCGGTGATGGCGAGCCCTATGATGACAAGGAAACGGGCTTCGATGCGATCTTCGAAAACCCGATTTTTGCAGGCGCTGACACCAGCTATTGGATCAGGCAGACGATCCCTTTTGCAGGCGGCGGGCGCGCGGTCAGCGTCAATGGCCGCAACGGAATCCTGAACTCGCTGCGCAGTTCGAAAGAGCAGGGGCAATCGAACTTCAACAATCCTGGCACGATCTTGTTAGGCCTTGGCGGTGACTTTGATCTGACACCGGAAATCCGCGTCTCGGCCAATGCCAACCATTTGTGGTTCGACAACACGTCTTCTCTAGAAGCTTTGCGGGTCGAGGGATCGATCCCGAAAGAGATCGGTTATGACCTCTCGCTGGCTGGCATTTACCGGCCCAAAGCCAATCAGAACCTCGTATTTCGCCTCTCGGCCGCCGCGCTCCTGCCCGGAGACGGCTTCCGCGACCTGTTTGACAATTTCGGCGCGGGACGGACGCAATATTCGATCCTCGCCAATGCGGTGTTGACCTACTGATGCGCGCCTTTCGCTTCCTCTTCGCCTCGCTGGCCTTGATCGCATTCGCTTCTGCTTTGCTGTTTGGAGGCGCGACCTCGACAATTGCTGCGGAGAAGGAAAAGCCGGTCAAGCGCGATTATAGCCGCGTGATTGCGCCGCCCGCCCCTGCGCGGCAATCCATTGCTGAGATGGAGGCGAAATCGGACGGATGCTATTCCTGCCATATCAAGACCGATGCGCCCACGATGCACACATCGCCTGCGGTTCGGTTGGGCTGTGTGGATTGCCACGGCGGCGATCCCAGCGTGCGCGGGGACAGCTCGCTTGAGCATGACGATCCTGCCTATGTGGCTGCACGCGACAGAGCGCATGTGCTTCCCAAATATCCGACCAGCTGGAATTTCCCCAGCTCTGCCAACCCCAAGCAAAGCTATGCACTGCTGAACAAGGAATCGCCTGAATTTATCAAGTTCAATAACCCTAGCGACTATCGCGTAGCGCGGGAGGCTTGCGGGGCGTGCCACATGCCGATCATCGAGGCGGGAGAGCGCTCGTTAATGGCGACAGGCGCGATGCTGTGGGGCGGGGCGGCTTACAACAACGGCATCTTGCCTGCGAAGAACTACATTCTGGGCGAGGCCTATACGCGCGACGGGAAGCCCGCAAAAATCCTCTCGCCTGGAACGGCAGGAAAACCGGGCACAGTGACCGATGCGGAGAAAGAGCGCGGCGCGATTGCGGCGATGTATCCTTTGCCCACTTGGCATGTACTGCCGCCCGCTGATGTGTTCCGCGTGTTTGAGCGCGGCGGGCGCACGATCAACTCGCAATTCCCCGAAATTGGCATTCCCAATCCGACGGGACAGATCCAGCGTTTGGAAGAGCCGGGTCGCCCTGATCTCAAGCAGTCCAATCGCGGGCCCGGAACAGGTTTGCGCGTGGCGATCCCTGTGCTCAATATTCACAAGACGCGATTGAACGATCCGTTCACCTGGTTCCTTGGCACCAATGATCAACCGGGCGATTACCGCCATTCCGGCTGCGCCTCTTGCCATGTGGTCTATGCCAATGACCGCGAGCCGCGCCACAGCCTCATCTATGCGAAATATGGCCGCGATGGTCAGACGGTTACGGTTGATCCGACGATCTCTGGCAAGCTGGAGCCGACGGGCGGGAAATATGGCAAGCAGGATGCGCTCAAGCAGCAAAGCGTTAGCGCAAACAAAGATGCCCATGGCGGCGTCAAGCAACCCGAAGATCATTTGAGCGAAGAGGGCGTCGATTTCAAAGCCAACTTCTATGGCGAGAAAGGGCAGAAGGAAAAAGGCCATCCTTTGCGCCACGTCTTCACCCGCTCGATCCCGACTGCGCAATGCATGAATTGCCACATGCACCAGCCCAATATCTTCCTCAATTCCTATCTCGGTTACACCATGTGGGATTACGAGAGTGACGCGCCTTCTATGTGGCCCGGCCCGCATAACACAACACCCAAACCGCCTGGCATGAGCGAGGAAGAATACCAGAAACGCTTCAAGCAGCAGCGCTATCCCACGGCAGAAGAAGTGCGCGAGGTTTTGAACCGCAATCCAGAAGGGGCCGCGCCCAAGGGGCTATGGGCTGATCTCGATTTTCTGCGCAATGTCTATGACCTCAATTCGCAGCTCAAAGACACGCAATTTGCCGACTATCACGGGCACGGATGGAATTTCCGCGCGATCTTCAAACGCGACCGCGAGGGCAATCTGCTCGATAAGGACGGCAATATTGTCGACAATGACGATCCGGAGAAATTCCGCCGCAAGGATGAACCCAAATTTGTCGAACCGGGCACCAATCCGGGCAAGGCGGTGCATCTCATGTCGATCCATGCCGAAAAGGGCATGCAATGCGCGGATTGCCACTATGCGCAAGACAGCCATGGCAATGGCCTGATCTATGGCGAGGTCGCGAACGCGATCGAGATCGGGTGCAAGGATTGCCACGGCACAGCTGATGCCTACCCAACGCTTCGCACCAGCGGGCCTGCCGCGCCGCCGAAGGGACACAATATGGCGCTGCTGCGCAATCCTGATGGCCAGCGCCGGTTCGAGTGGACGTACAATGACAGCGGCGAGCGTGTGCTGATCCAGCGCTCTATCGTCGATCCTGAACTCGAATGGGAGGTTAGCCTTACCAAGGATAGCGTTACGCCCGACAGTTCAGGCTTCAATGCCAAATCCGCGCGCGCAAAACTCATGAGCAAATGGGGCGCGGAAGATGGTAGTTTCGCCTTTGGCTCCGGCGTTGCAGAGGGCGACCGCGCGCATGGTGAAGAGGAAATGGCGTGCTTTACCTGCCACCTTTCTTGGACGACCTCTTGCGGCGGGTGCCACTTGCCGATCGAGGCGAACTGGAAGTCGAAGCTGCACAAATATGGCGGCGAGACGACACGCAATTTCGCGACGTACAATCCGCAGGTCGCGCGCGATCAGATGTTCCAGCTCGGCAAGCACCAAACGACCAAGGGCAATCAGGTTGCCCCCGTACGCTCGACAAGTGCGTTGGTGCTGTCCTCGACCAATATCAACCGCGAACGCATCTATGTGCAGCAGCCCCCGATCAGTTCAATCGGGTTCAGTAGTCAGGCCTTCGCGCCGCATTTCCCGCATACGGTTCGGATGACGGAGACAAAGCAATGCTCGGACTGTCATTTGTCCGAAGCTGAGGACAATAATGCGATCATGGCGCAATTGCTGCTGCTGGGCACCAATTACGTCAACTTCATCGGGATGAATGCATGGGTCGGGCTCGACACCGGTTTCGAGGCCGTGCGCGTCACCGAATGGGACGAGCCGCAGGCGGTGCTCGGCTCTTACCTGCACAAATATTCCTACCCCGATTACTGGCGCATGCATGTGACCGAGAACAATCGCGAGCTGAAGGACTGGGTGCGCGGCAAGGCCTTTGACGAGGAGCTTTCGGGCGAGACCAAAGCCTTCGAAGAGTTCGCCAACGTGCATGAGGGCACGCGCGATGCGGTGCGCTGTCTCCAGCTGCGCGGTGAATATATGTTTGTCGCTGAAGGGAAGGGGGGTTTTCGCGTTTATGATGTCGCCTCGATTGCAAACAAGGGCACATCTGAGCGCATTCTCACTGCACCGTTCAGCGCGCTTGGTCATGATACGCATGTTAGCACCAAGAACGCGACGTGCATGGCGCTGGCGACCAATCAGCCGATCAATCCTTTGCGAAATACAGCCGAAATGCGCGAGGCCAATCAGGAGCAGGCCTTCCTGCCGATCTATTCCTATGCCGCGATCACCGATGCTGAAGAGGGTCTTATCCTCGTCAATGTGGATACGATGGCCGATGGCGAGTTTCGCAATAACAAATTGAAGCGCGCGATTACTTGGAATGAAGGCGGCATATTGAACGGTGCGCGGCACATACATTTGGCAGGCGAGATTGCCTATATCACGGCAGATCGCGGGTTGGTTGTGGTTGATCTGGCTGATCCGATGAACCCGCAAGTGGCCGCCGTGCGAGAGCTGCGCGATGCGCGGGCCAGTGCGATCCAGTTCCGTTACCTCTGGGTGACCGATGCCGAAGGCGTGAAGCTGTTCGATGTGACGAATTTGCGCAATCCGGTTGCGCGGCCTGAGGGGACAGTGCCGCTCGCCAATGCGCAAAGGCTATATCTGGCACGCACCTATGCCTATGTCGCGGCCAAGCAGGAAGGGTTGGTGATCCTCGACATTACCCGTCCGATGGCGCCGAAAATCTACAAGAAGGAAACGCTTGGCGGAACGCTTACCGATGCCGAGGATGTGGTGGTTGCCTCCACCAATGCCTCGCTGTTTGCCTATGTTGCAGACGGCGTGAACGGGATGAAAGTGCTCCAGCTAACCTCGCCCGATAGCCAGCCCAATTTCTACGGCTTTAGCCCAGCTCCCATGCCGGAAATGGTGGCTTGGGCGAGGACAAAAGGCGCAGCGCTTGCGGTCTCCAAAGGGCTAGAACGGGATCGCGCTGTCGACGAGACAGGTGGGCAGATGGCTGTGTTCGGCAGGCTGGGTTCTCGGCCCTTCACGCGCGAGGAAATGGAGCGGTTGTTCCTCACCCGCGCGGGCGTGCCGTGGAAAGTCTCTGACAAGGCTGACATGCGCGGCTGGATTGGTGGACGGCCCGGATCGCCTAGGCGGGTGAGCGCGCCGCAAAACCTTCCACCCGTAAGCGCCCAGCCGACACGAGGCCAATCCACACAAGTTCAAACCACTCAGGCCCAATCCACACGAGGCCAGCCCACGCAAGTCCAGCGCGTGCCCGCTCAAAAAGGGCCAGTCAGACCGGTGCGTGTTCCGCCATCCACTCCTGCTCCAAGCGAGGAATTGCCGCCAGTGCAATCTGCGCAAAAGCCGCAGGATTTTGATGAGGCGTTTGGCGATGTGGAGGGCGCGGAATAGCGCGTCAGCCGCCTGTAATAATCCGTGCGGCGTCCAGAGGGTCCTGAAACGGATGGAAATGCGTCATATCGGGGCGGTAAGTATCCGTGCCCTGCTTCATCTGCGCAGCCAGCTCAGGCCATGTCGGCGAGGACTTGAAATCGCCAAAATCGGTCCGCTTCGCACGCACGACATTGACCGGAATTTCAACTGCGCGCGCCGCATCGATAATCCCCGCATTGCTGCGGCTGGAGCCATAGACACTGGCTTCCACTTCGGGCGCGCAGGCAAGAGTGAGGGCCTCTCCGTCGGGCAGCAGGCCATATTCGCAATAGTCGCGCAATACGCGCGGGTTGTAGAGCGAATAGGGATCGCGGTCCTTGAAACGGTCAAACATGGCATCGGCCGAGGCAAATTCTCGCTTGCGCCTGATTGCGGGATGGGGCTGGCTGTCATCGAACGAAAGTTCGCCGCTTTCATACCATTCCGGCTCGACAATTACCGGATCAAACAAGGTCAGCTGATCGAACAGGGCAGGTGCATCAGACGCTACCTGAAGCAAAGTGTGCCCGCCCATAGAATGACCAATGCCATGCGAGTTCGAGACATCGAAAGCCTCCAGCACGACGCGTGTTTCAACCGCCATTTCGCGCCAATGCTGAACCGGTTCACCGCCGGATCGTCCATGGCCATGCAGTTCCAGCGAGAGCACATGGCGGCCTGCAAATTGCTCGATCACTGCATCCCACACGCGTCCGTGAAAGCCGGTCGCATGCGCAAAGATAAGGCTGGGCGTATCTCCGCGCGCATCCCCGTTCCATTCCCAAGTGGCAAGCTCGATCTTGCCGACACGCGTCATATGCAATTGAGGCTGGTTCATGACATGCGCCAAAGCCGATAGCGCGAAGGCAGGCAAGCCCCTATTCGATAGGTCGGCTATGCATGTGCTTTCAACCGCGCGCGCTCATTCCCGTTCAGCGAACATCTCTTTGATCATCGGCTGCAAATGCGGGCCGTAATAGGCGAGGACTTCCCAATCGCTCACCTTCTCATAATGCGTGACGAGGTTCTGCCCATCCCAGCGGTGCAGGGCATAAGTCGGTGGCTCGGTCGTGATCAGCGCGCGGCTATCAGGCGTTGCAGGAGAAATCTCGCGCAAATCCATCGAGACGAGCGGTGCGACCGAGGGGGTGACGCTCAAAGGGATGCCAGCAAAGCGCGTGTTTATCGGGCGGTGCAGATGCCCGCAATGGATTGCGTGGATCTGGGCATGCCCCTCCATCGCCTCGCGCAGACGCACCATCCACGGCTCATTCTCTCCCGGATCCATCCAGCCAATCCCTGAGACAACCGGCGGATGATGCATGAAAATCAGTGTCGGCGTTTCGGGATTGCTTGCGAGTTGGTCCTTCAGCCATTGCGCGCGCGTTTCACAAAAAGCGCCGCCATGCCGGCCCGGCTCGAATGTGTCGAGCATCAAAAGCAACAGCCCTTCGCGTTCAATCGCATATTGGACAAAGCCGCCTTCGATCGTCGGGCAATCGGGGAAGACCCGCAGCATTTCCTCGCGGCTATCGTGATTGCCCATCAGCGGATAGATCGGGCAGGGCACGTCCTTCAACTGCGCCACGATTTTGTCAAAACTGTCGGCATCCCCGCGGTCTGTCAGGTCACCGGTAAGCACCAGCATGTCAGGCTTGTTCGGAGCCGCAAGCAACCGGTTGAGCGTCTCTCGGAACCGTATGCGGTTGAGCTCCTCCGGCTTCGCATCGGGATCAAAGCCGATATGGATATCGGTCATCTGTGCGATCAGCATAGTAAGAGGCCCCTTTCCACCAAAGCTCTAGCCCGCCTTCCTGCTGATCCGTGCTTCTTTGTCGCGGATCGCTTCGGGATGATCAGCAGGCAATTTGCCGCTGGGCGGATGATATTGATGACACATGGCGCAGGTCGAGGATACTTCATCCTCAGCGACCCTGTCCTGCTCGCCAACATGACAGTCGTGGCAGGTGGCAATGCCCGGCATCAAGAGGTCGCGCGCGCTGCCAGAACCGGATGCGGCATGGCATGTGCTGCACGTCTCGTCCGTATGCGCCTCATGGGTGAAGCGCCCTTTGACGAGATAATAGTCAGAGGGATAGACCGGCATCACATCCGCACGGCCATTGGTGGTGGTGCGGATATGGCATTCCATGCAAACGCCGGTGCGCGAGAGGATGTTGTTGGTCGCGATGAGCGATGGCTTGGGCTTGCCAAAGGTCGGATATTTGCGGCCTGGGACAGAAGCGCTGCCGATCTGGCCGGGGCGTTTGCGGGCAATCCCGCGCGGTTTCGGGCGCGAGATTGCAGGGCGCGGCTTGTCAACCGAGACTGAAGCCACGGTGCGCAATTCGGCCAAGGCTTTGCCAACATCGCCATGGGTGAGCGAGCGGAAACCATTTGCGCTGCGCCCAATCACAAGGCTGTGACAGGCCTCGCAATCGGCCTCCATATTCACAGGCTCAAACCCGTTTTTGTCTTCGGTTGAGGTGTGGCAATCGGCACAGACCAGCGCCTTGCCATAGCCCTTGGCTGCCAGTCCCTGCGCCATTCGGGTGACACCCGATGCAGGGTCGAGGTGGATATCATGCGGGAAGATCAGCCCGCTATATTCGCGCATCCCTTGCGTCCATACAGCCCGCTCTATCTGGCCTATAGCGGGCCCTGTGCGGGTGCGCATTTTAAACTGCGGGTGGTCGCGCTTGAAATCGCGCGCATTGCCCAGCTTAGTATCGGTGAGGCGTTTGTCCATCTCGCCATGGCAATCTGCACAAAAAGCCTGCGTGGTTGGCTCCATCTCGACCTTGCCCTCATGCTCACTATGGCATGTGGTGCATGAGCCCGGGCCTTCCTTGCCGAAATATTTGGCGATATCCCACTGGATCTGGTCGGTGTGAGGGATTGGCCCCGCGCTGGTTAGCTGGCGCGGTATTGCAGCATGATCGCCAATCCCCTCGTGACAGGTCATGCAGGTCTCGTCCTGAACAGAGACGAAGGGCTCCACATGGCACGCTTCGCAATTGTCCTCCAGATCATGGTGCGCAAGGCTAAGCGCGCCAGTGCTCCAGCTGCCATCCATGGCAACCTGGTCCGGCTTTTCGGGATCGATCTCGATCTCGCGGTCGCGGGTCATATGCGAGTAAATCGGCACAGCGAGGAAGGCGATCAGAATGGCGAGCAAGCCGCCCCATGCCATCGCGCGTTTTGAGGGCAGGGCGGAGGCGAGGGCAAATCCCGCCAGCGCATCGCGGTCGCTCGCATTGTCCTCAACCTGTGTTTGGGTGATGGTGACCGGGCCAGCGTCTTCTTTGGCACCCTCTTGGCTGATCGCCAGCCGGTAAGAGCCAAAGCCCAGCTCTGCGCCTTTTGAGGCGGCAAAACTTGCCTCCGTGGTGGTCTTGCCATCGCGAGTGAAGCCGAGCGAGCCAATCGCGCTCGCAGTCAGCGTCCCGCTTTCATCGAGCGTAAGCGCGGCGTGATGCTGCTCCACCGCCAAATCGGGAAGGTGGATGTCATTGTCCGCCGCGCGCCCGATGGAAAGCGTCGCGCCCTCATGCGTGCGGTCGCGGATAATCTCGCGGCCTGCTGCGGTGTAATCAATGGTGCGGATCAGGAATGTCATGCTGCGCGCCTGCCCCTCACCAATAATAGAACACGCTGACGATATGCGCGGTGAGCGCAGCGATCAGCGCGATCGTTGTCGGAATGTGGATGAAGAGCCAGATTTCAAGCAGGGCTTTGAGGCGCATTTGGCGGCGAATTTGACCCAGTTGATCCTTGCGCCGTTCGAGCAGAGAGCGGACCTTCTCGCGTGCTTCGCTTTGCTCGCCCTTGGTCAAGGCGCGCAAGGCACTGGCGGTGGAGCATAGCGGATAGGCTCCGGTCAGGCGCGTGGTGAAGCCAGCGGCGAATACGTCAGAGCCGAGCGCGGATATGACTTTGTCTGCATCCTTGCGATCCAGCGGCTGGGCAGCGCTTTCCAGCTGCCGGTCAAGCGCAGCGAGCGCTTCCACCATATCGCCGCGGGTCATCTCCCCGCGATTGTTGGAGAGCGCGCTGGGCAGGCTGGCGTAGACAGTGACGCCATAAATCCCGCTCACAATCACAAACAGCATCAATCCATATGCGAGCGTATGGACATTCCAGCCGAACTGAAAACCGGTGTGGAGCGTGCCGATCACAATCAGCGCGAGGCCGAGATAGACATGCGCTGATGTCCAAGCCTTCAGGCTCCAGCGTCCGGCCGTCATCTTGCGTTTGCGCACACCCAACATCGTGAGCCAAAGGATCAGCAGCGCGCCGACCGTGCCCAAAGTATAGCCATACCACGTCCCGCCATTGTGGCGCGGTTCAACCTCGACCGTCATATAGCCATAGATCGATGCGCCCGACAGGATCAGCGCAATCCACATCCATAAGAAACCCTTATGGGTGAGGAAGGAGGAATGGTCGGTATTGCGGCGTTTCTCGTGGAAGCCAAAGCCGGTGCTCTTTTTATCGGCCTTGCTCGCCATCAATCCGCCCCCTCGACAAGCTTTGTGAAGGTGAGGAATTTTTCCGGCGAGACGCGGATTGCAGCGCCGGTGGGGCATGCGCGAACACAAGCAGGGCCGCCCTTGATGCCGGAGCACATGTCGCATTTGATCGCAGTTTTGGCGACTTCCTTGCCCTCTTTCTCCGCCTTTTTCTTGCGCCAAGCATAGCTCGCCTCTCCCGGGCCTGGCCCCGCGCCGAACAGCAGCCATGAAATGAGCGAGGGCTTCTTGGGCGGCTTCGCATCCATCCGGATCACGCCATAGGGGCAGTTGCGCTGGCAATTACCACAGCCGATGCAAGTCTCGTCGATAAAGACCTCGCCATCGGGCCCACGCTTGATCGCATTGGGCGGGCAATCGGCCATGCAATGCGGGTGCTCGCAGTGCCGGCAGCTAGTGGGGACGTGCAAATGCGCATAGGTGCGCCCTGCCTCCCGGTCGAGCCGCGAAAGCCCCTCGTGACTGTCTGCGCAAGCCTTCTCGCAATTGTCGCAGCCAACACATAGCTTTTCATCGATCAGCAGAACATCGGTTGCCTCTCCAAGGCCGTTGTCGACGAGGAATTGCGCGGTTTGCGAATACATATCCACCGCGCCGCCAAAGCTGTCTTTCTGCTCCTCGATGAAAGCGTTTACTTCGCGCCGGTCTGCCATATCCTCCAAAGTGCGTTCGCGCAGCTGCGGCTTCTTCTCCATCAGCGCTGTAAACACTTCGCCGGGGAAGCGGACAACTTCGGCCTTGATCGCGGCTTTCACGGATGCTGTGCGGGCAGAACCATCAATGACTGCCATCTCGCCAAAATAGGAACCTGCGGGCAGATAAGAGAGGAACACCGGCTTGCCGCCAATATCCTTCTCGACAATCATTGAGCCGCGCTGGATGACATAGATGTCTTTGTCCTCCGCGCCTTCCTCGATCACCACTTGGCCAGAGGGGACCTCGACAATCTCGGCTGCCTCGACCAGCTCGGCAACGTCATCCTTGGTAAGGCCAGAGCCGAACATCTGCAAAAGTTGCCGCTCGATTGTGATGCGGTTCACCGCGCGTCCGGCAGAAGGCACGGTCGCAATTAGCTTGAGCGCCGCCCCGCGCGACAATTCGATGACTGTGGTAGGCTCAGCCGCGCGAATGGTCGCCCCGCGTTTGCGTCCTGAGATAAGGCCCACCTCGCCAAAAATCGTACCTTGTTCAATTGGCACGGTGATCGAGGGATCGTCGGGATCAACTTCGACCGCGACAGACCCTTCGGCAATCGCAAACATCGACGAGCCCGGATCATTGCGCACGAAGATCACATCGCCCGTTCCGTAATGCCGCACATCGCTATCGAGCATCAGCTCGCGCATTTGCAGCGGCGAGAGCTCTTCCAAGATCACGATCTGCTTGTTGAAGACCTCGAGCCATTCCTCGACCGAGCGATTGCCCGGAAGCGCGCCGAATTTCTCGGCCAGTATTGGCTCATCGGCAGGCTTGAGATCGGTGTTCCCGTTGAGAAACTCGATCACGTCATAGCCTTGGTTCATGCAATGTTTGATCAGCGGATATCCCGCCAATGCGCCGATCACATGGATGCCGGGCTGGGTTGTCTCGAAGCTGGGCGAGAGCTGGGGGAAGGCTGCGCGGTCCTCGCTTGTGAAATTGATCCCGCAGCCTTCCACAAATTTGCGCGGCGGCTGTGAACCGGTGCGCGCGATGATGCGTTGGCAAGGAATGGTCTCCTGCCCATCGCGCGTGTCGAGCACCAGCTCGCCGTCTTTTACTTCAGCAGGATTGGTCTCGCGCCGCACCGAGATGCGGCCATCGGCCTCCGCCTCTTCCAGCAATGCAACATTGGCAGCTTTTGCGCGGGCAAATTCCGCGCGGCGGTTGAGAATGGTGACGGTGTTGCGCTGAGCATCATCAGCGGCAAGGCCCAGCGCGTTCTCAATCCCCGCATCGCCCGAGCCGATCACGGTGATATGCTCATCGACATATTCGCCCGGATCATCGAGCTGGTACTGGATCATTGTGTGATCAGCGCCGGGGCAGCGCAGCATATTGGGATTGCCCTGCGTCCCGATCCCCATAACGACGGTTTCGGCCTGCACCGTCTCGCCATTTTTGAGCTTGATTTCGAACGCACCGATTTTGCCGGTGATCTCGACCACTTCGGAATTGAGGCGAACATTGACCTTGCCCTCCTCGATCTGGCGGTTCCATGTATCGAGGATGAACTCGCGCTTGCCCGCATCAAAATCGAGGTCAGAGCGCAGGACAAGATTGGATGGCGTGGCCATCACATGCTTGCCCTTTTGATATTTGAAAATGGTGTCGGAGAGGTGGTCAGTCTTCTCGATAAGGACATGCGTCATGCCAAGCGCTGCCGCATGAGCAGCTGCGCTAAGACCGGCTGGCCCTGATCCAACAATGGCAACGCGATAAGGTTCCGGCACCACCAACCCCCCCTAAAGGATGAACCGGCGACCCTGATATTGTTGTTATGCGGCCCATCATAGGCATTATGCGACAAAAGAGCCAAGGGGAATTGCGGCAATTTTCTCTCGCTGTTAGCACTTGTGCTTATGACAGACGAAAATATGAGCGACCTCACCGACACAGGTGGCGGATCACGCTGGGGACTTGCGCTGCTTTTGGTGGCCGCTTTGTTGGTGGCAGGCGTGCTGGTCTGGCGCACGTTGAGCGATGGTTCTGGCGGCGCAGGCGATGCGCTCGCCGAAGTCGAAGAACCCGGCATTGAGGAATTGCGCAAAGCGGCAGAGGCTGAACCTGCCAATCCCGAAGGCTGGCTGGAACTTGGCTATGCCTTCTTCCAGCGCAGCGAATTCGCCAAGGCTGCTGAAAGCTATGAGGAAGCCACAAAGGTCGCACCGGAAAGCGCGGTCGCATGGTCTTCGCTCGGTGAAGCCTTGGTGCAAGCAAGCGAGCGCGAGCCGATGCCTGAGAAGGCTCTCAATGCCTTCAAAAAGGCTGTGGCGCTGGAGCCCACCGATCCGCGTGCGCGCTATTTCCTCGCTGTGAAAAAGGATCTCGACAAGGATCACCAAGGCGCGATTGATGATTGGCTGGCCTTGCTCAAAGACACGCCGCCCGGCGCGCCGTGGGAAGAGGATTTGAAGCGCACAATCGAACAGGTTGGCAAGATCAACAAGATTGAGACGACCGCATCGATTGAGGCAGCAATGGGGGATCGTTCGCCGATCACCAGCGGGCCTCAGCTAACCGCAGGCGATGCCATTCCCGGCCCCACGCAAGAGCAGATCGCGGCAGCTGGCGCGATGAGCCCGACCGAGCAGAACGATATGGCGCGCGGCATGGTCGAAAGTTTGGAAGGCAAGCTCAAGGCGAATCCCAAAAATGTCGATGGCTGGGTCATGCTGATGCGTTCCCAGGTGACATTGGGTGAGCCAGCCAAAGCCTCTCAAGCTCTGAAAGATGCTCTCGCAGCCAATCCGGCAGATGCAGAGCGTTTGCGCACCGAAGCGGAGATTATGGGCATCAAATAGCGTGGCAGCTTGCCTGCGCTATTCCTTCGCATCCCTCTGCTCGTCCAAAGGTTCGATCGTGATGCGAATTTGCTGGAGCGAGATGATCGCTGTCCAAAAGCCAACGACTGCGAGCGAGCTTGCACCCAGAACCGCAAAGGCTGCGCCCTTCAGCCCGTTCCAGTCCATCGCCACCTCCAGCAGCAATATCGCCAGAATTGTCGGCACGCCGCGCACGATAAAGGCGGTCGCCGCGCGGCCAGCGGAGACGAGCAGCGATTCCAAGCTCGCCCCGATCAGCTCGACCGCGCCGGCGATGGAGAGAATGACCATCGCCCAATAGACCCCGCGAAACTCCTCACCGAAAAAGCCAAGGCCCCAGCGGCCTGCAAACAGCGAGACGAGCACCGCAATTACGCCGCCGATCAGCGCGATATTGGCCATGCGTTGCGCGATGAGCTGCGCGTCTTCCTTGGCGTGCACCAGCTCTGGATAAATTGCTTTGGATATGGCTTGGGCAAGGCTGACCAGCGCTTGGCCTAGTTTCGAGGCGACATGGAACCCGCCCGCCAGCGCTTCGCCGCCAATTGCGCCGACCATCAAGATCATCAACTGCTTGCCCGCAATCGTCAGACTGCCGCTCATATTGGTTGACCAGACAAAGCGCCATGCATCGCGGTGTTTGGCCGGAATGCGCGAGAGGCTGATTTGCGTAAGGTCTATCCCGCCGCCGCGCGCCGCCACGATCCACAGCGCTAGTGCCACGAATATTTCAGAGGCCGCCCATGCCAGTACAAAGCCGGTGACCGTTGGCATATAGAGCCATGCCAAAACCGCGCCGATGGTGCGGACGATGGGCTGCACGGCCTCTGCCGCAGTGGCTTTGCCGAACTGGAAGCGCAGCCGCAGCAATCCGATGGGCGTGGTGCGGATCGAAATCAGTGAGACAATGCAATAGCCAAAGGTCAGCCACAGCAAATTCTCAGGGATCGGCAGCCACAAGGTCGCTGTCCATGTCAGGATTGCGGCCAGAACCGCGCCCAACACTAGCGACAAGAGATCAAGCGCAATCGCAAAACCTGTCGCCTCACTCGGCCCCTTATCCTGAGCGCCCCAGCGCACTACGAATTGCCATGTCTGGAAATTCGCCAGACCTGTGACAATCTGACCAATCGCGACAATGATCGCGAATATACCAAATTGCGCCATGCCCAGCGTATTGGTCGCGAGCGCCAGATAGACGAGGCTGAGCACGCCGTTCAGCCCGCGCCCTCCCAAGAGCCAGCCAATATTGCGGAACAGGCGGGTCATGGTGTTCTCTCGGCTTAGGCTGGCCCGATTATTGGGCCGCCGCCGCTTCTCTTTTGGCGAGCAGGCGCTCGGTCACTTCGAAAGTGCGCTGATTGTCGACATCGATGGCAAACTCGCCATTGGACATCACAATCGGTGTGACGACAAAGCCGAAGCGTTTGGAGACCTGACCGAAAATCATCTCTTTCGTGCCCCAGCCGAAATAGAACCGGATGAGGTTCATCCAGCCAAATGCTTTGGCGATGCGGCGCGGGAATTTCACGAATTGCCCGCCCTCGCGCATAATTTCAGCAGCGCTCAACGCCTCTTCAGAGCCGATCCAATAGGTGTTGCAATTGGAATAGCCGCCATCGTTAAATTCGTAGAACTTCTTCTGGCCTTCAGGGTCTGCTGCCTGCACATCCTGCTTGCGGGCGAGCGCGGCAGCAGCGCCAGCATCGGCAGCCAGCGCCTTTTCGACAAATTCGTCATATCCCTCAGATGTAACAAGGCAATTGTCTGCCGTTGTGATCATCATCGGGAAGTCGATACCTTCAGCGCCGGAAAAGACGCTATCGACAATGTTGAACTTGCCTTCTGCGAAGGAAAGTCGCCCTTCTGCGATCAGCGCCTTGACCGTGGGCAGCTCTGCAATTTCATCGGGCTCATGCGCGACAATGCGGATTTGCGCGACGCTTTTGGCGGCGGCGACTTCCTTCACAACCCGTTCAACCATCGGCACACCGCGCACCGGAGCGACGCATTTTTGCGCGACGCCTGCATTGGCGGCGAGCGGATCAAGCACGCCAGAACGTTTGCCTGCCATAATGAGCGTTGTGACTTTCATAGGGACTAGCACCTAAATCGTTATGCATATTTCGCAAGTCTTGTCGCATCTCTTGCCACATCTCGCGCAGTGCGACAAAGCGGCCCATATGCGGATCATATTTTCTCGCAAAGGGTTTGATAGCGCGGCAGGCGGTGGCGCTTCGCCTATTGTTCAAGGCGTGCCGGTTAGCTTGCCGATCCCAAGCGGTGGGCATTCTAAGACCACCTATGGCGCGCTTGGGCTGGGCGAGGCGGCTCAGCAAGCCAGCAAGGGCAAATATGGCGCGGATGATCTGTGCCATCATGATCCGATGTTTCGCGCAGATGGCTCATGCCTTTTCGGGCAATGCGGTGCAGCGCAAACCCATCTGGAACGGCAGGGCGTTGGATTGTGCGATGTCTTCGTCTTTTTCGGCCTGTTTCGCGAAGAAGAAAGCGGCGAGCCGCATCACCGCATTTTCGGCTATTTGCAGGTTGAGGAGATGATCCCGCTCACCCAAGGCGCGCCGCAATGGCTGGTGGATCTGGGCCATCCGCATGCGCTGGGAATGCACGCCAAGAATGATGTGATCTATCGCGGGGAAGGGCGCACAGCTGCCCGTGCAAGCGATGCTTTGCGGCTAACGGTTGAGGGCGGGCCGCCATCCTTGTGGAACCGGCCAGCTTGGCTCAAGCGCGGCGGGCTGACCTATCACGACCGGCCCGAGCGATGGCTGCTCGGCAAGCGGCTGCAAAGCGTTGCACGGGGTCAGGAATTTGTTGCTGATGTGGGCAGGCGCAGTGCGCCGCGTGAATGGCTGGAGGCTATTCTTGCTGAAATCTGCGCGCGAGATGTAACCTCAGGGGCGTTTCCAGCGAACGCATCAGCATGACAAATAGCCGCAACACACTTCTGATCGTCTATAATGCGCAAAGTGGCTGGCTGAATGCAATGCTGCACGCACTTCACAAGGCGGTAAAGCCAGAGACCTACCCCTGTTCGCTATGCGCGCTGACCTATGGCACGGTGTCCATGCATAATGACTGGCGGCGCTTTCTCGACGCACTGCCGCTGGATGTCGCATTCCATCACAGCGATGATTTTGCCGATGAATACGGAATGAGCGATCTGCCCTTGCCAGCGATTTTGACGGTTAAAGCGGGCGCAAACCCGGAAGTCTTGGTGGATAGCGAAACGCTCGATGCGACCCAGAATCTGCCAGCATTAAAGGCAAAGGTCGAAGAACAATTGACGCGGCGCTTCGGCTCGAAAATGCTCGCAGTCTAGGCCGCTCTAGCCTTCAATCAGCGCCTCTGCTTCGATTTCAACCCGCCATTCTGGCCTGCACAACCAAGCCGCCCCAACCATGGTCGCAGCAGGCGCAGCCTCCCCAAAGAACCGAGCATGCACCGCGCCAATAGCATCCTGATCAGCCGGATCGGTCAGGAACATCCTCGTCCGCGTCACATCGGATGCTGAACCGCCCAGTTCCTCGATCGCTGCAAGGATCAACTCGCAGCATCGCTGAGCTTGCGCAGCAGCATCGCCTTTGGTGGTAGAGCCATCCGGTTCAATCGGGCCTGTGCCTGCGACCCAGATGCGCTTGCCCTCACGCACAGCGCGCGAAAAGCCAAACTGCGCCTCAAACGGAGAGCCTGATCGAGCGTGCTGTCGGCGGCTGCTTGTCATTCGGCTGGTTCCTTCTGGATGGCGTTATCAGAAGCGTCCTATCAACCGCATCTTTTGAGCGCAAAGCCATCTTGCGCCCCGCGCGAAGGGTCTTCTGAATGCGTCATCATGTCGCCATCCTCAACCAGCACAAAGCGCGAATGGGAGGTCCATTCCTCAGCTGTGCCCTTCATCACCATTTGCACATCAATCGCGGTGTCGTTGACGCGCTTGACTTGTGCGACTTCGCCAAAACCATCGACAAAGGCCACCCTTTGCGGCTCCATCTTGACCAGCAGATTGCCACCTGGAGCACAATCATTGAGGACATAGTCCCAAGTGCCCAGAAAGTTTTGCGGTATAGTTTTGGGGTCTGCTTCCTCTTCAAGCACCTTAGCCGCGCCTTCCGATTGGGTCAGCGCCAAAGCCTGATCATCACCGAACAGGCGCGCGTCATCGCCCGATTGCCCCGGCAATAGCGAGCACCCGCCCAATGCGAGTGGCAATGTCAATATTGTGATAGCGCGCATAGCGTCTTCCTCAAATGCCTCTTTGACGGACGACAAAAACCTCTATGCTGGAGGATTACCGCAAGGGGCTCGCGCCGATAAGCGCTTGCAGCCTGACGTACCAAAGGGGGACAAACAAGCCATGAAGGCGCTCGTATTCAACGGCCCACGCGACATCCGCTATGAGAGCTTCGACGATCCCAAGCTAGAGATCGACAATGCGGTTATCCTGAAGATCGAGAAATGCTCGATCTGCGGATCAGATCTGCACATGTATCACGGCGATCATATCGGCTCGGCGGATTATGGCGCAGGGGTTGAGAAGTTTTGCGTTGGCCATGAATTTATCGGCGAAGTGGTCGAGGTCGGCTCGCATTCGCATGGGCATAAGGTGGGCGATAAAGTGCTGGCTGCGGGCGGAACGGGCTGCGGGACTTGCGATTTGTGCCGCACAGGGCGGGCAGGGCAATGCCCCGCTGCGACAGCCTTTGGCCTCTCTCATGCGCTCAACGGCGGTCAGGCAGAATATGTCCAGATTCCCAATGCCGACCAATGCCTCATGAAAATTCCAGAAGGCGTATCGGATGAGCATGCGATCTTGCTCACCGATGCGATGGCAACCGCCAGTTTCGGGATTGGCAATTCGGGTGTTGAAGCAGGACAATCTATCGCGATTGTCGGGCTGGGGCCGATTGGGCTGATCGGGATCGAGCTGGCGCTGCTGCGCGGCGCAAGCCAAGTGTTCGCGATTGACCCCGTGCCCGAACGGCGTGCGCATGCGGCCAAGCTAGGCGCCATCGCGCTTGCGCCCGGCGCAGAAGCCATGGGAAAGATCAAGGATGCGACGCGCGGCGGGGTCGACTGCGTTTTCGAAGCGTCAGGCGCGAAAGCTGCGGTTGATTCGGTGCTGCCGATGGTGCGGGCGGGCGGAACAGTGTCCTTCATCGGATTGCCGCAACCAGAAGTAGCGCTGCCGCTTGCCTTGGTTCTTTACAAGAATATCACGGTGAAAGCCGGCATCGCGCCCGTGCCGCAATTGTGGCCGGGCCTTGTCCCGCTGATCCAGCAAGGGCGGTTGAAAGCAGAAGGGTTGTTCTCGCACAATATGAGCATGTCAGACGGCGCAGAAGCCTACCGCATGTTTGACGCGCGCGAGGATGGTGTCGTCAAAATTCTGATGGACGTGGCTTAGGCGGAATTTGTCCGCGCCGCCTAGGCTCTTGCGGCGCGCATTACCTCGGCGGCATCCGGATTGCGCCATCGAGGCGGAACTGGTGCCCGTTGATATAACTGTTTGAGGCAATTTCTACGATCAGCGAGGCAAACTCCTCCGGCTCACCTAGTCGTTTGGGGAAGGGGACGGACGCATTGAGCTGGTTCCACATCGCCGGATTGCGGTCTTTCATCCCCAGCATCAGCGGCGTCGCGAAAATGCCGGGCATTACCGAATTGACGCGAATTCCAAGATCCATCAGATCGCGTGCCATCGGCAGCACCATCGCATTGACCCCGCCTTTGGACGAGCCATAGATCACTTGCCCGATCTGTCCGTCTTGTGCGGCGACGCTTGCGGTTAGCGTGATCGAGCCGCGCTCACCATCATCATTCAGCGGCTCAGCAATGGCCATGCCAAGCGCCGAGTGTGATGCGACGCGGTAACTCGCGACCAAAATGCCTTCTGCGCCGAACGCGAAATCCTCTGTTGGCAAGCGTTTGTATCCGCCCGTCTCCTTGTCAAAGCCCAGCGTCTTGCCGCGTTTCGAGGCCATTGCGCAATGCACGGTCGTGCGCTCTTGCCCATTGGCGCTGCGCGCCGCTTCGAACCCGTCGACAACCGATTGCTCATCCATAATATCGACATGATGGAATGTGCCGCCGATTGCGCGTGCGTGTTCCTCGCCCGCCTCATCATTGATGTCGAAGATTGCAACCTTGCAGCCCGCGTCCGCCAATGCCTTGGCGCTTGCGCGGCCCAGTCCAGACGCTCCGCCAGTGACGACAGCTGCCATCCCTTTTTCCAGTTTCATCAGTCTCTCTCCCAAGCTGCTTGAAGCGCTTTTGGCGTGCAAGGTGAGGAGATGCAAGCTAAGCGGCGCGGATGGATTCCTTTCTTTTCGCATTGCTGGCCGTGGTCTTGCTCTCGCTGGGCGCGCGCGACCAATTGCTGATGGCGCGGCTGTCTGAAACGCGCGGCGGCGATGGCACTTTGCTGATTACGGGCATAGCCGTGAGCATTGCCAGCGCAGCAGCTATGGCAATCGGCGGGGCGTGGATTGCCGCTCTCTTGCCCGGGCCTGCACGGCAGATGCTGATTGCCTTTGCTTTGCTGGCAGCCGCTTTTGAGCTGGTGTGGCCTGTCAAAATGAAAGAGCCGAAAGAGCCGACCCGCTCGCTTGGTGCATTTGCGATTGTGCTGGGCATCGCGCAATTTCGCGATGCGGCGCGCTTCGCGGTTTTTGCCTTTGCAGCGGCAACCTTGTCTGCCCCGCTTGCCGGATTTGGCGGCGCGATTGGCGGCGCGGCTGCGCTTTATCTGGGCTGGTCATTAGGCAACGAATTGGAGAGCTGGCCGCTTAGGCCTATACGCTGGGTGCTGGCAGGTCTGGCTGCGATTGCAGGCGTTGTGATGGCGCTAATGGCACGCGGGATCTTGGGCTAAAATAATCGATTTTCCGGCGGTAAATTCTCGGGGCAATCGTTAAAACCGATCACAGTCAATCGGGAAACTTGCGAAACAAAAGTCCAGCTCGTCCATTGGTTAGGTAGACACACACGAACCAAAAGGAGGCCACCCCCATGGCAACTGTAGCGAACATCGCACTCAAGAACGAAGGTGACAACGCGCGAGCCGCGCTGGTGGGCGAACTTAACGCTTTGCTCGCCGATCACATTGCACTCTACATCAAGACAAAGAGCTTTCATTGGCATGTTGCAGGCCCGCGTTTCCGCGACTTGCACTTGCTCTTTGACGAGCATGCGATTGAAATTCGCGATCAAATCGATGTTGTAGGCGAACGCGTGCGCAAGCTGGATGCAGCCACACTGACCTCTGTCGGCGCAGTCGCCGCACATACGCAGGTCAAAGACCAAGACAATGCATCGCTTAGCGCAGAAGACATGGTCGCCGAATTGCGCGACGACAATGCCGATCTGGTCAAGCGCCTCAAAAGAATGAAGGAACTTGCCGACCGCGCTGGTGACAATGCAACAGACGGATTGCTCGATGATTGGACCGATATGGCCGAACAGCGCGTCTGGTTCCTCTCGCAAACTCTCAAATAGCGTATCAGATTTCCCCTCCTAAGGGGGAGAGGGCCGTTTCCGCTCTATGCGGGAGCGGCCCTTTTGCTATGGGAGAGCCTATGGAGATGATAGATTTTCTGAACGACGCTGATGCAGGCGAAATCGCAGCTTGGATTGCGGCGCGGCTGGGCGATGCGCTTGCAAAAACGGATGGGCAGATCGCGATTAGCGTCCCGGGTGGTTCGACCCCGTTCCCCATATTCGAAGCGCTGGTCACGCATCCGCTCGACTGGTCGCGGCTGTCGGTTTGGCCGGGCGATGACCGGATTGTGCCGGAGGATCATTCCGCATCGAACACGGGTAAAATTCGTGGGATATTTGAGCCTTCAGGGGCCAAGGTTGTCGCGCTGGAAGAGGACGCGCAGCCACCGCATTTCGCATTGTGCTGGCTGGGAATGGGGGCCGATGGCCACATCGCATCGCTCTTTCCCAACACCGATCCCAAAGCCGATGACGTGCAAAGCCTGCGCCGGCTTACTCCCGATCCGCTCCCACCCGAAGCGCCATTTGACCGGATCACATTGACCATCCCAGCCTTGCTTCGCAGCGATGGAATCATGTTTGTGATCAGAGGTGATGAGAAGCGCGCGGTCTTTGATGCAGCGGTGAAGGGCGAGCACGATCTGCCGGTTGCGCGATTGCTGGGCGCTGCCACTCAACCGGTGACATGCTTCACCTGATTGAGCATCTCCTACCGGCAAGGCTGCACCGCGCGGCTTTGCCTGTCGCGCATAAGGTGCGGCATCGCTGGCGGCGCTGGCGGCGGGTGGAGCTGCATGGTGTCTCTGTTGTGATAGCGAATGATGCGGGCGAGGTTTTGCTTTTGCGCCATTCTTATGGCCCCGACAATTGGGCTCTGCCCGGTGGCGGCATGGGCAAGGATGAGGAGCCTGTGCTGGCCGCTCGCCGCGAAGTGCGTGAGGAGCTGGCGATCGAGCTTGAGCAACTTGAGAAGGTGAGCGAGATGCGCGAGGTCGTCTCCGGCTCGCCGCATACTGCCTATATTTTTGGCGCTGTTGCTGTGGGCGAACCAACGCCTGATCAACGCGAGATCATCGAAGCGCGCTTTTTCAAGCCGCTCGACCTGCCGCAAGACATCAGCAATCTGACGCGTCGCAGGATCGCGCAATGGAAAGCGCATTGCGGCAGGCAAAAAGGCGAAGCACCACACATTCTCGCCGAGCGGGGCAAAGCCAAGAAAGCGGTGCTGGAATTGCGGGAAGAAGCCGTTTTGCCCGAATCCAAAGACAGGCGCGCTAGCGATGTTCTCGAATTGACAGAGGAAGCGCCCCCGCCCGCTGAAACGAATAGGCCGGTTGAAGCGCACGCGCCCGATAAAGCGCACAAGCAGCAAAAAGGCGCTGCGCCCGCCAGTCCGCTCGTAACGCAAAAAAAGCCTGTGAAACCCAGAAAACCCCAAAAGTCTAAAAAGCCGGATCCGCCATCACAAGGTGAATTGCCTTTCTGATGCGTCGCTAGAGCAGCGAAAGCTGTGCCTCATCACGCGGTGGGTTGGCCTCTTTTGCGCCTTCCAGTTTTGACAAGGTGAGCCCCATCAGCCGGATCGGCAGTTCCAGCGGCAAAGCCTCCTCCAGCAAGCCATGGCCAAGCTCGGCAAATTCTGCCTTGTCGCGCACCCAATGATCAACCGAGCGCGCCCGAGTGATCGTGCGAAAATCGTTATATTTCATCTTGAGCGTGACGGTGCGGCCTCTCGCCTCGGCCTTCTCGATGCGATCCCACACAATCTCGACAATATTGTCGAGCGTTTCGCGCAAGGTCGCACCGGCGGAGATGTCCTCGCTAAAGGTGCGTTCGCCGCCCAAGGATTTGCGCACGCGGTGAGCGCGCACAGGCCGCAGGTCTATCCCGCGTGCTGCGCGGTAGAGATAATCGGCTTGACTGCCAAAATGCTCGCGCAGGAAATCGATTGATTGCCCGGCAAGTTCGGCGCCTGTCTCGATCCCCAGCCGCGCCATTTTCTCAGCGCCCTTCGGCCCGACCCCGTGGAAGCGCCGGACAGGCAGTCCGGCGACGAAATCGGCGCCGTGCCCCGGGCGGATAATACACATGCCATCAGGCTTGTTCTGGTCAGAAGCGAGCTTGGCGAGAAACTTGTTATAGGACACACCCGCGCTTGCCGTCAGTTTTGTCTTGGCGCGGATTTCCTGCCGGATCAGCTCGGCAATGCGGGTCGCGCTGCCAATGCCGAGTAGGTCCTCGGTCACATCAAGATAGGCCTCGTCCAGGCTAAGCGGTTCGACATGCGGCGTGTGATGTTTGAAGATCGCGCGGATTGTCTGCGATGCTTCGCGATAAGCATCAAAGCGTGATTTCACAAAAATCAGATCGGGGCAAAGCCGCTTTGCCGTCATCGAAGGCATGGCGCTGCGCACACCAAACTTGCGCGCTTCATAGCTGGCTGCGGCCACCACGCCGCGTCCCGATGCGCCGCCCACCGCGACCGGCTTGCCGCGCAGTTCGGGATTGTCGCGCTGCTCCACACTGGCAAAGAAGGCATCCATATCGACATGGATGATCTTGCGCAGACCAAGCTCGCTCTCGTTCAGATCGGTATCTTGCTCCATCACGCGATCACTCTAGCCCGATCTGCAGATATAGTCATTTTGAGGGACTATCTTTTGTAGCCCTAAGCGTCCAATGCGCATCGCATGGGCAATCCGGCAACCAATCCAGAACGCGTGCTTGGCGAGCGCGAGCTGATCGCGATGATGGCAATGCTGATGAGCCTGCAAGCTTTCGGTATCGATGCAATGCTGCCTGCGCTTGGCGTTATCGCTGATGATCTGGGCGCCGTTGGCAATGAACGGCAAATGGTGATCAGCTCCTATTTTCTCGGAGCAGGCCTCGGCGCGCTCTTTCCCGGAGTATTGGCCGATCGTTATGGCAGACGGCCGATACTGGCGCTCGGCCTGATAGCCTATATGCTGCTGTCGCTCGCCTGCGTGTTTGCGCGCAGTTTTGATGAGCTTATCGCGCTGCGTTTTGTTCAGGGTGTTGCCTGCGCAGGGCTCAGCGTAGTGCCCGCCGCCATTGTTCGCGACCGTGTGGGCGGTGACCGGATGGCGCGGCTGATGAGCCTCATCATGATGATCTTCCTGATTGTTCCGATCATTGCACCGGGCATCGGGCAACTGATTTTAGTGCTGGCGGGATGGGAGGCGATTTTTCTGAGCATGGCGATTGCTGGCGGGATTGTCGCTGTGTGGATGTGGCTGCGCCTGCCTGAGACGCTCACTGATGAGAATGTCCAGCCCATCAATCTGGGCGCGATTGGGCGCAATATGGGCACTGCGCTCTTCAATCGTCAGGCGATTGGCTATGTGCTGGGCAGCAGTCTGGTGTTTGGCAGCCTGTTTGGTTGGCTCAATTCCTCGCAGCAATTGATCAGCGAGACATTCGGGCGCGCTGAGGACTTCTTCTGGATTTTCGGCGGCGCGGTGCTGGGCATGGTGTTTGCCAATCTCACCAATTCGCTGATTGTAGAGCGCTTCGGGGCGCGCCGGGTGAGCCACACCGCAGTTTTCCTCTTTCTGGCCTCGGCATTGGTGCAGGTCTGGTCGGCCAGCAATCCCAACCAGACCTTGTGGCAGTTCATCCCGATCATGAGCTTCAATATGGCCATGCTGGGCTTTGTGGGCGCGAATTTCAGCTCAATCGCGATGCAGCCGTTCGCGCATATTGCAGGGGCTGCCAGCTCGATCCATGCTTTTTTGCGGATGGTTACAGGATCGCTGGTGGGCGCCTATATCGGTATGCAGTTTGACGGGACTGCGCTGCCGCTGGCGATATCCATGGTGCTATGCTCGATTGCCAGCCTGGCGCTGGTTCTCTTCAGCGAGCGGGGCAGGTTATTCACAAGACCGAACGCGCCGGATTAACCCTCGGACCTAAGCTTGCGCCACGCAAGATCAGCAAATTCGCACAGCAATGGCCGCGTATCGCGCGGGTCGATAATATCCTCGACATTGAACCGTTCTGCGCTTCGGAAAGGCGAGGTGACTTTAGCCAGCCGCTCCTGAATTTTCGCCAGTTCTGCCGCCGGATCATCCGCTGCCTCAAGCTCTGACTTGTAAGCAACTTCCAGCCCGCCTGCGATGGGCAAGCTACCCCAATCGCCCGATGGCCAGCAATAGCGGTATTGAAACGCTTCAGCATTGCTCATCGCGCTGCCAGCAATGCCATAGGCGCGGCGCAACACGATCGAGGCGAGCGGCACGGTTGCCTTGTAGATCGTGTTCATCGTCTCCACGCCGTACCGGATCGTGCCCGCCATCTCCGCCTCGCGCCCGATCATGAAGCCGGGATTGTCGACCAGATGCACGACGGGAAGCCGGAATTGTTCGGCGAGCTTTACGAAACGCGTGACCTTTTCAGATGTTTTCGCTTCCCATGATCCGCCAAGGAAGCTGGGGTCAGAGGCGACCACCGCCACCGGCCAGCCATCAAGCCGGGCAAGCGCGGTAATGGCCGCACGGCCCCACATCTTGCCAATCTCGAAGACGGTGCCGCGATCAAACACATGGTCCATGCAGCGGCGCATGGAATAGACTTGCTTCGCATCGTGCGGGACGAGGGAAAGCAGCTCTTCCTCGCGCCGGTCAGCCGGATCGCCCGTCAGCGCACGCCTAGCGTGTTGGCCCGCATATTCGGGCATGAAGGAGAGGAAGTGGCGCGCGCGCGCAAAGGCCTCTGCTTCGGAGGCGACCTCATCATCGACCACGCCATTGCGAGTGTGGATGTCCGCGCCGCCCAATTCTTCCTTGGCAGCTGCGTGATCGCTGTTCTGCTCAAAGTCGGAGCCCATCGCATCGACAACAGCAGGGCCAGCGGCGAAGACCTGGCTAAGCCCGCGCACCATGAGCGAATAATGGCTGGCAACCGTGCGTGCTGCGCCCAATCCCGCTGTCGGGCCGAGCGCGAGGGCGACAACCGGAACATTGTCGAGATTGTCGACCACCTTGCTCCAGCCCGGAACCGCGGGAATATAGGTCGCGCCGATCTGCTCCAGAGTTTTCACACTGCCGCCGCCGCCTGTCCCGTCAATCATCCGGATGAGCGGCAGTTTCAGCTCGCCCGCCATCTGCTCTGCCTGCACCATCTTGCGGCTGATGCCTGCGTCCGCCGCGCCGCCTCTTATGGTAAAATCGTCAGCGGTGGCGACGACTGGTCGGCCATTGATCGTGGCTTTGCCGAACAGGAAGGGGGCGGGGAGCACGCTTTCGAGATCGCCATTTTCGTCATAGGAGCCTTTGCCCGCGATTTTGCCAATCTCGCGGAACGAGCCTTCGTCGCAAAGTGCTGCAAGCCGAGCGCGCGCATCCATCTTGCCGCGCCCATGTTGCCGCGCGACCTTGGCCTCGCCGCCCATCTGTTCGGCGAGCGCTTCGCGCTGTCTAAGTTCTTTTAGTTCTTGCGCCCAACTCACCACTAACTCCCCGCTCGCCCTGAGCCTGTCGAAGGGCCGTACTTTACTTTGGTCTCAGGTCTAAAAGAAAAAGCGATCCTTCGACAAGCTCAGGATCAGCGGCGGTGTTTAGTCGGATGTCGGCTCCACCACGCCCGGTTCGATAGTACACAGCACCGCCTCGACCTGCACTTGCCCGCCTTCAGCCGCTTCGAGGCCCGTCACCGTGCCGTCAAACGGCGCAGTGAGCGCATGCTCCATCTTCATCGCTTCGAGCACCATCAGGCGTTGGCCTGCGGTGACCGTGTCACCCTCGGAAACGTCCACGGCGATAACCTTGCCCGGCATTGGCGCGATGATTGCGCCATCCGCGGCGGAGGCGTGGCCGCCCGCGTGTTGGCGATTTACCTCAAGAGCGAAAGCGAGACCGTTCTCGACCAGTAGGCTATTGTCAAAATCGATTTGACCCGGTTGATTGTCTCTCCAATCGGAAGCCTTCTCGAAATCTACGTCTGCTTCGAAATGCTGATCGTTCAGGTTGAATGATGCGGTTTTGTTTGGCTCCGAGTTCAAACGGAATCCGATCATCCCTTTTTGATAGTCCGTTTCATCCCAACCGACATTGGCAAAGAATGCCAACTCGGCAGCAACTGACAGTAGCCCTTGGGATGGGGTGGGTAGCTCGGACAGAAAGTCAATGTTCGCTTCAATAGAGCCAGTTGTCATTTTGCCTTCTCGGTATTCGTCAAGCTCCATAAGGCGCGCAAGGAACCATGCGTTGTGTTTGACCGGATAAGCTGCGAAGTGCTTGCAAGCATCACGCATCCCTTCAATCGCCTCGTTGCGGTCACTTCGGGTGATGATGATCTTCGCAATCATTGGATCATAGAAAGGGCTGATCTGAGCTCCTTGTTCGACGCCCGATTCATTCCTCGAGTGATAGGGGAGCTGGAGCAATTCCAACCGCCCCGTGCTCGGCAAAAAGCC
>CAZJAG010000010.1:2387-37399 GCA_964543735.1 uncultured Porphyrobacter sp. | reverse complement strand
TAATGCCCTTGTTTCCTCGATAGCTCGCGCATTGCATCATCGAGGCCATCCAGCGTCAGGCCATACATGCGGTCGTTCAGCACTTCCTTGATCATCTTCGTCGACTGCGAATAGCCCCATTGCTTCTCCGGCACAGGGTTGAGCCACACGGTCGCGGGGTAAGTATTGGTCACGCGCTGGAGCCACACAGCGCCCGGCTCTTCATTCATATGTTCAACACTGCCGCCGGGGTGGGTGATCTCATAGGGGCTCATCGCGGCATCGCCCACGAAGATCACCTTGTAGTCATGGCCATATTTGTGGAGCACGTCCCATGTTTTGGTGCGTTCCTGCCAGCGGCGCTTGTTGTCTTTCCAAACGCCTTCATAGAGGCAATTGTGGAAGTAGAAGAACTCCATGTTCTTAAATTCGGTCGTGGCTGCGCTGAACAATTCCTCGCACAGCTTGATGAAGGGGTCCATCGAACCGCCCACATCGAGGAACAGCAGCAATTTCACGGCATTGCGGCGTTCAGGGCGCATATGGATGTCGAGCCAGCCTTGCTTGGCCGTGCCGTCAATCGTTGCATCAAGATCGAGCTGATCGGGATTGCCTTCCCGCGCGAACCGCCTCAGCCGCCGCAAAGCCATCTTGATATTGCGCGTGCCCAATTCCTTGGTGTTGTCGAGGTTTTGAAACTCGCGCTTCTCCCACACCTTGATGGCGCGTTTGTGCTTAGATTCGCCGCCGATCCGCACGCCTTCAGGGTTGTAGCCCGAATGCCCAAAGGGCGAGGTCCCGCCGGTGCCAATCCACTTATTGCCGCCCTCGTGGCGTTTTTCTTGCTCCTCAAGCCGCTTCTTCAGCGTCTCCATAATCTCGTCCCAATCACCGAGCGACTTGATCGCTTCCATGTCCTCTTCCGACATGAATTTCTCGGCAATGGCTTTGAGCCAATCTTCGGGGATTTCGACCGGGTTCTGCCCGTAATCGGTGAGAATGCCTTTGAAGACCTTGTTGAAGACCTGATCGAACTTGTCGAGCATTCCCTCGTCTTTCACGAATGTCGCGCGGGACAGGTAATAGAACGCCTCTGGTGATTGCTCGATCACATCTTTCTCAAGCGCCTCAAGCAATGTGAGATGCTCTTTGAAGCTTGCGCCAATGCCTGCTTCGCGCAATTCGTCCATGAAGTCATAAAACATGACAACGGTAATAGCGCGCCCATGCGTCCTTGGCCAGTTATGGCGCGCTGGCAGTCGCGATTTTAAGTATTCGATAACCAAGCGCGTTTACGGAAGCTTAGCTAAATCTCGGGGACCGCGAATGAAGCCTATCAATATCGACCAATCCAAGTCGGCGCTGCTGGATGCAATTCCAGATGCATGCGGCAATGTGACAGTCGAATGCAGCGATGCTGCAGGCATTGTCGAGGCGGTCATGCAATCTTCGCAGAAATTGCGCGAAGAGCACAGCGCTTTGCGAGCAACAATCGGCGAATTGGAAGCCGATCAATCCAAGGTTGCTGAGGCCAGTGACGAGGCGCGTTTGCTGTCAGAGAAAGCGATTGCGCAATTGGACGAGGGAACGGCTTTGATCGAGTCCTCGCTTGGCGAAATTCATTCGCTGCTGGAACTCGTCGAGGCGCTTTCGCACCATGTCACAGGGTTTGCGAGCGCGATGGATCAGGTACGCCGTTCCTCGCTCGACATTGGCGAGTTGGCCGAGACCACGAACATCCTTGCGCTCAATGCGACGATTGAAGCGATGCGGGCAGGAGAAGCCGGACGGACATTTGCCGTTGTGGCGGGTGAGGTTAAGAACCTTGCCAATGAAACCCGAACCGCGACCGAGGAAATCGCCAAGACGATCGATACGCTGGGTGAAGAAGCTAAGCGTGTCATCGAGCAAATCGAGCAAGGCACCGATGCCAGCAACAAAGCAAAGGATTCGGTTGCGCGCATTGAAACTACGCTTTCGGGCGTCAGTAATTTGGTTGGTCGAGTGGACAGCCAGAATGACGAGATTGCAAGAGCAACCGGCACTATCAGCACGCATGTGGGCAGGGTGCAGGATGTGCTTGGCCGGTATGACGATGTGACCGCATCGAATGAAGCGGAATTGGGCCGGGCCCAGAACAAGATGGATGCGCTTGAGCACACAGCAAACGATATGTTCGACCATCTTGTCCATGCCGGTATGTCACCCAATGATGATGTGATGGTTGATCACGCAATGACCGCTGCCAAGCGGGTTGTCGAAGTGACCGAGCAGGCGTTGGAGGACGGCACGCTCACGCAAGAGCAATTGTTTGACAAGGATTATCAGCCGATTGAGGGCACAGCGCCGCAGCGTTACACCAGCCTTCTTACAAAGTTTGCAGATGAGCACTGGCGCCCCATTTTCGACGAGACAACAGACAATGCAATTGGATGCGTTGCAACTGTGTGCGGCGATATGAACGGGTTTATGCCAAGCCACATCTCGAAACGTTCGCAAGAGCCGACCGGAGACCTTGAGCACGATACGCAATATTGCCGTAATGGGCGGATCATTTTGGATTCTTCAGACAAGGCGGGTCTAGAAAGCGATGCTTCTTATCGCATGTCGGTGTTTCGTCAGGAGGGCAAGGCAGGAGACTATTACGTCGTGCGCAGTGTCTATGTGCCTATTGTGGTGGACGGGAAGCGCTGGGGCGATCTGAAGTTGGCCTATATGTCAGATCATCGATAGCGCAAACATCGCCTCTCTAACGCCACCCGGTCGATCAACAAGATCGCAGCCTTAGTCAGCAACTGTTACGGTGCTCTCACTCAAAGGACGGATTACGCTGGTAATCGGCTTTTCCGCAAACACAGCGCGCGCTGCCTGATTGGGGCTGGGTAGAGTGCGGAACGGCATGAAATGATGCAAATCAGTTGCCGTGGCGTATGTCACCTGAAAGTTTGCAGATCGCACCGGAATGTCCCCTTGCTGCGCGAGCATCTCATCAAGGTCAACTTGCGGCGCAGCGTGCACGGATGTGCCTGAATCGCCAAGCGCGATGATATAGCGGTCCTCAGACTTCTGGGGGCGATAGATCGTGCCTTCAAGTCCGCCTTCACCCACTCGGCAAAACCGGTTCCCATCAAGATCGGAGGTGCCGTTAAAGCGGGTCATCATGCGTCCATCCGTAAGCGAGGACATAATCGCATCATCATCCGATCCATCGGCCATCAAACGCGGGGCACTTGGATAATTCACTTCGGCAAGACAGGCTTCAACGAGATAGGCAGAAGTGGCTGAATGCTGCGCCATTTCCGGCAATTGGCCAAGCGTTTGGCGCAGCAGATCCTCAAGGCCTTCAGGGTCTAGGCCGCGCGAGCTAAGCCGCATTTTCACCAGCCAGTCACCGCTCGCAAATAGCGCCACACCTACGCTTCGAAACGGGCCTTTGGACGCAAACACAGTGAGAAGACCGCTATCAATATCGGAGCCAACTGGAGCAAATGAAGCGCTGCGCTTTCCTTGGACTGCGCCCTTGGCCTCCTCCTCGCCAAACATTTCATCACTTGCGCCCAAGGCAACAAGCGCGCGATCGTGCCAGATTGACGCATCGGCGATGCCGGGGCGAAAAACATAGATACTGAGGCTGTTGCCCGCAGCATCCTCATAATTGGCTGACATGTCGGATTGGCGCGACTGGAACTCATAGATTGAGGAACGCGTGAAACCGTCAAACGATGCGGGAAAGCGCATCGCGGTCCATTCGTGTTCCCAATCCGCCTCTGCTTCTATCGGGACTTCTTGAGGCTCAGCCTGTGCTGGTGCGAATGGCGCGATTGCCATTCCCATTGCTGCAAGAACCCGTTTAAGCATCCGGTTAACTCGGATTGCGGCGCGCCATAAAGGCGAGGCGTTCGAACATCATCACATCCTGCTCGTTCTTTAGCAGAGCGCCATGCAACGGCGGGATCGCCTTGGACGGATCACGGTCTTGCAGAACCTCAAGCGGCATGTCTTCATTGAGCAGCAGCTTGAGCCAGTCGAGCAATTCAGAGGTCGACGGCTTTTTCTTCAAACCCGGCACTTCGCGCAATTCGTAGAAGATATCCATCGCCTTGGTCACAAGGGTCTTTTGGATATCGGGGAAGTGCACATCCACAATATCGCGCATCGTGTCGCGATCCGGGAATTTGATGTAGTGGAAGAAACAGCGGCGCAAGAACGCGTCAGGCAGCTCTTTCTCGTTATTAGACGTGATGACCACAATCGGGCGCTCTTTCGCGGTGATCGTTTCATGCGTTTCGTAAACATCGAAGCTCATCCGGTCGAGTTCTTGCAGCAGATCGTTGGGAAACTCGATATCGGCCTTGTCGATCTCGTCGATCAGAAGGACGGGAAGCTCTTTGGACGTGAAGGCTTCCCACAGCTTTCCCTTCTTGATGTAGTTCGCAATGTCATGAACGCGCTCGTCACCCAGCTGGCCATCGCGCAGGCGAGCGACCGCGTCATACTCATAAAGGCCCTGCTGCGCTTTGGTGGTCGATTTGATATTCCACTCGATCAGAGGCGCTTTCAACGCGCCAGCAATCTCATGCGCCAGCACTGTCTTGCCAGTGCCCGGTTCACCTTTGACCAGCAGCGGACGGCGCAAAGTCACCGCGGCGTTCACCGCCACTTTCAGATCATCGGTCGCGATATAGTTGGAAGTGCCTTCAAAACGCTGATCAGTCATGAGTTGTCCTATGAAACGCAAATTGTTTGGCCAAGCGTTAGGGGGGCAGCCGCCAAGGCGCAAGTGTTAGGGCGCTGGCTCTATCGCTTTAGAGGGGGCGGCTTCATGCGGCAGGTTGAGCAATCTCTGGCCGATTAGCTGGAAGGTAGCGTCATCCAATGCAGCTTCCGGGTTGTTCCAGCTCAGCGTGAGGACATGCCAATCGTCCGACTTGTCTTGCAGCAGCCAGGTGTAGTTCAGCACGCCCGGCTCTGACCCGCCCTTATACAGGATGCGCTTATATCGGGTGAGGGCGGTGGGCTGCGCAGAAGGATTGACCTCCATGATCTTAAGCTGGTCTTCGCTTCCGACTTCGAGAAGCTGAGCGAGCATCCGTCGCATATCCTGAGCGCTGCCAAGCCACTCGATATCGAGCGCGACAGGTTTACCGGAGAAGGTCGCCTCGATCTTGCTTTGATCGAGCTCCATCCCCTCAACACTATCAAGGATCGCATATTTTCCGGCGACATCGGCCTCCCGATATTTTGCGATAGTCTCTGGGCCCGCTGACTTCAGTTTGAAAAGATGGCGTGTACCGATGAAAGGGATGTTCAGCTCTGGCTGCGAATGGCCGCTCGACCGCATTTCAGCAATCACGGCGTCTTGACCAAGATATTCCATGAGCGTGTCAGTCGCCGTGTTGTCGCTGATCGCAATCATCATGGTTGCAAGAGTGTGGAGTGTGACAGGAGAAGGCTCTGGCCAGTCCTGCATCATCCCGCTGGGAAAGCTGCGCGGGCTGATCGTAATCGTATCGCTCCATCGCGCTTCGCCTGCTTCGATTTTTCGGGCCAAAGCTGAAAGCACATAGACTTTGAAAGTGGAGCCAATCGCCAATTGCTTGTCAGGTTTGAGAGCAAGACGCGGCGCGCTGCCATCAAGCGGCCCGAAATAGGCGCCGACTTCACCGGGCAAGGCCTCTAGGTCAGCTTTGATCTTGTTTGCCGAATCTCCAATCGGATCAAACTGATTGAGGACGAAACCCTCAATTCTATTGTCACCTAAAGGGCTTAACACCATCCGGCCTCTCCCAATGGCGCGTTCAAACCGCAAAGCAATATCGGCGCCATAAGTTCCGCGCGGGGTAACGGATTCCACGCCCTCTATCGCTCCGAATTGTGATGTAAGGCTAGCGCCGATCTGGCGCATTTGGCTGGCAGGAACAGCTTTGAGAAAGCGATCGCCGAATATCTCTTCCGGTTCGGCTTCTCCTTTGATCAAGCGCACAATATCCGCAGCGCGCTTCTCAAGCGGAGTGGCCTCGGCGCTGGCTACGTTCGGTATATCCTGCGCATTGACGACAGAGGGTGAAAGCGTAAGGGCGAGGGCAGGGGCGAGGGCAGCGGCGATGCTTGGCAGAATTTTCATAAGCGACAGGTGTATCGCAACCCCAACACACGTCAAGTTTTGGCCGTCAGGCGAAGACCACCATTGCAGCAAATGCGAGTTGCCCGCCCAACATCACCGCGGTTGCTATCTGCCAGCCTTGGCCCGCTTTGGACATTCCGCGATCCCATGTCCACATTCCAACAAGACCAGATGCGAGCAAGCTAACAGCAAGAGCGAGGATGCTGCTAAAACCCGCTAGCACAAGGAAGATGGCACCCATGCTGAATGTCTGGGCCAACCACGCGGAGAAAAACCAGACGATAGGGACGGGGCGATAGGCCGCATCAGGAATATCCCAATCGGGCAATTGGCAATCTGGGCGCGACAGTCGCCGGTCGAAATAGACCGTGTCCCCGTCATCAATCTCGCGGCCATTGGGCAAATGGCTCGATTGGAGATGGATGTCTTCTTTGATTGGATCGGGCTTAGGCATCGATCAGATCGCGGTCGACTTCGCCTGCGCGGTTTTGGATGAAGTTGAAGCGGTGTTCGGGATTACGGCCCATCAAACGGTCGACAAGGTCTTTCACCACAGCGCGGTCTTCAAATTCCTGCGGCAAAGTAATCCGGATGAGCGAGCGGCTTTGCGGGTCCATTGTGGTTTCGCGAAGCTGCTGCGGGTTCATTTCGCCAAGGCCCTTAAACCGGCCAACTTCAACCTTCTTGCCCTTAAAGACGGTCGCCTCAAGCTCTGCGCGGTGCGCATCATCGGCGGCATAGCGGCTCTCTTTGCCAGCGGTCAGCTTATAGAGCGGAGGCTGGGCAAGATAGAGGTGACCATTGCGCACGATCTCGGCCATTTCCTGGAAGAAAAAGGTCATCAAGAGCGTTGCGATATGCGCGCCGTCCACATCCGCATCGGTCATGATGATGATGCGGTCATAGCGCAGGTTGGACGGGTCACAATCCTTGCGCGTGCCGCAGCCCATCGCAAGGCCAAGATCGGCGATTTCAGCGTTGGCGCGGATCTTGTCTGCGGTGGCAGAGGCGACATTGAGGATCTTGCCGCGAATGGGCAGGATTGCCTGCGTCTTGCGATTGCGCGCCTGTTTCGCGCTGCCGCCCGCGGAATCGCCTTCAACGATGAACAGCTCTGTTTCTCCATCCCCTTCGCCGCTGCAATCGGTGAGCTTGCCGGGCAGCCGCAGTTTCTTGGCATTGGTGGCAGACTTGCGCTTGATCTCGCGCTCCTGCTTGCGGCGAAGGCGCTCCTCCATCCGCTCCATCACCTGGCCAAGTAGCGCCTTACCACGGTCCATATTGTCGGAGAGGAACAGATCGAACTGGTCGCGCACGGCGTTCTCGACCAGACGCGATGCTTCGGGCGATGTCAGCCGGTCTTTCGTTTGTGACTGGAATTGCGGATCGCGGATGAAAACAGACAGCATCACCTCGCCGCCGGTCATCACATCATCAGCCGAGATATCCTTCGCCTTTTTGACGCCTGTCAGATCACCAAACGCACGCAATCCTTTGGTGAGCGCGGCGCGCACGCCTTGCTCATGCGTGCCGCCATCAGGCGTTGGCACCGTGTTACAATACCAGCTGGTCGAGCCATCCGAGTAAAGCGGCCATGCGATGGCCCATTCGACCCGTCCCTGCTCCTCGGGGAAATCCTGCTTGCCGGTAAAGGGCTGGGCAGTAACGCATTCGCGCGCGCCCACTTGTTCTGCGAGGTGATCGGCAAGCCCACCGGGGAACTTGAAGGTCGCTTCTGCAGGCACGTCTTCAGAGGCAAGCGCCTCATCGCATTTCCAGCGGATTTCAACGCCTGCGAAAAGATAGGCTTTGGAGCGGGCCAGCTTGAACAGCCGCGCCGGTTTGAACTGGCGATCGCCAAAAATCTCAGTGTCTGGCGTGAAAGTGACCGTGGTTCCGCGCCGATTGGGTGCAGCGCCCAGTTTCTCAATCGGACCCTTGGTTTGCCCTTTGCCAAATTCCTGCGCGAAAAGCTGCTTGTCGCGCGCCACTTCGACCCGGGTGAGCGAGGATAGCGCGTTCACAACACTCACGCCCACACCGTGCAAACCGCCTGATGTCGCATAGGCCTTGCCGGAAAACTTACCGCCCGAGTGCAATGTCGAGAGGATCACTTCCAGCGTCGACTTGCCCGGAAACTTGGGATGCTCGTCAACCGGAATGCCGCGGCCATTGTCCGCTATCGAGAGGCGATTGCCCGCCTCAAGCCGCATTTCGATCCGGCTCGCATGGCCTGCCACCGCCTCGTCCATCGCATTGTCGAGAACCTCTGCGGCCAGATGATGCAGCGCGCGGTCATCCGTCCCGCCAATATACATGCCGGGGCGGCGGCGAACGGGCTCGAGCCCTTCCAAAACCTCGATAGAGGAGGAGTCATAATCGCCGCTCGAGGAGGGCGTGCCTTCAAAAAGATCATCTGCCATTGCCCAGCAGATATGCGCTGGCAATGCTCAAGTCACAAGCGCTTACGCCAAGTTTTCGCCAGCGCAGCAACTACTCGTCAAAATTGGCGGGCGCTTGGTCGACAGTGATAAAGGCCCCGTCATTCACTTCGACAACAGCCAGCGCGCGCTGCACCACGCCTTCACGGTTGAAGCGGAACGCTCCGTCAACGCCAAGAAAACCAGTTTCCTCGCGCATCCGCTTCACCGGGAATTTGCGGCCACCCCTCCAGTTGGAAGAAATCCGCAAGGTCAAAAGCACAGCGTCATAGCCGAGCGAAGAAATGCGGTAGGGTTTTGCTCCAAAGCGCTTTTCATAGCTTGAGGAATAGCGGCCAAAGCGGTTGTCAGAAACGGCTGAGAAAATCGCTCCGCGCATTTCCGAACTGCGCAGAAGTGAACCTTCACCGCCCCACAGCTCGGTTCCCAATATGCGTGTGCCTGTACGCCCCTTGCGCAATTCGCCTGCTCCCATGGCGGCAAGCCTTGCTCCATCCGCGATTAGCACCGTGTCATATCCGCCGCGCGTGCGCAGCCTTTGGGCGGCGCTGAGAATGGACGTGTTGCCGCGCGAATATCGTTCAGAAGAAACCAGCGATCCGCCATACTCGCGCAAGGCGACGGACAGCGCATTGAGCGAACGTTGGCCATATTCGCCATTGGGCAAGAGGGCAGCAAAGCGGCTAGATCCGTTCGAGCGGGCATAGGAAACCGAGCGGGCAATGGATTGTTCGGGGATATGGCCCATCACAAACACATTGTTTCCCGCAGCTGTCGAATCGTTCGAAAAGGAAATGATCGGCACATCGGCACTTCGGGCCTGCGGAACGATTGCCGGGATATTGGCGGCAGTAAGCGGGCCGAGGATCAGCTTGTTGCCATCCGCAATCGCTCGTGCTGCCGCACCAGCCGGATTGGTTGAGGTATCGTAAGTCGTGATGCGTAGGTTACTCGCATTGGTATCAAGGATCGCCATGTTTGCAGCGTTCGCAATCGATTGGCCTACAGCGCCATTGTCACCCGTCATCGGGACAAGCAAAGCAACGCGGTGGCGTGCCTGTTGATCTGTTGGCAAAACGCTCGCACTTGGTTCACTCGGCGTGCCAGCAGAGGGAGCAGGACCGGAGGTGCTTGGCCCCGTTTTGGGAACCACCTGACAACCGGCCAGAACCGCGGCGGAACCCGCAATCACAAAATTTCTACGGTTAAACAATTTGCGCATCTTACTTGCCGACCTCAATTCACTGTTCCATGAGACAGGCCGTGACCAAGCCAGAAACTTCCAGCTCCAAGACCCCTCTTCGAAGCGGCCTATACATTGTCGCGACGCCGATTGGCAATCTGCGAGATATTACGCTGCGTGCTGTCGACATTTTGCAACGCTGTGATGTGGTGGCTTGCGAGGATACGCGGGTTACGGGCAAGTTGCTCAAGGCGCTGGATATTGCCAAGCCAATGCAGCGCTATGATGATCATACGAGTGATCAAGCGCGCGCGAGAATTGTTGATGTGGCACAGGAAGGGGTCGTGGCATTGGTCAGCGATGCGGGAACGCCTCTGATTTCAGATCCGGGTTTCCGATTGGTGCGCGATGTTAGAGAAGCGGGCGTTGATATCACCACGCTTCCTGGCCCATGCGCGGCGATTGCAGGCCTGACGATGTCGGGACTGCCGAATGACCGGTTTGTGTTCGCGGGCTTCTTGCCGACGAAAGAGAAAGCGCGGCATGATGTTCTGGATGAGCTGGCGAGCGTCGATGCAACGCTGATCTTTTATGAAAGCGGGCCGCGTTTGGTGAAGACGTTGCATGCGCTCGAGGCATTGTGGCCGACGCGTGAAATTTCGGTCGCTCGCGAGCTAACAAAGCTGCATGAGGAATGCCGCAGCGGGTTGGCGGCTGAGTTGGCCGCACATTATGATGCGCACCCACCAAAGGGAGAGATCGTCCTGCTCATTGGCCCGCCCGAGGCACAGCCCTTCGAAGGCGATCCTGATGAACTTTTGCACTCAGCACTGGAAACGCTCAAACCTTCGCAAGCAGCCTCACAAGTGGCCAAACAAACGGGATTGGACCGCAAGGCGCTTTATGCCCGCGCGCTAGAATTAAAAGCCGAGTTGAAAGCTTGACCGGACGTTCTCCCAAGGCCCGTGAACGCGCCGAACAGCAAGGCCGCGATGGTGAGGCGCTCGCTGCGCATCTCCTCAAGCAAAAGGGGTTCGAAATTCTTGCCGAACGCGTCCGCACCCCAGCTGGCGAAATTGACCTGATCGCCAAGCAAGACGGGTTGATTGCATTCGTCGAGGTCAAGTGGCGCAAACGCGCAGCCGACCTCGATGCCGCTATTGACGAGCGCCGTTTGGCGCGCGTCGCAGCCGCGACAGAAGCGGTGGCGCATGAATATGCAACACAGGGTGAAGATATCCGCATCGACGTGATCCTGCTTGCACCCGGTATCGCGCCGCGCCACATCACCAATGCTTGGATGCCCTAATCTCGGGATGCCCTAAGGAATTTCTCAATGAACCTCAAAATTGCCGTTCAAATGGACCCTATTGAAAGCGTGAATATCGCGGGCGACAGCTCGTTTGCGCTGATGGAGGCCGCGCAGGCTAGGGGGCACACGCTTTACGAGTATCATGTCGAAAGCCTTACCCTGAATGCTAATGACCGGCTGATGGCGGAGTGTGCACCCGTGACCGTTCAGCGCGTTGAGGGCGATCATTTCACGAAAGGCCAGCGCGAACGGCTTGATCTGGGCCGCGATATTGACGTTGTGCTGATGCGGCAGGACCCGCCATTTGACATGGGCTATATCACCGCCTGCCATCTGCTTGAGCGGATTATGGATGAGACGCTGGTGGTCAATAATCCGGTCAGCGTGCGCAATGCGCCTGAAAAAGTAATGGTGCTCGATTACCGCGAATTTATGCCGCCAACGCTGATCACGCGCTCACCCGATGAAGTGAAGCGCTTTATGGCGGAGCATGGCGCGGTCGTCGTCAAACCGATCCATGGCAATGGCGGCAAAGCGATCTTCCGTGTGCCCGAAAGCGGCGACAATCTGACTGCATTGTTCGAGGTCTTCAACCAGACCTGGCCCGAGCCACATATGGTCCAGCCTTTCCTCCCTGAAGTCGCCGAAGGGGACAAGCGCATCGTGCTTGTCGATGGCGAAGTGGCAGGCGCGATAAACCGGATCCCGGGCGAGGGTGAGTTTCGCAGCAATCTCGCGATGGGAGGCTCGGCTGAGAAAACGCAGCTAACCCCGCACGAGGAAGAGATTTGCGCTGCGATGGGGCCGCGGCTGAAGGAACTTGGCCTGACCTTCGTAGGCATCGATGTGATCGGCGGGAAGTATCTGACCGAGATCAATGTGACTTCGCCGACTGGTATTGTGGCGATCTCCAACTTCGACGGGTCAGATGTCGCCGGAATGATCTGGGACGCGATTGAGGCGCGGTTGGGATCTTTCTCGTGAAAGCATTGCGCAGTGCTTAGCTGGACTACCAAAGGCGAAAGACGCATCCCCGATGGCGTATCCGATTTGGAAGTCTATGAAAGCGTTGAGCTTTTTCTCTATGAGAGAAACGTCACAAACCTGACCGGCGATGGGCAAAGCCTCAAATATTCGTATTCCCTCTGGATATATCTGCTGGGAAGGGTAGGGGACTGGGGGCTTCCCATGCTGAAGTTCTACAACGACGGGGCGTTCCGACTGGAAAATCGCCTAGATGGACGGTTCCTTTGCTACGAATTGCATTGCCGAACCCATTTGCAATCGAGCTTGTTTTTGGCTGTCCTTGCGACGTTCTTTGCTGGTCTGGAGATAGGTTACGGTCCCGGTCTTTTGATGGGCGCCGTCTTTCTCCTTTTCTTCTTCCTTCAAATGGCAATAGTGAGGATACCTTTGGCCCCCAAAATCTCCAAAATGGCGAAGGGACAATAGACGGACGCTTACCGCTTCTTTGCCCTCGGATGCGCATCGCGGTAATTCTCCAGCATCGTTGCCGCATCCACCTTGGTATATATCTGCGTTGAGCCAAGCGAGGCATGGCCCAGCAATTCTTGCAAGGACCGCAAATCCGCCCCCGCTCCCAGCAAATGCGTTGCAAAGCTATGGCGCAGAGCATGCGGTGTCGCAGTGTCTGGCAGGCCCAGTGCAATGCGGGCTTTCGCAGTCGCCTTTTGCACCATGCCTTGAGAAAGAGGGCCGCCGCGCGCGCCCTTAAACAATGCCTCATCGCGGTGAAGCGGATAGGGGCAAAGGTCGCAATATTGGTCAACCGCCGCCGCGCAAACCGGCAGCATCGGGACAATCCGCTGTTTGCCACCTTTGCCGGTGACTTGCAGAGTCTCGCCAAGCGGCGCGACAGATGCTTTGAGCGAGAGCGCCTCGGCAATTCTTAGGCCCGCGCCATAAAGCAGCAGCAGCACTGCACGGTCGCGCGCGCCAATCCAATCCTCGCTCGCCTCTCCTGCTACCAGATCGGCAAGGTTTCCGGCATCATCGGGCGTGACAGGGCGGGGCAGCCCTTTCTTGATGCGCGGCCCGCGAAGACGCGGCGCGGAGGCATCTGGATCGCCAGCCTGTTCGCGCGAATAGGTGATAAAGGCCTTGAGCGCAGACAGTTCACGGGCGGCGCTCGCATTGGAAATCCCGTCCGTTCGCCTACGCGCCAAATGTCGGCGTAGATCATGCGCCTCGAGATTTGCGACGGCCTGCCAATCGCCCAAGTCTCGCGCTGTTAGAAGCCGGTTTGCGCATGCGAGATAGGCGCGCACTGTATGCGGGCTGCGCCGCTTCGCATCGCGCAAATGATCACCCCATTGCTCAAGCAGATCAGCTGCGCTCACGCTGCCACCATTGCGTCTTGGATCAGCGCTTCGATCAGCGTGTTGAGAACCGGCAATCCTTTGGGTTGAGCGCCGATCCGCGAGCCTTCGTGCCAAACAAGGCCAAGGGCGCCGTATTGCTCAAGAGCCCCTTTGTTCACCATCGACCATTTGGCGAGCCCGAAACGCTGTTCAAGCGCGGTGAGATCGACCCCTTCTTTCAAGCGCAATCCCATCAGCAAAGCCTCGCAAGCTTGATCGGTCGGGGTCAGGCTGGTCGCAGTCTTCACGCCATTGCCCTTGGCGGCGCAGGCTGCGAGGTAATTTTCGGGCTTCCTATGACGCTCGGTCGCGCTACCTTTGCGTCTGCCATGCGCGCCAGGGCCAATGCCGCAATAGTCATGGTAGCGCCAATAGGTGAGATTATGCCGGCACTCCTCACCGATTCGGGCGTGATTGCTGATTTCGTATGCCGGAAGGCCTGCCTCAGATGTAAATTCTTGCGTCAAATCATAGAGCTGCGCAGCGCGATCATCTTCTACCGGGACAAGTTTTCCGGTGCGAAAATCGCTGGCGAAACGCGTGCCGGGTTCGATTGTGAGTTGATAGAGCGAGAGGTGATCCGTGCCGAATTCTAGGGCCGTTTTGAGCTCTTCTCGCCATGCATTTTCACTCTGGTCAGGCAGTGCGTAAATCAAATCAAAGTTCACGCGATTGAAATTATTGTGCGCAATTTTGAGCGCATCTATCGCTTCTGTGACAGAATGTTCGCGTCCAAGGAATTTGAGCGATACTTCATTAAGTGATTGAATCCCAAGTGAAACCCGGTTCACGCCTGCGTTTGCCAATTCGACGAAGCGCGAAGACTCAACACTCGTCGGATTGGCTTCCAAAGTGATTTCAATTCCCGCTGCAAAGCCCCATAATTGCTCGGCTTCTTTCAGCAAGGCCTCGACCAATGCAGGCGGCATAAGCGAAGGCGTGCCGCCGCCGAAAAAGATCGATTGCAACGGCCCTTCATCAGCCAAACCGGCCTCAAAGCGCATGTCAGCAAGCAGAGCATTTTGCCACTGATCAACGTCAATCTCGCTGCGGACGTGACTATTAAAATCACAATAAGGGCATTTGCGCAGGCAGAAGGGCCAATGTATGTAAAGCGAATGGGCCATAGATCCATATCTACGCGTCAGGGAACGCGTTAAGTCAAGGATTTGGAATGAGTATCAGAGCTCTTTTGGGCGCAATTTTGTTCATCGGTGTCGCGGCGCTTGCATGGCAAACAAGCGAAGCGGCTGTCGCGAAGGACGCTCACCAGCATCATCATCACACCCATCCGATGGTGGAAGCGAGCGGGGCGGCGACGGCGTCTGCGCAATCGCTTAGCGAAGATCAGCAGCAATTGCTCGCCAGCCACAACAAGGAACGCGCCAAGTTTGGTGCAGCGCCGCTGATATGGAGCGATCAGCTGGCCAGGGATTCGGAAAGCTGGGCGGCTGAGCTGGCGAAGCGCGGGGTTATGCAGCACGCCAGCGCTGACGTGCGCAAGAAAGCGGGCGAGAACCTGTGGGTTGGCACAACCGGATATTATCTGCCGTGGCAGATGATCCAGTCCTTCATCGACGAAAAAAAGTATTTCAAACCCGGCGTCTTCCCCAATGTCGCAACCACCGGCAATTGGGTGCAAGTGGGACATTACACTCAGCTCGTTTGGCCCGAGACAAAAGAGGTCGGCTGCGCATTGGCAGATGGCAAGCAGGATACGTTTCTGGTTTGCCGTTACATGCCGGCAGGCAATATCGTAGGCGTTCCTCTGGGCAAGTAAAGTAAGCCTGAGCGGCTATCTGCTAAACTGATCCGCTACCAGCTTTGCGAACGCATCGGCGCGGTGACTAATCGCGTGCTTCTGCTCGGGGTCGATCTCGGCAAAAGTTTCATCACCCTCGAGCGATGATGGGACGAAAACGGGGTCATATCCGAAACCCAATGTCCCTCGCGGTGGCCATGTGAGCGCGCCGGCGCATTTGCCTTCGTAAACGGCATGTTCGCCATCAGGCCAAGCCAAAGCTAAGACGCAATGAAATGCGCCTGTGCGTTTGGTGTCGGGTCCCAACTGTTGAAGCATACCTTCAACCTTGCCCATGGCCATGTACCAGTCGCGCCCTGGGTCACCCTCGAACCATTGCCGCTCGGCCCAATCGGCGGTGTAGACACCTGGGCGGCCATCCAACGCGTGAACCGAAAGTCCGCTATCATCGGCCAAAGCCGGCAAGCCAGAAGCTTCGGCGGCTGAGCGTGCCTTGATCAGCGCGTTCTCCACAAAAGTGGTTCCCGTCTCTGGCGGTTCGGGCAGACCAAGCGAGCCTGCGGACAGGCACTTCATCCCGTGTGGCTCAAGCAGAGCTGAAATCTCTTTCAGCTTGCCTTCGTTATGCGTGGCGATGACAAGGGAGCCAGAGCCGAGCCGGCGTGTCACTTTACCGCGTCCAATTGGGCCTTAAAGATCGCATCGCAGCCGATATTGGCAAGGCGGAGCAGGCGCAGCAGGCCTTCCTCATCATAGGTTGCGCCCTCAGCAGTCGCTTGAACCTCGGCAATCTGACCGCCTGAAATTAGGACGAAATTGGCGTCTGCATCTGCATCGCTATCCTCAGGGTAATCGAGATCGAGAACCGGAGTACCCTTGTAGATACCGCAGGAAATCGCTGCCACTTGCGAGCTGACCGGGTCGTCCTTGATATCGCCCGCTGCTATCAAGCTGTTCACTGCAAGGCGCAGCGCCACCCAAGCGCCAGAGATAGAGGCAGTGCGTGTCCCGCCATCAGCCTGAATGACATCGCAATCGAGCGTGATTTGCCGCTCACCCAGCTTCTTCAAATCGACCACCGCGCGCAAGGATCGGCCAATCAGACGCTGGATTTCTTGCGTGCGGCCCGATTGCTTGCCGCGTGCTGCTTCGCGCGAACCGCGTGTGTGGGTCGCGCGGGGAAGCATCGAATACTCGCCTGTCACCCAGCCTTCGCCTTTGCCGCGCAGCCATGGCGGAATGCGCTCTTCAACGCTGGCTGTGCACAGAACGCGGGTATCGCCAAAACTGATGAGGCACGAGCCCTCTGCATGTTTGGTGAAGCCGGTTTCGATGGTGATTTCGCGCATTTGGTCGGGCGCGCGGCCAGAAGGTCGCATGGGATTTCCTTATGTGTGTATCTCTAAGCCATGCGTTAGGCGTGTGAACACCGGCTCGGCAAGGCTTGTCGTGCAGCGCGAAGCGGCTAAATTGTGCAAATGGCCTCACCACCCGTCACTGAACTCACCGATCGCGCGCGAGAAATCTTCCGCCTTGTGGTCGAAGGCTATCTTGAAAATGGCGCTCCGGTTGGCTCGAAAGCTTTGGCGGGCGAGGGGAGCGTGAACCTTTCCCCCGCCTCGATCCGCTCGGTTCTGGCTGATCTGGAAGCGCAAGGCTTGCTGGCAGCTCCTCATACCAGTGCAGGCAGGATGCCCACCGAAAGCGGGCTGCGTATCTTCGTTGATGGGATGATGCGGGTGGCGCAGCCTAGTGCGCAAGAGAAAGCCGCGATTGAAGAACGCTTGTCGGAGGCCGGCCCAATCGAGGCGGCATTGGAGCAGACCAGCGCGATGCTGTCCGATCTGTCAGGGGCAGCAGGCATGGTGATGGTTCCCACGCGGGAAGCGCAATTGGCGCAGTTCAACCTTGTCAATCTGGGGCAGGGACGCGCGCTTGCGGTTTTGGTTGGAGAGGATGGCGCGGTCGAGAACCGCGTGATGGAATTGGGCGCAGCCTTCAATCCGTCAGCTTTGGAACGCGCGAGCAATTATGTCACCGCGCATTTGGGCGGGCGCACATTGAGCGAAGCGGCCGCGTCCATGCGCTCTGAAATTTCGGCAGGCAAGTCGCAGCTCGACACGGCTAGCCGCGATCTGGTGGAGCGCGGATTGGCAGTGTGGAGCGAGGATACCGCGCAGCGTCCCGTTCTGATCGTTAGGGGCCAGGCCAATCTGCTCGATGAGGAAGCGTTGGGCGACATCGAACGGGTGCGGTCTTTGCTCGATGATCTGGAAAACAAGCAATCGGTCGCAGACCTGTTGGAAAGCGCGCGAGAAGCCGATGCTACCCGCATCTTTATCGGAAGCGAGAACCGGTTGTTTTCGCTCTCCGGCTCTTCTGTCATCGCCTCGCCCTATCGTGACCGAGAAGGGCGCGTGGTCGGAGTCTTGGGCGTAATCGGGCCCACGCGGTTGAATTACGCGCGTGTCGTCCCCATGGTTGACCTGACCGCCCGATCACTGGGCAAGCTTATTGGATAGCTGGAACTTTTGACCATGAGTGGAAATGACAAGCCGGACGCTTCGCCGGACAAAGAGCCTAACCTTGAAGAGGCGATCAACACCGATGCGGCAGATCGTGAAATTGCCGAAGAAATGGCGAAAGAGCTAGAGGGAGTGCCGGAGCAGTTTCTGGATGATGGCAATGGTGATGACGAGGATACTGAGGAGAGCGTAGAGGACGCGCTAGCGCAATTGCGCGATGATCTCGAGGCGCAAAAGCAGGAAGTGCTTTACGCCAAGGCCGAGACGCAAAATGTGCGCCGCCGGATGGAAGATGAAGTTTCCAAAGCGCGCGCCTATGCCTCGACCAGCTTTGCACGCGATATCTTGAGTGTGTGGGACAATCTCTCGCGCGCGGTCGATGCAATCCCAGAGAGCCTGCGCGAAGACGAAAAGATGAAGGGGCTCGTCATCGGTATAGAAGCCACCCAGCGTGAGCTTGAGAAAGTCTTCAAACAGAATGGTATTGAACGGGTCGAGGCAATTGGCAAATCGCTTGATCCCAACCAGCATCAGGCGATGATGGAAGTGCCCTCAGAAGAGCATGAGCCGGGCACGATTGTGCAAGAAATGCAGTCAGGCTGGATGATCAAAGATCGCTTGCTGCGCCCTGCGATGGTGGGGGTCGCCAAGAAACCTGACTAGCTTGCCCAGACTAGCTTGCTGTGCCGATCGCGCCGGGAAAGCTTACCAGCAAATCGTAAGCGCTGGCATCGCTGACCCCGCCAACTTTCGCGCCATTGCGCAGCCAAAAGGCGTGCTTGACGATTTCAGCCTGCTGTTCGATCCCGTACCGCGTGAGCGGCCATCCGGGCTTTAGCGCATAGTCATAACGCGCCCATGGCATCCGGTTGAGCACAAGATACCATTTGCCGCGTGTCTGGGTCTGCCACACATGCACCATCTCGTGGATGAAATGCCCCTGCCGGATCAAATCCTCGCGCGAAAAATCGTCACAATAGCCATTGCCTTCGGGGTGAAAATGCAAATGCCCGCGCGGGGCCATAGTGATGTGGCGGGGCTGGAAGGGAAACCACTTGCGCCGCCTGATCATCACTGCATCGTAATCAATTGCAGTACCAAACACCGACCGTGCCAGTTCGATCTCGCCCGGCGTAAGCGGCCGCTCCCCGCCCGCGGGGCAGGCGAGGGGCAGATCTTCAGGCAATGGGTTTCGATTGTTTTGCCGCAATTCGCTCAGCGCTCTTCCCCGGCTCCGCGAATTTCAGCGTCAAAACTGTGCTTGTCGCCGCCTGAAACAATCAGCGTAACCTCGGTAGTTCCGCCCGGCTTCAGATCGGGCGAGACGTCCATCGCCATCACATGCAAATCGCCCGGCTTGAACGATACCTTTGTGCCCTTGGTGAGCGGTATGGGCAGCGCCTCCATCATCTGCACTTTGAAGTCATATTCACCATAGACATGCAGCAACGCGCTCTGCGCGCCAGCGACATCAGCAGCGCGAATGGAAAGGGGGCGCTCACCTTCATACGATAGCTCGAAATAGGCGGCAGCCGGATTGCCTTCGACTGCGTTGAGGACAAGGCGCGCATCGCTAATTTCCAATCCGGGAATGCCATCAACCTCTTCCACAGCTGCTTCTTCTGCTCCGCCGCCACAGGCCGATAGTGTCAAACTTGCAGCGATCAGCGCCGCTGCGCCAAGCTTTTGAATGTCCATTACGTGTAGTCCCCCTTCGAATTGCCCGCAAAATCTAGTGCGGTTGTTCCCTTGTGCCAAGCAAAACCGCACCTATATCGCCTCCGTAAGGTATCAACGGACTGAGCCGCCGTCCGCTTTGGCCACTTATGGCAAAGCCCCAGTGCGGTGTCCAAACGTTTGAAATGGAATGGGGAATTATGGCGAAAGTTATCGGTATTGACCTTGGCACAACCAATTCGTGCGTCGCGGTCATGGATGGGAGCAAGCCCAAAGTCATCGAAAATGCGGAAGGTGCGCGCACCACGCCGTCGATTGTGGCATTCACCAAGGAAGATGAGCGTCTGATCGGTCAGCCGGCCAAGCGTCAGGCTGTCACCAATCCGGACAACACCTTGTTCGCAATCAAGCGCCTGATCGGCAGACGCTTTGATGATCCGCTGACCAAGAAGGATAGCAAGATCGTCCCTTACGATATCGTCAAAGGCAAGAATGGCGATGCTTGGGTTGAAGCCGGCGGGGAGCAATACTCCCCCTCGCAAATCAGCGCCTTTATCCTGCAAAAGATGAAAGAGACGGCGGAAAGTTATCTGGGTGAGACAGTCACTCAGGCCGTGATCACTGTCCCTGCTTACTTTAACGATGCCCAGCGCCAAGCAACCAAGGATGCCGGCCAGATCGCAGGACTTGAAGTTCTGCGCATCATCAACGAGCCGACTGCTGCTGCGCTCGCTTATGGCATGGAAAAGGATGATGGTAAGACTATCGCCGTCTATGACCTCGGCGGCGGCACGTTTGACGTCTCGATCCTCGAGATTGGTGACGGCGTGTTCGAAGTGAAATCGACCAATGGCGACACTTTCCTTGGCGGTGAAGACTTTGACAATACGATTGTCGAATACCTTGCCGATGCGTTCCAGAAGAAAGAGAACATGGATCTGAAGGCGGACAAGCTCGCGCTTCAACGCCTGAAGGAAGCAGCTGAGAAGGCCAAGATCGAGCTTTCCAGCTCGGCTACGACTGAAATCAACCTGCCCTTTATCACAGCGCGCATGGATGGCGGCAGCTCAACTCCGCTGCACCTTGTTGAAACTTTGACACGAGCTGATCTTGAGAAACTGGTTGGTGATCTTGTCCAGCGCACGCTCGATCCATGTAAGAAAGCACTCGCCGATGCGGGCGTGTCGAAAGACGATATTGACGAGGTGATCTTGGTTGGCGGGATGACCCGCATGCCCAAGGTGCGCGAAGTCGTTGAGAAGTTTTTCGAAGCCAAACCGCACACCGGTGTGAACCCCGATGAAGTTGTCGCGATGGGCGCGGCCATTCAGGCAGGCGTTCTGCAAGGCGATGTAAAAGACGTGCTGCTACTCGATGTGACCCCGCTTTCGCTGGGTATTGAGACGGCGGGCGGCATTTTCACTCGCATGATTGATCGCAACACCACAATCCCTACGAAAAAGTCGCAGACCTTCTCGACCTTCGAGGACAATCAGCAAGCGGTGACGATCCGTGTGTTCCAGGGCGAGCGCGAGATGGCGGCTGACAACAAGCTGCTTGGCCAGTTTGATCTGGTCGGCATTCCGCCAGCCCCGCGCGGTGTTCCGCAAATCGAAGTGACCTTTGATATCGACGCAAACGGCATTGTGAACGTCTCTGCAAAAGACAAGGGCACAGGCAAAGAGCAGAACATCAAGATTCAGGCATCGGGCGGTCTGTCAGACTCCGATATCGATCAGATGGTTCAGGATGCCGAGAAGTTTGCTGAAGAGGACAAGAAGCGCCGCGAAAGCGCCGAGGCGCGCAATCAGGCAGACAGCCTCGTCCACGCGACCGAGAAGCAGCTCGAAGAGCATGGCGACAAGGTTGATGCGGACACCAAGTCTGCGGTTGAAGCGGCGATTGCCGATACCAAGACCGCTCTCGAAGGCGAAGACACCGATGAAATCAATGCGAAGGCACAGGCTCTGACCGATGCAGCGATGAAAATGGGTCAGCAGATTTACGAGCAAGAGCAAGCCAACGCGCCAACCGGTGATGCCGGGGAAGCGGCGGCTGACGATAGCTCGGCTGATGAAGATGTTGTCGATGCCGAATTCTCGGAAGTCGATGAAGACAGCAACAGCAAGGACTAACCTTGCTTAGGCTCAGCCACGGCCTGCCGCGCGGTTCGAACCGCACATTTGCGGCAGGTCGCTGACTGCGAGAGGGTGGGCCCGATGGCTGCAACCGAAAGCGATTATTACGAAGCGCTAGGCGTATCGCGCGATGCGGACGCCTCTGCGCTGAAATCTGCTTATCGCAAGCTCGCAATGAAGTATCACCCTGATCGCAATCCTGGTGATGCGGAGGCCGAGGCGCGTTTCAAAGCCATTGGCGAGGCCTATGAGGTCCTCAAGGACCCGCAAAAACGCGCTGCTTATGACCGCTTTGGCCATGCCGCCTTCCAGCAAGGAATGGGCGGAGGAGGCGGTATGGGTGGCGGCGGCCCGCAAGGCGACTTTGGCGATATTGGCGATATCTTCGAGACGATCTTCGGCAGCGCTTTTGGCGGCGGTGCTGGCGGCGGTCGGCAACAGCCACGGCGCGGGGCAGACCTGCGCTATGATATGGAAATCAGCCTTGATGAGGCATTCCATGGCAAGACCAGCTCGATAGAAATTGAAGTCTCGGCTGCTTGCGACACGTGTGATGGCTCCGGCGCCACTCCGGGCACCGGCGAGCGCGCCTGTAATCTGTGCAATGGCATGGGCAAGGTCCGCGCAAAGCAGGGCTTTTTCGTGGTCGAGCGGCCATGCCCGACCTGCCACGGCAGAGGCGCAGTGATCGAAGACCCTTGCCGCGAATGCCGCGGGGAGGGGAGGATCGACAAGCCGCAATCGCTCGAGGTCGAAATACCGCCCGGCGTCGATACCGGAACCCGCATCCGTCTGTCAGGCAAGGGTGAGGCGGGACCACGCGGTGCGCCATCGGGCGATCTCTACATCTTCGTCCATGTGAAACGTCACCAGCTGTTTGAGCGCGAGGGCACAACGCTTGCCACCCGCGTGCCGATCAGCTTTACGACAGCGGCTCTGGGCGGTTCGGTCGATATTCCAGACCTTGATGGCGAGACCAATTCGATTGATATTCCCGCTGGTATTCAATCAGGCAAACAATTGCGCGTGCGGGGCGCTGGCATGCCCGTGCTTCAAGGGCGCGGACGCGGTGATCTGGTGGTCGAGATAGCGGTTGAGACACCGACCAAGCTTTCCAAAGCGCAAAAGGACCTGCTTCAGCAATTCCGCGAGACTGAAACGGGCGATGAATGCCCAGAAAGCCGCGGCTTTTTCGACAAGCTTAAAGATGCGTTTGGCGCTTGATTGCAGCGCGCTTTTCCGCCCTGCATTCGACAATCTGTATTTGAGCCATTAGGACGTTTCCCGAAAGAACGGGAGACCCCTCAATGCTCAAATTCCTCGCCCCAGCAGCGCTTGCTCTAACGCTTGCAATTCCAGCTTCCGCCCAGCGTAATTTTGACGATGTCACAATCAAGGCCGAACAAATCGCTCCGGGCGTAGCCGTGCTGTTTGGAGCGGGCGGAAATATCGGGGTCAGCCATGGCGCGGATGCAACGGTGCTGGTCGATGACCAGTTCGCCCCGCTCTCGATGAAGATCGAAGCGGCGGTAGAGAGGCTTGGCGCAAGCCCAGCGAAATATGTGATCAACACGCATTGGCATGGTGATCATACCGGCGGGAACGAACATTTTGGCAAGAAAGGCTCGACCATTTTCGCCCATGATAATGTCCGCGTGCGAATGGCTGCTGGGCGCCCCGAAGGCGCGCGGCCTCTGCCACCGTCTCCTAAAGAAGCACTTCCGGTTGTCACTTTTGAACGCGGCATCACGCTTCACCTTAACGGTGACACAATTGACGTGCTGTTTGTGGGCGGAGGGCACACTGACGGGGACAGCATAGTTCGCTGGCGCAAGGCCAATGTGGTTCATATGGGCGATCTCTATTTCAAGATTGGCGGATGGCCCTTTGTCGACACCAATTCAGGCGGCAATATCGAGGATTTGCTGTTCTCGCTCGATAGCGCGATTGCGATGATGGATGGCGAGACCAAGGTTATTCCCGGCCATGGCCCAATGTCCAACCGAGCGGAATTGATCGCCTATCGTAATGTGATGGGGGAGGCCTATACGCGGATCAAGGCGCTCAAGAATGCCGGAATGACGCTTGAGGAGACACAAAAGTTCAAGCCGCTCGACAGTTTTGAGCGGGGCGAGGGCTTTATTTCGGCAGATCGCTTTATCGTAGCGGTTTGGACGAGCCTGGGCGGATAAGCGCCAAGCCTGAAGGCTTATCCAAGCCGTTCCACAATCTCGGCCCGCATTTGCTGCACAAGGCCGCTTTGACAGCGGCCCGCCTGCGCCTCCTCATCCATGATGGCGAGGAAAGCGCGGCGCTTAAATCCTTTGCACATTTCATCGGGCATGGGCTCATCAAGCGTGGAGCAAATGAGGTCAATCATCCGCTCAGCACCATGCAATCGACCCCAAAGATAGTCATTTTCGCGGTAATCCCGGCTAAAAAACGCGCCAAAATTGTAGAATTCGGTGCCTTTTAGGGTCGTTTTGGTGCCACCTTCGCGGATACTGCGCGCATCATCGGGCGAAATCCGGTCAATTTTGACCCCGTCATATTCGGTCAGACCCTCATTTCGGATGAGCGGGAAAGTCGCCACGTCATAAAAGGGAAAGCCGAGATAGGTCAGCAGCATCCGGCGCCGCAAATTCTTGGGCATTTGTTCAAGCATGTGCGAAAGGCGCTCTTCGGCCTCCTCATCGGAGGCTGACAATTGGCGCGCGTCGCTCAAGTAATCGAGGACTGCCCCTGGATCGCTCAAGACATTGGCGGCCAGCTTGGCAAATACCTCGCCCAAATTCTGATGCCCCTCGCGCTGAACATAAAGGCCGAGCAATTCGTAGATTCCACCGCGTGCAATATCGAGCGCTTCATCGGGAATATCGGGATCGCTGTCCCAATCGCGCGATAGCCTGCGGTTGAGCAAACGCAGCCGGCGCAAGCGAAAGCCGATGTCGTGCGCTTTGAAGAAAGTAATGGCCTGCTCGTTAGCGCCGCCCTTGGGTTCGGCCAGCGTGGTCAGCCCGCGCGTCTCCAATTCGCGCCTAAAAGCGATTTCGATAGGGCCGGGATCAGGCAAGCCCAATTGCGGAGCTGCTGCCATTGTAACCCGCGCCAAACGCTCAACTATGCTCGCGAATTTGGCCTGCGCGTAGGAGTGATAGGCGAAGCTTGCCTGTTCGGCGGCGGCTTGCTGGGCTTTCTTGCGCCAGTTTTGTAGCCGCGAAGGACTTGGCCGGTTGAGAAAGAGCGTGCGCCCGAACAGCTTCTCGACCGCTGCATCAACCTCTGGGCGCAGACCTGCGACAATCCGGCGAAGGCGGGCGGCATCGCGTGATTGCTGCTCCAATTCCTCCAGATTGTCCCTGATCGGCTGTTCGCGTGGAATGGTTGAAAGCGAGCCAAAAATCGCAGCAAAAAAGCCGACCGGTTTTTCATGCTCCTCAGTAATCGAGCCGAAGCGGTCTGGGCGCGGATCAATATAGACGAACCGGCGGTCAACCTCGCGCTGGGCCGTGCGGCGTGACAGCGCATCCATCGCTGCTCCAAACGGCGCATTGACCAGCACCGAACCATCAATCAGCGAGACATTTTGGGCATCGCCATGGCGAGCATGAACGGGCATCACTCGGCTGACAAAGGTATCGCGCGTTGGCCATCCATGTTCATGGCGTTTTGCCATCGCGTCAATCTCGGCCAATTGCAGAGGCGGGAAAGCCCCTGGAAAGCTGGCAGTTGCCCGCGCAGCCATGGCGAGCTCGATAGGATCGGCCAGATCATGTCCTGCGGCCGACGGGGTTTGACCGATAAAGGAGATTGGCAGGCGATGCTCTGTCTCCTCAACAATCGGCGGCGTGTTGAGCCGCAACAATTCGCGATGCCCGCGAAAATCGGTTGCTGTCACCGACAGATCCAGTGGATGCCCCACGGGAAGCAAGGGTTTTTGTGCAGGGGTTGCGTTCATTTGCAGCAAGGCATCGAACAGCAATTCGCTAAACCCGCTGCCTGAAAAGGGCGTGTCAAACCAGCGTCCGCGAACGAGTTTGGAGACCTTTGCGCGCACTTCAGCCCGGGTTTCCGGCGCAACGCTCTCGCTCACCGCATTGCCGGGACGGCGCAGGACAAGCTCGACCAAGGGCTGTGCCCAGATTTTCGCATAGCGCCACATCGGCTCTGCATCGGGATCAACAAGCCGGTCAATGTCCGCGTTTTCCAGCCATAGATCAGTGAGCGGCTCGAGCGAATGCCCCGAATGGATTGCTTGTGCGAGGAATACCGCATTAATCCCGCCAGCGCTCGCCCCGCTCAAAATGTCGGGCAAGATCCGCAATCGTAGCTGTTGGCGCTGTTCGATCATCTGCAAAAGTTCGCGGTAAACCGAGACTACACCGCCGCTTTTGGGCGCGCTATCGTGGAAATCCCGGCTAGCGCGGGCAGTGTGCCAAATTTCTTTGGTAACCCCGTGCATATAGACCGCGAGGCTCACCCCGCCATAGCACACCAGAGCAATTCGCAGTTCCTTTTGCCGCATTCCCGACAGATGGCGGGAAAATTGTGAAATGGCAATTGCGTTCACTAAATGTTCTGTCTATTGATCGATGCATGGCCAAGTCGAAAAAGCGTTATGTCTGCCAAGCATGCGGGAGTGTGTCACACCGTTGGCAGGGACAGTGCCCTGATTGTGCGGAATGGAACACGCTCACCGAAGAAGCGCCGGCGACTGTTTTCTCGCAAAAGCATGATCTCTCCAGCGGGGGCAGGGCGGTGAAATTTGTGCCGCTCGATGGGCCGAGCGAACTGCCCAAAAGGCGCAAGACCGGATCGGCGGAGTTTGACCGTGCGTTGGGCGGGGGGCTAGTGCCCGGCTCTGCCATTTTGATGGGCGGTGATCCCGGCATCGGCAAATCCACGCTTTTGCTTCAGACAGCGGCACGAATCGCCAAGGATGGCGAACAGGTTGTTTATGTGAGCGGGGAGGAAGCGGCAGGCCAAGTGCGGATGCGCGCGGCAAGATTGGGGCTAGCCGATGCACCGCTTCAACTGGCTTCTGAAACTTCAGTGCGCGATATCCTTACAACGCTCGGCACGATGGAGCCGCCCAGCCTGCTGGTGATCGATTCGATCCAGACCATGCATTCCGATACGATTGAAGGGGCACCTGGCACGGTCAGCCAAGTGCGCGGCTGCGCGCTTGAACTGATCCGCTATGCCAAAGAAAATGGCGTGTCGCTGGTGCTGGTCGGTCATGTGACCAAGGACGGCAATATCGCGGGGCCGCGCGTGCTTGAGCATATGGTCGATGTGGTAATGAGCTTTGAGGGCGAGCGAAGCCACCAATATCGCATCCTGCGTGCGCTCAAGAACCGTTTTGGCGCAGTTGATGAAATCGGCGTTTTCGCAATGGCGACAGAAGGGCTGGAAGAGGTTTCCAACCCCTCCAGCCTGTTCCTGTCTGGCCGTGATCAGCCGATGGCTGGCAGCGCAGTGTTTCCAGCATTGGAAGGCACGCGGCCCGTCCTCATCGAGATACAAGCGCTGATTGTGCGCTTGCAATCGGGCGCAACGCCTAGGCGATCTGTGGTCGGGTGGGAAAACAGCAGGCTTGCCATGTTGCTCGCCGTTTTAGAGGCGCGCTGCGGGCTAAATTTCAGCTCGGCTGAAGTCTATCTCAATATTGCCGGCGGATACCGCCTGTCCGATCCTGCGGCTGACCTGGCGGTGGCGGCGGCGCTGGTATCGGCACTGGCTGACAGACCGCTTGCTGCCAAAAGCGTGTGGTTCGGCGAAGTCTCGCTATCGGGCGAGGTTCGCCCTGTTGCCCACACCGATTTGCGGCTGAAAGAGGCAGCGAAGCTAGGCTTTGAAAAGGGCTTTGGCCCAGCAGGTTCAAAGACTGGAAAGGCCGGACTTGAATTCAGCGGATTGGGTCAGCTTGCAATGTGCGTTGACCGGGTGATGGCGAACGCATAATCTTAGCCGTAATGACGCTGTTCGATATTTTAGTTTTGTTGATCGTCGGGATCGCAGCAATTGGCGGATTTCTGCGCGGTCTGGTGCAGGAAGTGCTCTCGCTTGCCGCCTGGATTTTGGCCGCCTTTTCGGTCTATTACTTGCACAGTCCATTGACTGAAGCGCTGCGCAAATATCTGGATACGGAACCAGCCACCAGCATCCTTGCATTCGCCTTGCTGCTATTGATTCCCTATGCAGCGATGAAGGTCATCGCGGGCAATGCCGGCGAAGCATCGCGCGATTCGGTGATGGGACCGATTGACCGAGTGCTGGGATTTGGCTTCGGCGCGGTTAAAGGCGCGCTGATTACCGTGTTTGCCTTTTCAGTGCTGGTGCTCGGTTATGATACGGCTTGGGGATTTCAAGGCAGGCCAACGTGGATGTCGAACGCGCGCACTTATCCGCTGGTGGATGCTGGCTCGCGCCAATTGGTCACGGTGATTGCTGAGCGGCGCGCACGCTTTCGCGAGACTTCAGAGCAGGTCGAATGAGCGCGCAGGCGGCTGCTCGGCTCTACACACCGCAATTGTTGGGGCTAGCGACGCAGCTGGCCGCCTATCCGCTTGAGGGTGAGTTTGCCCATCAGCACGAAGGCCGCTCCAAAACCTGTGGTAGCACGGTTGCGATAGGTCTGGATTTGGACGAAGGCGGCCGCATTGCAAGAATTGGCCTTGGCGTAATCGCCTGCGCGATAGGGCAGGCATCGGCGGCGATTATGGGAGCTGGAATTCTTGGCAAGTCGCTTGAGGATATGCGCGATATTGATCGAGCGATTAGCGTTTGGCTGGAGCATGGCAATGTCCTTCCAGAATGGCACGGTTTCTCAGCATTAGAGCCAGCGCGCGAACATCACGGACGACACGCTGCCTTATGCCTGCCATGGAAATGCGCACTAGCAGCTCTTTCCAAGGCGGGCGAGGAAAGCTAAGCCCACAGATAAGCACGGATGATACGGGGGAAATATGTCCGCAGGTGTTGATGTAGCCGCTCAAGAGCCAAGCGAGAACGAGATCAAACTGGTGATCGGGGCAAGCTCTGCCGGAACCATCTTTGAATGGTACGATTTCTTTATCTACGGCACGCTGGCCTACATCCTCAAAGATGCGTTTTACAATGTCGAGAACGAGACATTGGGCTTGCTGCTGGTCTGGTCGACCTTTGCCGTGGGCTTTGCATTCCGGCCGATTGGCGCGATCTTGTTCGGCTTTTTGGGTGATAGGCTGGGGCGCAAATACACATTTCTTGTCACGGTAACATTGATGGGCATTGCGACCGCAGGGGTCGGCTTGATCCCGACTGTTGCAACCATTGGTGTGGCAGCGCCCATCATCGTTATATTCTTGCGCGTATTGCAAGGGCTGGCGCTGGGCGGTGAGTATGGCGGGGCGGCTATTTACGTAGCCGAGCACGCTCCGCCGGAGAAGCGCGGTTTCTACACCAGTTTCATTCAAGCGAGTGTGGCAGGCGGTTTTGTGCTGTCCATCGCAGTGGTTCTGGCTTGCCGCTTCCTGATCCCCGAAGATGACTTCAACGCATGGGGATGGCGGGTGCCGTTTCTGCTTTCGATCATCTTGCTGGGCATTTCGCTGTGGATGCGGCTGAAGCTTTCCGAAAGCCCCGTTTTCAAAGCCATGAAGGAAGCTGGCGAGACAGCGGGCAATCCCTTCATCGAAAGCTTCACCTATCCCGGAAACAAGAAGCGCATATTTGTGGCCTTGTTCGGGGTCTCGGGAATTCTCACCACGATCTGGTACACAGCGTTCTTCTCGGGAATGTCCTTCCTTCGCGGGCCGATGCATGTCGATGATTTGACAGTTGAATTGATCCTGTTTTTCGCAGGGCTCATTGCGATGGTCTTTTATCTGATGGTCGGCAAATGGTCGGACACGGTTGGGCGCAAGAAGCCGATTATGATCGGTGCAGTGCTAACGCTCGTGCTGCTCTTCCCGACATTTTGGGGGCTGGGCAGCCTCGCCAATCCGGCGTTGCAAGACGCAGCTGAGGCAACACCGGTTACAGTGCAGGGTGAGCAATGCGTGACTGATCCGTTTGCCGAGCTGTTTGACAGGGAGCAGACGGATTGCGGAAAAGTGCTTAGCACGCTCACAGCAGCAGGCGTTCCTTACACGCTGAATGCCGGGGGCGAGATCGGCGTTACGGCGGGGGCTAAGAAGATCGCGATCGATCCGACATGGCTGGGCAATGCGAGCGAACTTAAAGCAGGCTTGCTGGGCGGCTTGAGCGAGGAAGGCTACGACTTTTCCAAGCAGCAACCTTCGATGGTGAACATTTTGGGCATCGTCGGGCTGCTGCTGGTTCTGGGGGCATTGTCAGCGCTGACTTATGGCTCGGTCGCCGCGCTCTTGTCAGAAATGTTCCCGGCCAAGATCCGCTATAGCTCGATGTCGATACCTTACCATATCGGTGCGGGTTATCTGGGCGGGTTCCTGCCGCTTATTTCAGGGATGATCGTGGCAAGCACGGGCAACATCTATTCGGGCCTTTGGTACACTTGGATTGTGGTTGCCATCGGCATCGTAGTCGCATGGTGGGGGCTTTCTGGCGGCCCGCCGAAGGATTTCGAAGAGCAGTGATCTCGAAAGCGCTCTCGACCGGCATGAAGGCGGCCGTGTGTGTGGCGTTATGGGGCGGTGTTGCCATCGCCCATAGCGCTGCGGCACAGCAGCCTCGTTTCAGCGCGAAAGAAATTGAGACACTGCAGGAAAACGACCAAAAATATTGCGTCGACAATCCGCTGCGCGCCGATGATCCAGACGACCGCGAACGATATTTCAGTCTGACCACAAAAGACGTCGACTATGCGGTGCTTGCATTTTGCCACAGACGCGCCGCTGTCGCGTCTATCTTGCGGATTAGGAATGTCGACAGTGCGCTGATGTTCCTCGCTTATAGACCCTTCGAACCTTTGTGGAGTGCAGCCGAGAGAAAGTGGGGCAGCGGTCTTGAAATACTCCGCGATCGTTTGCGCAAGGATGCCCGGCGCAATGCGGAGACGATCTACAAGGTTTTTGACCGTAGCCGCACTGACCGTGCGCGCGGTCATGCCTTTGCCTTGCTTGGGGTCGGCGATGATGAACGTGCGCTGGAAGTGATCAATGAAGAGCTGTCGCGTTTGACGACAGAGAAGCAGCTGCGGCGGTCCAGTCGCGGCTTTTCAAGGGGGATGGCGGCCATCGGGCGCGCGGCGATTATCGACATTGTCGACGGGCCTAAGGCTGCAGCTAAATCCCTTGGAGAATATCTTGCGATTTCGCCTCCGAACGACAAGCAATACGTTGTCAATCCGATCATCAATCGCGCAGCATATCTGGCGGAATCAGGTCAATATCAGGCAGCGCTTGATCTGCTGCACCCTGCCTTTGACGCGTATACGGGCGGTCGCTTTGGCACGGCCGGCTATAAGATTAGGGGAAGCGACCGCGAGTTCGCTTGGATATTGGCTTGCGCTTACACGGGTCTGGGAGACGAGAAATCGGCAAGGCCCTATTTCGACGTCCTCGACAGCGCGAAAGAGGCTCCTCGTGACATCTATCTGCTGGGCAACACGAAACGCTCAAGCACCATCAAGCAACGCTATGCTGCTTGTGTGAATGATCCCCGCTATTTTTACGAAATCGCGTTTAGCGGCGTCATCCCTGCGCTTGAGCCAAGCTGGCTGGATTTCCAACCAGGCCGCAAAGGCAACTATCTGCAACTTCGCGATGATTGGAGCGTCCCTGCAGAACAAATCGAGCGCTATCTAGAGCACTACAGGATGCTGCCGCAACGCTTTACACCCGCTTTGTCTCGCTGGACAGTTGTAGGGGCGCAGCCCACCCTGCTTGAGGACGATAAGGGCGCGATGTGACTGGAGTGAAGGGATTGCCGCAACCAAGTTTGCGGCTGCGTATCGACAAAGAGGCATTGGCGCACAACTGGCGCGAGCTCGACCGGATGTCCGGCGATGCGCAAACGGGCGCTGCTGTTAAAGCCAATTGCTATGGGCTGGGGGTAAACGCGTGCTTGCCCGTCTTGCGCGATATAGGGGCGGCCCGGTTCTTTGCTGCGCATTGGCAGGAAGTTCCCGCCCTTCTCGAACATCTCAATTCAGCGCAGATCCGCGTTCTCCATGGTATCATCACAGCCGAAGAGGCCGCATTTGCGCGTGCGAGCGGTGTGGTCCCCGTCATCAATTCGCTCCACCAAGCGAAAGTGTGGCTCGATAGCGGAGGAGGGCTATGCGATGTTATGGTGGACACTGGCATCAATCGCATTGGCCTTAGCCCTCATGAATGCAGTGACGAGCTTGTCGCGCGATTGGATATCGATTGTCTCATGTCGCACCTCGCTTGTGCGGATGAGGACAGTGCAATGAATGCGCGCCAACTCAGCGTCTTCAACACATGTGCTGCGGGGATGGCATTCAACAGCCGCAGCCTTGCAAATAGTGCCGGAATTGCGCTGGGCGAGGACTATGCATTCAACCTGACCCGGCCTGGCCTTGCGCTCTACGGCGGCGTGCCGAGAGCAGAGTTTGAAGGTGTCATCCAGCAAGTTGCTTACCCGCAGACCGCACTGATCCAGCGCCGGACAATTGGAGCGGGTGAGAGCGTGGGCTACAATGCCCAGTTCACTGCAAAGCGCGAAATGCCAATAGGTGTTTTCACGCTTGGCTATGCTGACGGATTTTTGCGTCAATGGGGAGGAAAGACGCACCTTAATTGGCAGGGCAAAGTCCTTCCGCTGCTTGGCAAGATCTCGATGGATATGATCGTTGCAGATCTGACAGACGCCCCTGAAATGCGCGAAGGCGACTGGGCGGAGCTGCCATATATGCTGCAGCATGCTGCGCAGCAAACCACTCTATCGCAATATGAATTGCTGACCATTCTTGGGACACGGCTGCATCCGTCCTGACATAATGTTGCACTGCACATTGTGCAGGTGCTAAGCGCAGGTTAGCAGGAATGAGGGAGCACCCAACGTGCCAAAGAAAAAGCCCGCTGACGGCGAACCCGTCACGATCAAGAAATACGCCAACCGCCGTCTCTACAATACAGGAACGTCGAGCTATATCACGCTCGATGATCTGGCCAAGATGGTGCGCGAGAATGTCGAATTTGAAGTGCTCGATGCGAAAACGGGTGATGACATCACGCATTCGATCCTCACGCAGATCATCATGGAAGAGGAAGCCAATGGCGAACAGATGCTGCCGGTCAGTTTCCTGCGCCAGCTGATCGGGATGTATGGCAATTCCATGCAATCGCTGATGCCCAGCTATCTCGAGGCAAGCATGACCAACTTTCGCCAGAACCAGGGCAAAATCCGCGAGGTTCTGGAGCAGGGAATTGGCAATTCGCCGCTCGCCAAGATCCATGAGAACAATATGGCAATGCTGCGCAGCGCAACCGAGGCTTTCATTCCCACCTCCTCAACAGCCAAACGCAACGAGACGAAGTCGGCAGAGCAAGATGAGGAGATCGCAGCGCTGCGCGAACAAATGGCGGCGATGCAAAAGAAGCTGGACGAGCTGGGCAAATAGCGCCAACGCGCTCCACTCATTTCATCAGATAGTACGGAATTTATGTCCAACATTCGCCACGCTCTCAACACCAAGCGCGAAGACGATTTTGCCGCTTGGTATCAAGAAGTCATCACTGCTGCTGACATGGCCGAGGAATCGGGTGTGCGCGGCTGCATGGTCATCAAGCCGTGGGGCTATGGCATTTGGGAACGCATCCAGCGCTTGATGGATGACCGGATTAAAGCGGCGGGCGTGCAAAACTGCTACTTCCCGATTTTCATCCCACTCGCCAATTTTGAGCGGGAGGCCGAGCATGTCGAAGGTTTTGCCAAGGAAATGGCGGTCGTCACTCACCATCGTCTAATCGCCGATGGAGAGGGCGGCCTCGTCCCCGATCCGGCTGCAAAACTTGAAGAGCCGCTGGTTGTACGGCCAACTTCTGAAACCATTATTGGCGATGCAATGGCGCGCTGGGTTCAAAGCTGGCGCGACTTGCCGCTGCTCACCAATCAATGGGCTAACGTCGTGCGCTGGGAAATGCGGACACGGATGTTCCTGCGCACCAGCGAGTTCCTGTGGCAAGAGGGGCATACGGCGCATGAAACGCGCGAGGATGCTCTCGAAGAGACACAGCGCGCGCTTGAGATGTATCGGGCCTGTGCTGAAGAAGATCTCGCCATGCCGGTGATCACGGGCGAGAAGCCTGAGAATGAACGCTTCCCCGGCGCGGTTGAAACTTGGTCGATCGAAGCGATGATGCAGGATGGCAAGGCCTTGCAAGCTGGAACATCGCATTATCTCGGCACCAATTTCGCAGAAGCTGCTGGCATCACTTTCCAGTCGCGTGAGGGTAAGGAAACCCATTGCCACACGACAAGCTGGGGTGTCTCGACCCGGATGATCGGCGGCGTGATCATGACGCACGGCGATGATGACGGATTGCGCGTTCCGCCTGCAATTGCCCCGCAACAGGTCGTGATCCTGCCAATGCTGCGCGGCAAGGATGAGGAGGCTGACACAGCTCTCACCGCCTATTGCGCTGAGCTGCGCGACCAGATCGCCCAGCAGTCAGCCTTGGGAGAGCGTGTGCGTGTGCTGCTTGATACGCGGCCCGGCAAGGCTGCGGGCAAGCGCTGGGATTATGTGCGCAAAGGTGCGCCTGTCATCATCGAAGTTGGCAGCCGCGATATGGATGCTGGTGTCGTCAGCCTGATCCGGCGCGATCAGCTCTGGAATATGGAAACAGGCAAAGCGAACTTCCAGACGCCCGCTCGCGATGACGTGGCGGCCAGCATTGGCGCGATGCTTGAAGACATTCAAAGCGCGCTCTTTGCAGAAGCAGCTGCGCGGCGCGATGCGAATATCCAGCGCGATGTTACCTCGCTGGAAGAGGTGGCTGCGTTCTATTCCACCGACGCACAATATCCGGGTTGGCTTGAGGTGCAATGGTCAAAGCCCACTGGCGATGGGCTTGAAAAAGTGGTCGAGACTTTGAAACAGCACAAGCTCACGATCCGCAATGTGCCCGTCGGTGCGGACGCGGCGGATGGAAAGTGCATCTTTACAGGCGAACCAGCCTCCGAGCGTATCCTGATTGCGCGGGCGTACTGACTTGACGAAAAAGCCAAAACGCAAACCGCAGGGTATGCCTTCGCGCGGGCAAGTGCTCGAATTTATCCAGACCAGCGATGGGCCAACCGGCAAGCGAGAGATCGCGAAAGCTTTTGGCCTTAAAGGTCAGGAGAAAATCGCTCTGAAGAAGCTCCTCAAGGACATGGCTGAGGAAGGCCTGATCGACGGCAAGAAAACCGCATATCACCGCATGGGCGGCGTGCCCAAAGTGACTGTGCTGCGCGTTGTTGAGATCGAGGATGGGGAAGCGATTGCTATCCCAGACAATTGGTCTGATGAAGCTCCTGACAAACCGCCCCGACTGACTGTGCGCGAAAGCAAGCGC
>CAZJAG010000010.1:0-2287 GCA_964543735.1 uncultured Porphyrobacter sp. | reverse complement strand
AGGGCGCGCATTTCCAGCGCTCAAAATCGGCGACCGGATTCTGGCGCGCACTGAAGAGCGCGACAGCGGTTGGGTCGCGCATGTTATGAAAAAGCTGCCCGCGCGCAGCGAAGGCTTGATGGGCGTTGTCGAGATTGACCGCACCGGAAAAGCATGGCTTGCCCCGATTGACAAACGCGTGCGCAATTCTTCGGCGATTTCCGACCTTGGCGGGGCTGAAGAAGGCGAACTGGTGATTGCCGAGCGCACCGGACGCTCGCACCGTTCCGGCGTCAAAGTTGTAGAAGTGGTGGGCGATCCGCTCGCCCCTAAAAGCTTCAGCCTGATTGCCATCGCCAAGCATGGTATCCCGCACACTTTCCCGCAAGAGGCGCTGGATGCAGCTGAGGAAGCGGCCAATCTTCCGCTTGACCGTGAGACCCGCGAAGACCTTACCCATCTGCCTATCGTTGCGATTGATCCGGCCGATGCGCGCGATCATGATGATGCAATCTGGGCGGAGCCTGATGGGCAGGGCGGTTTCAATGCGCTCATCGCGATTGCCGATGTGTCATATTATGTGCGCCCGGGGAGCGCGGTCGACAAGGAAGCGAGAAAGCGCGGCAATTCGGTCTATTTCCCTGACCGCGTTGTGCCGATGCTGCCCGAAGTGCTTTCGACCGAAGTCTGCTCTTTGAAAGAGGGGGAGCCGCGCGCTGCCATGGCGTGCCATGTGCATATCTCGCCCGAGGGCAAGATCAGCAATTTCCGCTTCTCCCGCGCGCTTGTGAAGATCGCGCACAATCATGCCTATGAAGAGGCGCAAGCGGCGATGGATAGTGGTTCGCCGCCCCAGCATCTCGCGCATTTGTGGCAAGCCTGGGAAGCGCTTGCGAAAGCGCGCGCGGCGCGTGATCCGCTCAATCTCGAATTGCCCGAACGGCGCGTCATGCTCAATGATGCGGGCCAGATCGAAGAGATTGCCGTGCGTGAACGCCTCGATGCGCACCGCGTGGTCGAAGACTTTATGATCGCGGCCAATGTCGCAGCGGCCAAGGCGCTCGAGAACAAGGCTGCGCCAGTTGTCTACCGCGTTCATGAAACCCCAGCGCGCGAGAAGCTGATTGCTCTTCGCGAATATCTGGCAACCTTGGGGATGAAGCTTGCGCTCGGCCAAGTGATCAAGCCTGGATTGTTCAACGCGATGCTCGCTGGAATTGAGGATGAAAACGAGAAGCAGCAAGCGATGGAAGCGGTCTTACGCAGCCAGACGCAAGCCTATTATGGGCCGGCGAACGCTGGGCACTTTGGCCTCGCGCTCGGCTCCTATGCGCATTTCACGTCTCCCATCCGGCGTTATTCCGATCTGCTCGTCCACCGCGCTCTGGTCGATGCCTATAAGCTCGATACAAGGGTGAAGCATGGCAATGTGCCTGAACACTCAGGCCTGTCCGATCCAGACCGCACCAACCTGAAACAAATCTGTGACGCCATCAGCCAGACCGAACGCCGCGCGATGGAGGCAGAGCGCGATACGATTGATCGCTATGTCGCTGCATGGCTGTCGGGCAGGGTGGGCGAGACATTCGACACGCGCATCACCGGTGTTCAAGGATTTGGCTTCTTCGCGACGATCCTGGGAATGGGCGGCGACGGGCTTGTCCCCGTCTCAACCCTTGGCGCAGAGCATTTCCGCTATGACGAAACCGCGCAGGCTTTGATCGGCGAGGATAGCGGCACGCGATATGCAATAGGTGACCAGCTAAGGCTGCAATTGGCCGAGGCCAATCCGCTTACCGGAGCGCTCAAATTCGTGCCGGTGGATAGCGATGGCAATCCAATCGAGCCGCGCGGGCGGCCAGTCCCTCGGCGCAAGGGCAAACATGTAGCTGGAAAACGCGGACGGCCTGCCAATATCCGGCATCAAGGACGAAAACGCCGCAAATAGGCGCGCCTAATTCGCGTCCGCTTCCTCGTCATAATTGCCCGGTATCACATAGAGCGGGCAGGGCAGAGCGCCTGCATTTGCGGAGAAATGCGTCACCAGAGGCCCGGGATTGCCCGAGGGTGCAGCGCCCAGCACCAAAGCGCCAACCTCATCATGTTCAGCGAGAAATTCGTTGATGATCGACTGCCCTTTGCCGGTGCGGACAGAGATCGAGGGCATGATGCCGCTTTCGTTAAACAGATTGCCTGCCGCGCCATGGGCCAGCATTTCTACCCTGTCGCGCGCTTCCTGCTCAATCGTCGCCTGAACCGCGCCAAATGCACTGACATTTTGCTGAGGTGTCAGCGCCAGAATGTGCAC
>CAZJAG010000009.1:15381-40056 GCA_964543735.1 uncultured Porphyrobacter sp. | reverse complement strand
TGATCTTTGCGCTTGGCCCGGCGGGGACGGGCAAGACCTATCTCGCGGTTGCGCAGGCGGTTAGCCAGCTGATCAGCGGCTCTGTCCAGCGGCTGATCCTCTCGCGCCCTGCGGTGGAGGCGGGGGAGCGATTGGGCTTTCTGCCCGGCGATATGAAGGAAAAGGTCGATCCTTATCTGCGCCCGATTTACGATGCGCTTTACGATTGCATGCCGCCCGAACAGGTCGAGCGCCGAATTGCCTCAGGCGAGATCGAGATTGCCCCGATTGCTTTCATGCGCGGGCGCACGCTGGCTGATGCCTTTGTGATTTTGGACGAGGCGCAAAACACCACGCGCGAGCAGATGAAGATGTTCCTCACCCGCTTTGGCCAGAACAGCCGGATGGTGATTTGCGGCGATCCGCGTCAGGTCGATATTCCCGGCGGCGACAGGATGAGCGGGCTTGCCGATGCGGTCGATAGGCTTGAGGGGCTGGAAGGGATTGCCACCACCCGCTTCACTGCGGCAGACGTGGTGCGCCACCCGATTGTGGGCCGCATTGTTGAGGCTTATGAGGGCGAGGGTTGATTGGCCACCCGTCATCGCGAGGAGGCGAAGCCAACGCGGCGATCCACGGCATGTCCATGGATTGCTTCGCGACGCTCGCAATGACGAATTGGAATTAGATTTCTCCGTTACCTCCTGGCCGCCGGAGTCTTGGGAAATGCTGGCTGACAACGCGGCAGAAGCAGCGTCATGCTTCGTCTCCGAACTCGCCAATCCGCGTCTGCACACCAGCGTATTGTTCACATCGGACGAGCAGATCCACGCGCTCAACAAAGAATGGCGCGGGCGCGACAAGCCCACCAATGTCTTGAGCTTTCCGATGCTGGCGCGCGAAGAATTGCTCGATCTCCAGCCAGAAGGCCCGCCCGTCATGTTGGGTGACATCGCGCTCGCCCACGCAACTTGCAAGCGCGAGGCGAAGGACAAGTCCATCACTATCCACGACCACGCAGCGCATCTGATCGTTCACGGCTTGTTGCATCTGGCCGGCTATGATCACGAGACTTCGGACGCGGATGCTGAAAAAATGGAAGCGCTGGAGGTGCAGATACTTGCAAAACTGGGTATCGCTAACCCATATAGAGCAGCTTAGCGTTCGCTTGAACGCAACAAGGAGCGACATAAGGGCGATGCCCGATACATCCAAAAACGGCGATCCTCAATCGGGAGACGCGGAGAGTAGCGGCGGGCTGTTCAGCTCGCTCAAGAAATGGCTGCGACTGGATAATGGCGACCGCTCGTTGCGCGCGCAGCTGGAAGAAGCGATTGACGAGCATGAGGATGAGCAGGAAGGTCTGCTCGCGCCTCAGCAGGAAGATGGCGATCTGTCTCCGGTTGAGCGGCAAATGCTGCGCAATCTTCTGCATTTCTCAGAACATGATGCCGACGATGTTTCCGTGCCGCGCGGAGAGATCATCGCCGTGCCTGCCAGTGCCAGCTGGGATGAGCTTGTCGCAGCCTTTTCCGAGCATGGCCATTCGCGCCTGCCGGTCTATCGCGAGACATTGGATGATGTGATCGGCATGATCCACATCAAGGATGTCTTTCCCTTCCTCGCCCAAGGCAAGGAGCCGCCTAGCGACTGGACGACATTGATGCGTCAGCCGATTTATGTGCCGCAAGTGCGCGGCGCGCTCGATGTGCTGGCCGATATGCGTGCGCGCAGAGTGCATCTGGCGATCGTGCTCGATGAGTTTTCTGGCACGGACGGGATCATTACGATTGAGGATCTGGTTGAGGAAATCGTTGGCGAGATCGAGGATGAGCATGACGAGACGCCCGAGGCGCTTATCGTCCCGATTGGCGAGGGGATGTGGGATTGCGATGCCCGGGCCGAGCTGGATGATGTCGCCAAAACGGTCGATCCGCGCCTTTCCGAAGTGGCCGAAGCGGTCGACACGCTGGGCGGTCTCGCCTTTGTTCTGGCCGAACAGGTTCCCCCTGTTGGAACGGTAGTAACGCACGCCAGCGGCTGGCGTATCGAAGTGACTGCGGCTGATGAAACGCATGTCAAAAGGCTGCGCCTTCACCGTCCGGATAATGCGTCAGAGGCAAGCTAAAGCAATTTTTTGGCTTTTGGTTCGATTTTTTGCATCTTTTGCTCGCGGGCTGCGTAGCTCCATGCAAAAGAGAGGGAACCATGCCCACACGTCGCTTACCGCCGCTCCGCGCACTTGAGGCCTTTATGCGCACCGTGCGCCTGGGTTCTGCCCGGGCAGCAGCTGAGGAAATTGGCCTCAGCCCCTCGGCCTTGTCGCGCCGGATTACCAATCTGGAAGAGTTTATCGGCAAAAAACTGTTCACACGCGCGCGCCAGTCGATGCAATTAACCGATGAAGGGCAGGCATTCTACGAGGCGGTGAACCCGCATCTGGAATCGCTAGCAAGGGCAGTGGAGAGCCAGTCCGACAATATCTCGCTTTTGCGGCTGCGTTTGGGCGTGCTCCCGCTGTTCGGATCGCAGCGTCTGTTCCCGCGGTTGGGTGAGCTGCGCAAGCGGCATCCGCTTTTGCATATCGATATCGATACCGGGCCGCATCTTGAGGACCGTGTGGGCGACACGCTGGACGCGGCGATTATCCTTTCGCGCGGGCCTGATACGGGGCTGCATGCGATCCGGCTCGATCACAATATGGTGCATGCGATTTGCAGCCTAGAGCTGGCTGAAAAGATCGGCGGCGACCCCGATCGTGAAGCGCTGGAGAAGCAAACCTTCCTCATTCACAATGAACTGCCTGCCAGTTTCGAAGCTTGGAAACAGGCGATCGAGCTGGAAGATCTGGAGCCATCGGCGATTGACCATTACGATTCAGGCCAATTGATGCTTGAGGCCGCTGCGCAAGGGCTGGGCATTGCGATCATGCATGATGACCATTTGCGCCGCGCGGAAGACAACCGGCTGACCGATCTCTTCGGTCTCGAGGTTGAAAGCCCTTACAGCTATTGGTTTGTGTGCAAGCCGACAGCGCTTGAACAACGGCCCGTGCGTCTGTTCCATGATTGGCTGGTCGGGGCAGGGCTTTAGGCCAAGCCCAGAAGGCGCCGAGCTAGCGCGTATCCTCATCGGGTGCGTGATAACGGATCGGCGGGACGTTATGCGCAAAATCGCGCAAGGGCTTGTCGAGCGTGTGCAGCAAAGCCTCTTCAATCTGTTCGCGCGCCTTTGCGCCCACCGCTTTGCGCCCGTCATAATCTGCAGGCGAAAATGGCTCGAGGAAATGGAGTTTCAAGGGGAAGGTGCCCTTGCGCGCCAACACCCGCTTGAAATTGTTGACCCCGTGCTCTTCGCCAACCCAGCCCAGCCATTCTGCAACCGCGCCATAATCGAGCAGCACCGGCTGGACGAGCACACCGGGCGGCGGCGGCTCTAGCACGCGCAACATGCTGGTCTTGAACTGGAGCAGCGATTGGCCATCGGTGGTGGTGCCTTCAGGAAAAACCGTGACCGACCAATTGTCTTCTAATGCCTCGCGCAGGGCGTTGATCTGTTCGGCAACCCCCATCCGGTTCTCTCGCTTCACAAAAACGGTGCGGTTGAGCTTTGCCAGCCAGCCCACGAGCGGCACATCGGCCAGCTCCGCCTTGGAGACAAACGCCGTCCCGCTTGCCCCGGCCAGCGAGAGAATATCAATCCACGAGACATGGTTGGAGATGAAGAACACATCGCGCCGCAATGGCGTGCCGATTGTCTCCACCTTCGCGCCAACAATCCGCGCGGTGAAGCGCAGGAAATACATCGGGAAGGGTGAGCCATAAGCGAATATGCGGTAAAGGTAGTGCAGCGGCACAAAGATGATCAGAAGGGCGGCGATAAGCGCAGTGCGCAGCGAAATCCTGATCCAGCCGATAAAGGCTATCGGGGTCGTCTCGCCCCGCATTGCCGCCGCTCGAAGCGCGTCCTCAGTCGTCTCTTGAGAGGCGGACACCGTAAAGTTCCATGCGGTGATCGACCAGCCGATAGCCCAGCTTTTCTGCAATCACCTTTTGCAAGGCTTCCAGTTCAGGATCGACAAATTCGACGACTTTGCCCGTTTCGACATCAATCAGATGATCGTGATGCGCTTCGGGTGCAGCCTCATAGCGGGCACGGCCATCGCCGAAATCGTGCCGGTCGAGAATGCCTGCCTCCTCGAACAAGCGCACAGTGCGATAGACCGTTGCGATCGAGATCTTGGGATCGATCGCAGAGGCGCGGCTGTGGAGCAGTTCCACATCGGGGTGATCGTCACTCTCGGACAAGACGCGCGCGATCACTCGGCGCTGCTCGGTAATGCGCAGCCCCTTGTCGGCACAAAGCTGTTCGAGATCGATTCGTTGTTGCAAAATGCGCTCCAGCGGGTGATTGCCCCACCACTTAATGCGGCGGGGCGATCATCTCAAGCAGGGGAGGCGCTTTTTAGGCAACCTTTTTGGGGCGACCGCGGCGCTGGCCCGGCTTGCGGCCCAGACCGATCTTCATCGCAAGGTCGCGGCGCTTTTCAGCGTAATTGGGGGCAACCATCGGATAATCCGCCGGCAATCCCCAGCGCGCGCGATATTCTTCGGGTGTCATATCGTAATTGGTGCGCAGATAACGCTTGAGCATTTTCAGCTTCTTGCCGTCTTCAAGACAGACAATATAATCCGGCTTGATCGAGGAACGGATTGAAACCGCAGGCTCTGGCCGCTCTTCCGCCGCAGCGCCAGCGCCGCCAAGGCCCGACAGCGCGGTAAAGACATTGTTGATGAGGGCGGGCACATCATCCACAGCCACATCATTGTTGCTGACATGTGCAGCGACAATATCGGACGTCAACGTGATGAGCGTCTCTTTCATTTCCATTTCGATATCTTCCATGCATTCCTCGTAATTTTGTTATAGTTTCGATTGATACCAACTTGCAACCAATGTGCGATGCTCTACGCTTTGACACAAAAAATGCAAGTGGCAGGCAGGCTCAACTAACAAAAAGTAGCACCGTTTTAGTTATATCGGCAGCGCAAAGGTTAGCGCATCAAGACGATTACCATTAGACATTGTGTAATAGTTGCGGCGACGGCCAATTGTTTCAAAGCCTATGCTACGATACAAAGTCTCCGCAGGATTATTGGCGCGCATCTCCAGAAATATCCGCTCGGTTCCCCGCGATTTCGCATTTTCGATAAACTTTTCAATCAGTTTGCGACCCAGACCTTTGCCGCGCGCAGCCGGAGTGATGGCGATCAACAGCAGCTCTTCCTCACCTGCAACATGCCGCGAAAGCACAAATCCGGTTGATTGCTCGGGCGCTTCGTCCGGTTCGGATGCATTTGTTGCACCACTTTCGTCAATCAACAGCGCATGAGTGGTGGGCAGGGCGAGCGCATCGCTAACCTGCCGCCGTGTCCATGCCTCTCCCCATAGCGGGTCAAACGCAGCCTCCATGATCGCCATAATCGGCTCGACCAATGCCGTGTGGGCGAGGGTATTACTGCGGGAGCTTTGCATCTGGTGCGCGGCCATAAAGCGGTGAGGTGTCGCTGGAAAGTAGGCTTGTGGGGATTGCAAGCGCATGGCGCGCATCGGGCAATAGATCGAGCACTCTATGCTCTCCCTCACAAGCAGCGCCCAGCGGCTTGGCGCGATTGCCTGCAATCAGCTTTTCCAGCGAGAAGTTTGCAGCATCGGCAATCGGCAGTGCGGCAAGTTCAGTGCTGGGCATTCCGGCGGCGTCAAAGCCTTGCATGAACCATTCGCCATGCCCGCCATTCATGCACACGGTGAGCGCCTGGCCCGGATGTTCGGATTGCGCGGTAGCGGCCACGAGGGCAAGTGTCGGAAAGCTCATAACCTCAGCCTGCCATGCCAGCGCCAGCGCGCGTGCGGCGGCTATTCCGATCCTAACACCGGTAAAACTGCCAGGGCCCCGCGAGACGAGAATTCGCTCGGCTTTGCCGCGATCGGGTAGTGCCTCGATGAAAGGGATGAGCCTTTCGGCATGGCCGCGCCCCAGAATCTCGTGGCGGCTCGCGATCAGCGCGCCGTCCTCAAACAAAGCGAGCGAGCAGGCTTCGCTGGCGCATTCTATCGCCAATTGGCGCATGGCAGCAGAACCTTTCGTCTCTTACGCGGCGCGCACTTCTTCCACTTCGGGGACGTAATGTTTCAAGAGCCCTTCGATCCCGTGCTTGAGGGTTGCGGTGCTCGAAGGACATCCGGCACAGGCCCCTTGGAGAGTTAGATAGACGACGCCGTCCTTGAACCCGCGATAGGCGATATCGCCGCCATCGCCGGCAACTGCGGGGCGCACGCGCGTTTCGAGCAGTTCGTTGATCTGAGCGACAATCTCGGCCTGTTCGGGATCGTCTTCAAACATCAGCTCATCTTCGGGCGGAACCGTGATGCCTGCAGCGCTCGCCTCATGGAACAGCGGGGCTTCGGATACAAAGTGGTCGAGCAGGATCGCGACAACTTGCGGCTTGAGATCAGCCCAATTGACACCGGGAGCTGCCGTTACCGTGACAAACTCCCATCCGAAAAACACATTGACCACATCGCCTGTATCGAAAATCGCTTGGGCCAATGGACTGGCCTCTGCCGCTTCGGGCGAGGGAAACTCGCGCGTGCCCGATGACATAACAGTCTTGCCCGGCAGGAATTTGAGGCTGGAGGGGTTGGGTGTGGTTTCGGTTTCGATAAACATGCCACGCGATGTAGGCGCACCGCGCGCCATCGGCAAGATGCGTGAAATCATTCACTATCCCTTCACACGCAAGCTGCCTATAGAAGCGTGTATGAATAGGTTTTATCGCGTTCTTGGCGCTCTCTCACTTCTCGCATTGCCATCTTTCGTTGCTGCGCCGCTTTCAGCGCAAGAAGCATCCTCGCCGCCTGCCAGCGCGCAAACGGGTGATGAAACGCCGTGGATTTACGAGGGTAGCGATGTCCCGCGCGACAAGGACTGGCTGTTCGGCGCGATGGACAATGGCCTGCGCTATGCGGTGCGCAACAACCGTGTGCCGCCCGGGCAAATCTCGATCCGCATCCGGATTGACGCAGGCTCTTTGCACGAGCGTGAGGCGGAGCGCGGCTTTGCCCATTTGCTCGAGCATCTGGCGTTTCGGGAAAGCAAATATCTCGGCCCATCAGAGGCAATCCCGACATGGCAAAGGCTGGGCGCGACCTTCGGCAGTGACACCAATGCCGAAACCAGCCCGACACATACCGTCTATAAGCTCGACCTGCCCGGCGCGACACCTGCAGCGCTCGAAGAAAGCTTCAAACTGCTTTCCGGCATGATGCGCGAGCCGGTGCTGAGCCAGGCCAATCTCGATGCGGAAATTCCGATTGTTCTGGCTGAGAAGCGGGAGCGCGGCGGAGCGGGGCAGCGCGTCAATGATGCGACCCGTGCCACCTTGTTTGCAGGCCAGCGGCTGGCAACGCGTCTGCCGATTGGCACAGAGGAAACCCTTCGCGGAGCGAAAGCGGCTGCGATGCAGGAATTTCATCGCCGCTGGTATCGCCCTGAAAACACCGTCATCTCAATCGCAGGGGACGCCGACCCGAACAAGCTTGCTCGCCTGATCGAACAATGGTTCGGCGATTGGCAGGGCATTGGCGAGCCACAGCAAGCGCCTGATTTCGGCGATCCGGTTGCGCCCGAAGGCGCTGATCCTGCCAATCCGATTGGCGAGCTGGCGGTCATAACAGAACCGGATATGCCGCGCTCTGTCACTTATGCCGTGATGCGTCCTTGGCGTCCGGTGAACGACACGATTGTCTATAATGAAGGCCTGCTGATCGATGCGGTGGGCCAAGCGGTGATCAACCGCCGGCTGGAGTCGCGCGCAAGGGGCGGGGGCAGCTATCTCTATGCTCAGGTTCAGCAGGATGATGTCTCGCGCTCTACCGATGCGACCTTTGTCAGCTTTGCGCCCTTGGGCGAGGATTGGAAAACCGCACTTAAAGATGTGCGCGCGGTGATCGCTGATGCATTGGCGCAGCCGCCAACGCAGGAAGAGATTGACCGCGAATATTCCGAATTCCTCTCGATCTTCCAAAGCGAGTATGAACAGCGCAGCGTGCAGGCCGGATCGAAGCTGGCTGACCAGATTGTCCAAGCGGTCGACATTCGCGAAACGGTCGCCGCGCCCGAAACTGTGCTCAATGTCTTTAGGGACATGAAACCCCGCGTCACTCCGCAAGCTGTGCTCGAGCGCACGCGGGCATTGTTCAAAGGCGATGTGCTGCGCGCAGTGCTTGTCACGCCTGACGCTGGCAGCGCTGACAAGCAGGATTTACGCGTCGCTTTCACCGCGCCTGTCACCGCCGATGCATCGGCAAGGCTGGCAGCCAAGACAATCCGCTTTGAGGATTTGCCCCGTGTCGGCAGGCCGGGCAAAATCACCTCGCAAGGCCCATTGGGCGTCACCGGTGTTGACGCGATTGAGCGGGTCGATTTCGAGAACGGCGTGCGCGCGATCCTGTGGTCGAACGACGCTGAACCGGGCCGCGTCGCAGTGCGCGTGCGTTTCGGCTCTGGCTATCGCGGTTTCGAAGCGAAAGATGCGCCCTATGTGGGTCTTGGCGAGATGGCGCTGGTTGGCTCCGGCCTTGGCGAGCTGGGTCAGGAAGAGATTGACCGGCTGGCGACAGGCCGCAAGCTGGGTTTTGACTTCAAGATCGACGATGCGGTTTTCGAATTCTCAGCCCAAACGCGCTCCGCCGATGTGAATGACCAGCTCTATCTGTTCGCAGCAAAGCTCGGGATGCCGCGCTGGGATGCCAATCCGGTGCTGCGCGCGAAAGCAGCCGCTGAGCTTGCGTATGATACCTATGCAACCAGCCCCAATGGCGTGCTTAACCGCGATCTCGATTTCCTGATTGCGAACAAAGACCCGCGCTTTGCAACGGCTGATCGCCAGATGCTGAGCGCGGTGACGCCGGAAGGTTTCCGCAAAGTCTGGGAGCCGCTTTTGAAGCAAGGGCCGGTCGAGGTTTTAATCTTCGGCGAGTTTGATCGCGATGGTACGCTCGATGCGCTGCGCCGCACCTTTGGCGCGCTCAAGAAGCGCGATCCGATTCCAACGAGCGTTGCCAGTCGCGTGCCCGGCTTCCCGCAAGTCGCCGCTGCGCCAACCGTGCTGACCCATCGCGGCGATGCCAATCAGGCGGCTGCTGTTATCGCATGGCCAACGCGCGGCGGGGTTGATCGCCTGCGCGAATCGCGCCAGCTCGATATTCTTGCCCAGCTGTTCTCGAACCGCCTGCTCGATGCCATGCGCGAGCGGGCAGGGGCGAGCTATGCACCGCAAGCTTTCTCTGACTGGCCGGTTGATCTGCAATCGGGCGGCAAAATCCTTGGCCTTGCACAACTGCGCCCGCAAGACGTGCCGGTATTCTTTGCCGAGGCTGACCGGATTGCCAAGGATTTGGCGAACAATCCGCCCAGTGCAGATGAATTGACGCGTGTGACTGCGCCGTTGCGCCAGCAAGTGAGCCGCGCGCTAACGGGCAATGGTTTCTGGCTCTATCACTTGCGCGGGGCGAGTTTTGATCCGCGCCGTGTCAGCCTGCTGCGCTCGCTGCTGGTCGACTATTCGAACACCACGCCTGAAATCATGAACATCCTTGCCAAGCGCTATCTCGCCTCGCGGCCGGCATGGCAGCTTGCGATCATCCCTGAGGGGCAGACTTTGGCAACGGCGGTTCCGGCTGCGCCTTCGGTTGCAACGCCGGCTGTTACTGCGCCAGATATCATCGGCAGATAGCGTAAGCGACGAGCCAGCAAGCCTCACGGCGCGGCGAAACTTTCTTGTTTCGCTAAAGCCTTTGGCTTTGCTATTGCTTCTCGCAGGGTGTAATCGCGTCCACCGAAATGACGCAACAGAGACTAAGCATGGCTCAAAACTGGAAACCTGACGGCTGGAAGAATTTCGAAGCACGCCATTTGCCGCATTATGAAGATGCTGGCGAATTGGCCGATGCCGAGGCAACGCTCAATGCCTATCCTCCGCTGGTTTTCGCAGGAGAGGCACGCGCGCTGAAGGCTGATCTGGCCGAGGTTGCGGCTGGCAATGCGTTTTTGCTGCAAGGCGGCGATTGTGCGGAGAGCTTTGCCGAGTTCCATCCCAACAATATCCGCGACACTTTTCGCGTGCTGTTGCAAATGGCGGTTGTGATGACCTTTGCAAGCAAGCGTCCGGTCGTCAAAGTAGGGCGGATGGCGGGCCAGTTCGCGAAACCGCGCTCTTCGCCGACTGAAACTCAGACCGATAGCGAGGGGCGCGATGTCACCCTGCCAAGCTATCTTGGCGACAATATCAACGGGATCGAATTTGACGCAGCCCAGCGCCGCAATGATCCGCAGCGCATGGTGCGCGCTTACTCGCAAGCTGCCGCAACGCTCAATCTGCTGCGCGCCTTTGCTGGCGGCGGCTATGCAAACTTGCGGCAGGTGCACCAATGGACGCTCGACTTTATGGGCCGCACGCCGTGGTCGAAAAAGTTTGCTGAAACCGCCGACCAGATCGGCCAAGCGCTCGACTTTATGGAGGCTTGCGGGGTTGATCCGGCGACCGTCCCGCAATTGCAGGGCACCAGCTTCTACACCTCGCACGAGGCGCTGCTGCTGCCTTACGAGCAAGCGCTCACACGGCAGGATTCGCTCACCGGAGACTGGTATGCGACCAGCGCGCATATGGTGTGGATCGGGGACCGCACGCGCTTTCCCGGTTCAGCGCATGTGGAATTTGCACGCGGTATCGGCAATCCGCTGGGCATGAAATGCGGCCCGTCGCTGGAGCCTGATGATCTCATCCGGCTGCTCGATCAGCTCAACCCTGCGCGCGAGGCAGGACGGATCACTTTGATCAGCCGCTTTGGTCATGACAAGGTCGAGGACGGCCTGCCCAAGCTCGCCCGCGCGGTAAAGCATGAGGGGCATCCCGTCGTGTGGAGCTGTGACCCGATGCATGGCAATGTCATCAAGTCGGAAAGCGGCTTTAAGACCCGTCCGTTCGACAGGATCCTGCGCGAGGTGAAGGGCTTCTTCGATGTCCACCGCGCAGAAGGCACGCATCCCGGCGGCATCCATATCGAGATGACGGGGCAGGACGTGACCGAATGCACTGGCGGCGCGGTTGAGATTACCGATGAAGCCTTGGGCGACCGTTATCGCACCCATTGCGACCCGCGCCTCAATGCCGAGCAATCGCTCGAGCTGGCGTTTTTGCTGGCGGAAATGCTCAATGCAGAGGTCACAACGCGTCAGGCTGATGCGGCTTAAGGCGGACTTGATCTAACCTTGCCTGATCTCGCAGCCCGCTTCCATGCCACGCGCCAGCTTTCCGAAGATCTGGCCGCGCCGCTAAGCGATGCGGATGCCACGATCCAGTCGATGGAGGATGCCTCTCCTGCCAAATGGCATCTGGCGCACACGACATGGTTTTGGGAGACATTCCTGCTGCGCGATCATGCGGGTGATCAGGGGGGCGGATACAAGCTCTTTAACGAGCAATATCCCTTCCTCTTCAATTCCTATTACGAGGCAGAGGGCGAGCGGATTGCCCGTTTCTCGCGCGGGATGCTCTCGCGGCCCACACTTGCACAGATATTGGAATGGCGCAGCGCTGTGACCGCCGCGATGCAGCCTTTGCTCGACAATCCCGAGCTGGCTGACCTGATTGCGCTGGGTATAGCACATGAGCAGCAACATCAAGAATTGCTGCTAACCGACATCAAACACGCGCTTTTCCAGAACCCTTTGCGGCCTGCCATGTGGCCCATTGGCAAGATGCATCCTGCGCCGAAAATGGTCGCTCCACCCAAAGAGGCCTGGATCGAGCACGGCGGGGGAGAGGTTGCAATCGGGCATGATGCTGCCCAAACAAAAGCGACTTTTGCCTTCGACAATGAAGGGCCGCGCCACCGCGTTCTGCTAGAGCCGTTTGCTCTTTCGGAAAGCCTTGTCACCAATCGCCAATGGGATGAATTTATCGCTGACGGTGGCTATTCCAATGCAGCGCTGTGGCTTTCGGATGGATGGGCATGGGTTCGCGAGAACCAGATCACCGCGCCGCTCTATTGGGAAGGTGATGCGCATTTCACCCATCAAGGATTGCAGGCGCGTGATCCGAATGCGCCAGTGACACATATCTCCTATTTTGAGGCGGATGCCTTTGCGACTTGGGCTGGACATAGATTGCCGACCGAGTTCGAATGGGAAGCGATTGCGCAAGAGCATGATGCGAGCGCTGGCAATCAGTTGAGCGCTGCGGGGCCGATGCTCCCGACCGGATCAGCCAGTATGTTCGGCGATTGCTGGCAATTCACCCGCTCCGCCTATTTGCCATATCCGCGCTTCAAACCTGCAAGCGGGGCCGTGGGCGAATATAATGGCAAATTTATGAGCGGGCAGTTCGTGCTCAAAGGCGCGAGCTGCGCAACTGCGCGCGGCCATTCGCGTAGCTCCTATCGCAATTTCTTCTACCCCCACCAGCGTTGGCAATTTACCGGCCTGCGCCTTGCAAAGGATTTGGACGCATGAGCGCCAACAAAGGGCTTTCCATCGTCAATCTGGACGAGGACGGAGTTGATCTCGCCTTTCGTGCAGATGTGCTCAAAGGCTTGTCGCAGGAGCAAAAGGCGATCCCCGCGCGCTGGCTCTATGATGATGCCGGCTCGCAATTGTTCGAGGATATCACCCAGATCCCCGAATATTACCCGACCCGTGCCGAGACCCAGATTCTCGAGGCGCGTGGTGAGGAATTTGCAGCTGGTATCGGAACAGGCCGCGCTGTGGTCGAGTTCGGCTCGGGCAGTTCGGTCAAAACGCCGTTGCTCTTGAAAGCGATAGCGCCCGCTGCTTACGTTCCGCTCGACATATCGGGCGATTTTCTGCGCTCGGCAGCGCAAGACCTATCCGCAAAATTTCCCGGCCTTCCGGTCTATCCGGTCGAGGCGGATTTTATGCGCAAGGTCGAGCTGCCCGACGAGGTCGCAGCGATGCCCAAGCTCGGCTTCTTCCCCGGCTCCACCATCGGCAATATGGTCGCGCGCACGGCGGTCGATTTGTTGCGCACGATGCGCGAAACTTTGGGCGAGGGATCAAAGCTCTTGATCGGGATGGATCTGATCAAGGATGAGGACACGCTGGTCGCTGCCTATGACGATGCGGCCGGCGTCACAGCCGAGTTCAACCGCAATCTCATCCGGCGAATAAATCGCGAGCTGGCGGGCGACATTCCGCTCGATGCTCTGCATCATGTTGCGCGCTGGAATGACGAGCTGGCGCGAATTGAAATGCATCTCGAAGCGCAAGAGGCGATCAGCTTCACGGTTTCGGGAGAAGCGTTTTCGATGGAGGCAGGCGAGACGATCCATACCGAGAATAGTCACAAGTTTGACCGCCGCATTGCCAATACTTTGCTGCTGGCGGGTGGGTGGACACCGGTAGAGCGTTGGCTCGATGAAAAGCAGCGCTTCTCGCTTATCCTTGCCGATGCAACCATCCCGCGCAGCGCGCCGTAGCTGCCCCTATGAGTGAGACATTGATTATCGGCGCTGGAATGGCGGGGCTTACCTGCGCCAGCGAACTAGTGCGGGCAGGTCGCAAGGTGACCGTGATCGACAAGGGGCGCGGGCCGGGCGGACGGATGGCAACCCGCCGCGCAGAAGTGGGCGGCGAGACAAAGCGCTTCGACCACGGGGCGCAATATTTCACCGGCTCCGATCCCGCATTTCATAAACAGATCGAGACTTGGGAAGCTCAAGGCATTGTTGCGCGATGGCCTGCGGCAGGTGAGGGCGCTTTTGTGGGCACGCCGTCCATGAATGCACCCATTCGCGCAATGGCCGAGCCGCTTGATGTGCGCTGGGGCATGCGGGTCGAGGGGCTCAGCCGCCCGAATGACAATTGGCGGATCGCTCACGAGGGCGGCGAGGAAAGCTTTGATACAGTAATCTGCGCTATCCCCGCTGAACAGGCGGCCGCGCTTTTGAAAGCGTCCGCGCCCGAATTTGCCGCGCAGGCTGAGGAGGTTGTGTCCACGCCGTGCTGGACAGCAATGGCCGCGTTCGACACTCCCCTCGAGCTACCCGACACTGTTCGCGGGCAAGAGCACGATCCGATTGCCTGGGCGGCGCGCAATGGTGCAAAGCCGCAGCGCGAAGGAGCCGAAAACTGGGTGATCCAAGGCTCACCCGAATTCTCGCGCAGCATTCTGGATCATGCCAAGGATGATGCGGCCAAGGCTCTGCTCGAGGCGTTTGCGGCGCAAACTGGCGCAATCTTGCCTCAACCCCAGCACCAGACACAGCATCTCGCTGGCCATCGTTGGCTCTATGCTTTCCCGCAAGCGGGTGAGGGCGCACCTGGCCATTTGTGGGACAGTGAAAAGCGGCTCGGCCTTTGCGGAGACTGGTTGAGCGCTCCCAATGTCGAAGGCGCGTTCCTCTCCGGCAGAGCGCTGGCGCAAGACATCCTTGGCTGAATGCATCAAAATCGTACAAATGCGCTGTGCATGGCTGCTGGTCATGGACGGTGCAGCTCGCGCAGGTTAATAAACGCGCATGTCGTTTGAGAATGTCTGGCAAAACGCGGTCACTGTGATCAGCGCGATCCCGCGCTCAGAGCTGCTGATTATCGCTCTTATCGCGATGTTTGCAGGCTGGATCGGGTCGCTCATGGTGCGCGGTGAAGTGCCTCTGGGGCGCGTTGTGCGCGGGGCGAGCACGCTGGTGCTGGTCGGCGTTCTCGTCACGGTTGTGCTGCAAATGTCGCGCTTTGATCCGCGTCTGTCGGTTGCACTGCCGGCGGTTGGCCTGCCTGAACAGGTGGTCGAGGGCGGGGAGACGCGCCTCAAACTGGCAGATGACGGACATTTCTGGATTCGCGCAGAGCTTAACGGTGTGCCTGCCAATTTCCTCGTCGATACAGGTGCAACGGTCACTGCCGTCTCGCAAGGGTTGGCGGATGAAGCGCGGCTCAAACCCCGCCGCGGCGGACTGCCCGTGGCGATTGGCACAGCGAACGGGCCGGTTGAGGCCAAGCTCGCTTCGATCGAGCAATTGCGTTTCGGCAATATCATTGCGCGCGGGCTGGATGTGGTAATCGCGCCAACATTGGGCGAGACCAATGTGGTGGGCATGAACTTCCTCTCGCGCCTTGCTGCATGGCGGGTTGAGGGGGACACGATGATCCTCACCCCCAACCATCCGCAAGAGCCGCTCGAATTGCGCTAGGCGCGAGCAACCAGCAATTGGGCTAGTTTACCGCCCCTACCAATCGCCATAGCCTCTGCCCGTCTTGATGAGTGGAGGATGTTTATGAGCGCGCTGTTTGATCTGACCGGGAAAACCGCGGTTGTAACAGGTGCAGGTCGCGGGATAGGCGAAGGGATTGCGACCACTTTGGCTGAAGCGGGCGCGAATGTTGTATGCGCGGCGCGCTCGACCGATCAGATCGAAAACACCGCCAAGATCATCAATGGCAGCAATGCAGGCGGGCGCGCTGTGTCGCAAAAATGCGATGTGTCTTCTGCAGAAGATATGCAAGCGCTTGCAAAACGGGCGGTCGACGAGTTTGGCTCGCTTGACATCTGGGTCAACAATGCGGGCGGATCGCTGGTTTCTGCTCCTTTGGCTGAGCTGGATCCGGCCGAATGGGACAAGACCATTGCGGTAAACCTCTCCTCCATTTTCTACAGCGTGCAGGCCGCCGTGCCGCATTTCACCGAGAAAAGCGCCATGGTGAACATCTCCTCGCTTGCAGGGCTGGAGCCGTTTCCCGGCAGCGCGCATTATTCAGCTGCTAAAGCGGGCGTGAACATGATGACCAAGACGCTCTCGATGGAATTGGGGCCGAAAACGCGGGTGAATGCGATTATGCCCGGCTTTGTGCCTACCGAAACGGTGAAAACCGCGCTTTCGATGAAGGATGAGGATTTCGGGCCTTTGTTGGAGCAATTGCAATTGCCCGCAGGAAGGCTGGGCACGCCGCAGGATATTGCAGGGCTGGTGCTTTATCTGGTCGCGCCGGTCTCCGAATGGATGACGGGGCAAGCGATAGCGCTGTCAGGGAAGCCGTAAATCTGGCTGGGGTGGCAGGGATCGAACCTGCGAATGGCGATACCAAAAACCGCTGCCTTACCACTTGGCTACACCCCAGCAGAAGGGCGCTCTATAACGCCTCATTCGCGCATGGGAAGGGGTTTGCGCAAAAACCCCCACTCCAAATGCTATTTTTTTCGTGTCAGGTTTTTGCCTTCAAAGTCTGCCGCCGAGTGACGCTCGGCCAATTGCATGTCTTCATCGCCCCAAACCTTGTTGACGATCCTTCCGCGCTGGACACCGGGCCGCTCGAAGATTTCATCGACCCAGCGTTTCACATTTGCGTATTCGTCGATTGAAAGGAAGCGGTTCGCGTCCTCATAAATGTGGCCCGTGGTGAAGGGGGCAAGCCAGGGCCAATTGGCCATATCTGCAATGGTGTATTCATCGCCTGCGAGATAGCGGCTCTCGGCAAGACGCTTGTCAGCAACGTCGAAAATCCGTTTGGTCTCCATCGCATAACGGTTGATCGGATATTCGTATTTCTCCGGCGCATAGGCGTAGAAATGGCCAAAGCCGCCGCCAATGAAGGGGCCGGAGGCGACTTGCCAAAACAGCCAGCTCATTGTTTCTGCGCGCGAGGCAGGATCGGTGGGTAGGAATTCGCCGAATTTCTCGGCCAGATGCACTAGGATTGCACCCGATTCGAACACGCGGATCGGCGTGTCACCGCTGTTGTCGAGCAGGGCTGGGATCTTGGAATTGGGATTGATCGCGACAAAGCCGCTGCCGAATTGCTGGCCTTCGCCGATATTGACGGGATAAGCGTCATACTCCGCGCCCTTATGGCCAAGCTCAAGCAATTCCTCGAGCATGATCGTGACCTTCACCCCATTGGGCGTGGCGAGCGAGTGGAGCTGGAAAGGATGCTCGCCTTGCGGAAGCTCCTTCTCCTCACGCGCGCCCGCAGTTGGCCGATTGATCGAGGCGAAACGTCCGCCGTTCTCGGCGTCATAAGTCCACACTTTGGGCGGGGTATAGGTCGGGTCGGCCATCGCGGCGTGCTCCTTGGTTAGGCTGTATGTTCGGCTATGCGTTCGCTAAGTGAGAGCTTGCGGTTACAAAGGCAAGCGCTGGGTGGCACAATTCTCACCGGCAGCTGACCCAAGGAATATCCTTGCAAAATGTATCCCAAAAGGATACTGACGTGCTCATGCATTTAGCAGGTATCAAAATTCGCCAATGGCGCGAGGCGCACAAACCCCCTTTGTCAGCTGAGGAATTTGGAGCCGAATATGGCGATCCATGGCCCTCGCGCACGGTCTATGGCTGGGAGGCGAAGGGCAAGATTGCGCGTCCGCCGGTGCAGAAAAAGCTCGCCGAACTGGGCATTTGCGAGCCGGAAGACTGGCTTGAGGATGCGCCGCAAGGCGCGGATGCGACATCGGCAGAGGGGGCAAGTTCGCACCCGTTCTACCACATGCACACGCATGGGTTTGTGCGGGTTGCCACAGCCACACCTGCATTGCGCCCCGCTGATATTGCGTTCAACACAGCTGCCACCATTGCCGAGGCGAAGCGCGCGGATAAGGCGCATGTCGATCTGGTGGTTTACCCTGAGCTTGGCCTGACCGGATATGCGATTGATGATCTGCATTTGCAGCAGGCGGTGCTCACACGCGCTGAAGCTGCGATTGAAGAAGTGCGCGCGGCATCTGAAAAGCTCAGGCCTGTGCTGGTGATCGGTGCACCGCTCTGCCGCAATGCCCGCATTTACAATTGCGCGATTGTGATCGCGGGCGGGGAGATTTTGGGCGTGATCCCCAAGAGCTATCTGCCCAATTACCGCGAGTTTTATGAAAAGCGCCATTTCAACCATGGGCGCGATTGCATCGGCCTGACGATCGAGCTGGCAGGGCGCGACGTGCCATTTGGCACTGATCAGGTCTTTGCAGCGAGCAATCTGCAAGGCTTCACCTTTGGCGTCGAGATTTGCGAGGATTTCTGGGCGCCCAATCCGCCGGGCACTTTGGCGGCGCTGGCAGGCGCGCATATCCTATGCAATCTGTCGGCATCGCCCATTACCGTAGGCCGCGCGGATGACCGCCATTTGCATTGCCGCTCCAGCTCCGCGCGCTCGATCTGCGCCTATGTTTATTCGGCAAGCGGGCATGGCGAAAGCACGACCGATCTGGCGTGGGACGGGCAGGGCGTCATCTATGAGATGGGCGGATTGCTGGCTGAAAGCACTCGCTTCGACCGCGAGCCAGAGCTTTGCATTACCGATGTCGACACGCACCGGATTGCAGCCGAGCGGATGCGCAACCAGACCTGGGGTGATGCTGCAGAAGCGCATGGCCGCCCCGAAAACACTTACCGGCATATTGCATTTGAGCATCGCCTGCCTGCGCGCGATATTGGCCTCACCCGCAATGTTCGCCGGTTCCCCTTTGTGCCCGGTGACCAGACGCGGCTGGATGAGGATTGCTACGAGGCCTTCAACATTCAGGTCGACGGGCTGATCCGGCGGATCGAGGCGACCCGTCCCAAATCACTCGTGATCGGCATTTCCGGCGGTCTCGACAGCACCCATGCGCTGATCGTTGCGGCGAAGGCGTGTGATGCGCTGGGTCTGCCGCGCTCCACCATTCACGGCTACACAATGCCCGGCTTCGCGACTTCTGAGGGGACAAAGTCCAACGCCTGGAAGCTGATGGACGAGATGGGGATCACGGCAGAAGAGATAGACATAAAGCCATCTGCCCGCATGATGCTAGAGAACATCGGGCATGCCTTTGCCGATGGCGAGCCGCATTATGACACGACGTTTGAGAATGTGCAGGCGGGGCTGCGCACCGATTACCTCTTCCGGCTGGCCGGGCAGCATTCCGGCTTTGTCGTGGGGACAGGCGATCTGTCAGAGCTGGCGCTTGGCTGGTGCACTTATGGCGTGGGCGACCAGATGAGCCATTACAATGTCAATGCTGGCGTGCCCAAGACACTGATCCAATATCTGATCCGTTGGTGCGTTCAAACCGAACAGTTTGATGCCGAATGCGGACAGGTTTTGCTCTCCGTCCTCGACACCGAAATCTCGCCCGAGCTGGTTCCTGCCGATGCCGATGGCAGCATCCAGAGCACCGAGGCGAAGATCGGCCCTTACGAGCTAAACGACTTTTTCCTCCACCACATCATGCGCTTTGGTCTTGCGCCCAGCCATGTCGCCTTTCTCGCCTTCCATGCGTGGAAAGAGCGCGGCGAGGGGATGTGGCCCGCTGGTTTTCCTGAAGGCAGCAAGAATGAATACACGCTAGAGGAAATAGCCGGATGGCTCGAGAAATTCCTCGGGCGCTTCTTCGGCTTCTCGCAGTTTAAGCGCAGCGCGCTTCCCAATGGCCCCAAAGTCAGCCCGCATGGTGCGCTCAGTCCGCGCGGGGACTGGCGCGCACCTTCAGATGCCGTTGCAGATGTTTGGCTGGAGGAACTGCGCAATACGCTGCCCGAATTGGACCATTAAGCCGCATCAACCAAAACAAGCTCCGTATCTTCGAGCGCAGTGATGGTAACTTGCGGCACATCGGTGATGGCAACGCCATCGCGGGCCTTTGCCTCGACATCGCCGATTGTGATCGAACCGGCTGCGGGCACAAGGTAGAGATGCCGTTCAGCGGATGCGGGTGCATATGTTACGCTTTTGCCAGCCTTCACCGTTGCCCCCAATACGCGGGCATTGGTGCGGATCGGCAGCGCATCGCCATCGCCTTCGATTCCGCTGGCAAGTGGAACAAATTCTCCGGCTCGATCGGCTTTGGGGAAGGGGCGCGCACCCCACGCCGGCTCACCGCCGGTCTCGTCGGGAATGATCCAGATTTGGAAAAGCGTCGTCTCCTCATCCTCGCGGTTATATTCGGAGTGACGAATGCCCGAGCCTGCGCTCATCACCTGCACATCGCCTGCTTGTGTGCGGCCTATATTGCCCAAACTATCCTCATGCGTGATCGCGCCAGAGCGGACATAAGTGATAATTTCCATGTCCTCGTGCGGATGCGGTGCGAAGCCCTTTCCGGCTTCGATTGCATCATCGTTCCAAACCCGCAAGCTACCCCAATTGACCCGCTGCGGGTCATGGTAGCCTGCGAAGGAGAAATGGTGGTGGGCATCAAGCCATCCATGGTTGGCCGCGCCAAGTGTATCGAAAGGGCGCAGTTCAATCATCGTGCGTCTCCTGATATCGCCTGTGATGTTGAAGATATGGGGAGCCGCGCGGCGTTTTGGAGTCTGAGATTTTTGGCCACAGTGAACGCTTGCGTCGATGAGGCTCAGCTACAGTGCCTATCCATTGCGCTTCTATCGCGCGGTGCGGTTGATGGGGCCTTGCTCGCTCGCCCAGCATGAATACCTAGCCAGCCGTGGGATTAGACTTATCCTTGTCTTAGCCATTCCAGCGCTGCTTCCCGATCCTCGAAGAACTGGGCTTCCAGCATTTCGCTGATCCGGCGGAATTGCATCTTTACCAGCGTTGAGGAATAGACAATCGCCATACGGTCAACCCCCAACTCGGCGGAGCTGCGCTGCGAACCTTCCATAATTTCAACGACTTCCTTGCTCTGAACGTGAAACTCTCTCACATCGCCAAGCACGCGGAAGCTCTTCTTCGCTTCGATAAACGGAAGAGACTTCTTGAACAGAGCTTTGGTCAGTGCCTCAGCCTCTCCAGCGCTCCACAATCCACAGGCTGTCCAATGTATTTCACAACGCACATCATCGCGTTCGATAGTATAGGAAGGCTTGAACTGGTTCATAACATTGGTTTTAACGTAGAATATACAAGGTGGTTCCGAATTTTTGCTTAGCACTATCCAGTTTTTTGTTCGGCAAACTTGATTATTTCATCGCCTGATTTCCATGGCGTGAATTTGGGCATGATCGTCGCGAAAAGATCAGAGGCGAGATGGCGTTCCAGCCATTCATGCAGATGCGCAATGCCTTGATCATCGAACCATGCGCGGTCGGTATTGGCGAACTGCCGTATGAAGGGGAACAGCGCAATGTCGGCAAAGCCGCGCTGCGAGCCGGTTAAGTTTGCCTGCTGGCCCAGCCTAGCATCAAGCTCTTGCAAAATGATCAGCCCCTGCGTGCGGTGATCATAGCGGAAAGTGTCTTCATCATCGCCATAGCTCTTGGCGACTTCCTCAGGATAGCGCGTGGGATACTTATAGCGATCAAGATGATGCTTGAAGGTGTTATCGTTGCGCTCGATCAGCCCAGCATCATCGCCGGAAAGCCAGTTTTCAGGATCGTTCCGGGCAAGCGCCCAGCGCATAATGTCCAAGCTCTCTTCGAGCACTGTTCCATCGCCCAGAACTAGCACCGGTACGGTCGCCTTGGGCGAGATATCGAACAATTCTTGCGGCTTGTTCGCGAGCTTCACCTCGCGCAATTCGCATGTCACACCCGCGATCATCAGCGCCATGCGCGCGCGCATTGCATAGGGGCAGCGGCGGAAGGAATAGAGGATTGGCAGTGGGGGTGAGGGCGCTGCGCTCATCCCTTCGCATCTTTCAAGGCCGCGCTGTAATTGGCTTCCCAACCGTCCCCAGCTTCGAAGCCGTCCTGCGAATTTTTCTTGTTAACTTGCTCGCCGCCAACATGCTGCTCTCCACGGCTTTTGGCGAGCTGTTGCTGGTGCTGGCGTTCGGCATAGCGGGCGCGTTGCTCTTCATTGCGTTCATCAATGCAATGCGGGCAGGAAACCCCTTCCGCATAAGCGTCGCTGGCGAGGTCTTCTTCAGATAAGGGTCGGCGGCAGGCAAAGCACAATTCGTAGGAACCTTCTACCAATCCGTGCCCGACGGACACACGGCTGTCGAAGACGAAGCATTCGCCTTCCCATTGGCTTTCAGAAGGCGGGATGTTTTCCAGATACTTAAGGATGCCGCCTTTCAAATGAAACACATCCTCAACCCCTTCGCTCTTCAAGAAACTGGTCGACTTCTCGCAGCGAATGCCGCCGGTGCAATACATTGCGACCTTGGGTGTCTTGCCAGAATCGAGCAGCTTCGCGCGATGCTCGCGAAACCATCCCGGAAAGTCGCGAAATGCCTTGGTCCCCGGATCAATCGCGCCTTTGAACTGCCCGATGGAGACTTCATAATCATTGCGCGTGTCGATCACGATTGTGTCAGGATCGGCGATCAGATCGTTCCAGTCATGAGGGCTGACATAGGTGCCAACGCTTGCGCGCGGATCAATATCCGGCTCGCCCATAGTGACGATCTCTTTCTTGAGACGGACTTTCATCCGCAGGAAAGGCATCTCTTCGCAGCGCGAATATTTCACATCCAGCTCGGCGCAATCGGGCAGCGTACGGATATGATCCAGCACTGCGGCAATCGCTTCGTCCGAGCCTGCAATGGTTCCGTTCACGCCTTCGTGGGCGAGCAGGATTGTGCCCTTGGTTCCCGCTGCATCACAGGCTGCTTGCAAGGGGCCTTGGAAGTCAGCGAAGTCGGGGAAAGGCGCAAAGCGATAGAGCGCGGCGACAAGGATGGGAAGTTCTTGCGCCATCGCGCTAACCCAGCCTTTGAACCCAGCCGTGAGTATCCTCAATCGCGCCCGATTGAATGCCGGTCAGCTTCTCGCGCATCTTGTTGGCCATCTGCCCGATCCCGCCTGACCCGATGGCAAACTCGCCATCAGCCGAGGCGACTGTGCCAACCGGCGTCACCACAGCAGCGGTGCCGCAGGCCAGCGTTTCGAGCAATTCTCCGCTTTCCGCCTCTTCGCGCCATTGCGTAATCGAATAGGGCTCCTCGCGTACTTCCAATCCCTCTTCGCGCAGCATTGCGATCAGACTGTCGCGGGTAATGCCGGGCAGGATCGTGCCGGTGAGCGGCGGAGTGATCACACTTCCATCCTTGCGGATGAAGAACAGGTTCATCCCGCCCAATTCCTCAACCCATTTCTTCTCTGCTGCATCCAAGAACACGACTTGATCGCAACCTTGTGCGATCGCTTCTGCTTGGGGGACGAGGCTGGCCGCATAATTGCCTCCGGTTTTCGCTGCGCCTGTGCCGCCGGGCGCTGCGCGAACATAGTCATTGCTCACCCAGATTTTGACAGGGTTCACGCCGCCCTTGAAATAGTTTCCGCTCGCCACAAGGATGACGACGAATTTGTATTGCTTGGCCGGACGCACGCCAAGGAACGCTTCGGAGGCAAACATGAAGGGACGGATGTAGAGCGAGCCGCCTTCAACCGATGGCATCCAGCTTGCGTCAGTCTCCACCGCCAGCTTGACCGCATCGAGGAACAGGGCCTCGGGAATTTCAGGCATCGCCATCCGGCGAGCAGACGCATTAAAGCGGCGCGCGTTTTCTTCAGGGCGGAACAGCGCCAGTCCGCCATCTGCATGGGCGAAGGCCTTCATCCCTTCGAACACTTCTTGCGCATAATGGAGCACGCTCGCGGCTGGATCGAGTGTAAGCGGCCCACGCGGACAAATCTGGCCATTGTGCCAGCCGTCTCCAAGCGGGCCAGCAACACCTTCATCATAGTCAATTGTGACCATATGATCGGTGAACACGGTGCCGAAACCGGGGTCTGCAATCGCCGCCTTACGCACGTTCTCATGCGTGAGGGCAGGGTGAGGGATGCGCTTAAATTCCATAGTGAGAGCGGTTATAATGGAGAAAGCTTAAGAGCAAGAGTTGATGAAATGTATCGGGCCTGAGGAGTCTTTGTTTTCCGCACGAGCTCCGTCGTGCGATATCCTCGGCCCTGTCGGGCCTGCGGACGGCTGGTCAGCCTTGCGGCTCGCTAGACGCTCGCCGAGCTACCGCGACCAAGCCAATAGGATAGAGCCAAGTCGACGCCGTAGGCGTCGCAAGGGCGACTGCCCGCCCGCAGCGATGCGCCTGCAAGGCGCGTGAGCGAGGAAAGCCAAGGCTGCGGAAAACAAAAAAGCCGACGTTTGAGGCCCAATAAAAACTCAACAAACATGAGAAGGGCGGCGTCCAAGTAAATGGAGCACCGCCCTTAACATGGTCAGCGGCTGGAAGTGCCGCTCACAAGGTCTTTATCGCTTACTGAAGCTTCAACGATAATACCTCGTGTGGAACTTTGCCAACCTCTCTACTGAACCATGAGACATTGGATCACCTCCTTTCGCGCTATTGAGCTAGAGCCCGCATTTCACTGGGGGCCCAAGACCCGCGTTCGCCGCTGATCTTGAGAGGCAATTTGAGTCGGAATAGCGGCGATTGCAAGAGGAAAAAGCACTTATCCATTTCTTTGTTTTTCGAACCCGCCTCCGCGTCTTGTGCTTTAGCCTCAGGCGCCGGCGCACACGTCCGTGTGCTTGGCTATCCTCGCTCCCTGCGGTCGCTGCGGACGCCCAGTCGGGCTTGCGACGCCTGCGGCGTCGATTTTGTACTGTATCTCTGGCTTGGTTGACTTCGGTTGCGCAGCAATCGCAAGGCCAAAGGCCGCACCGCAGCAGCGCGGGCTTGTCCGCAAGCTGCGAGGATATCGCACGACGGACGTCGTGCGGAAAACAAGCACTCCTTATCTACAATCCTCGATCACGCGGCTGACTTCAGCCCATGCAGGGATGTAGAG
>CAZJAG010000009.1:13222-15281 GCA_964543735.1 uncultured Porphyrobacter sp. | reverse complement strand
CTTATCTACAATCCTCGATCACGCGGCTGACTTCAGCCCATGCAGGGATGTAGAGCGTGGGCAGTCCTTCGGTCTCCACCGCAAAGCGCCCCTTGGTGATCGCCATTGCATCAAGCAGGCTGTCATTGGCAGACACGCGCGCGGTGACAGAGTTCTGGCTGGCCGTTGTCGATGCGGCGGTGAGCGAGCGCTGTGTCGTCTCGGTCTGGATACGCATCACCCGCTGAGCCCCGCCGCTCACAAATCGGATGAAGTTGATCTGCCCTGCAGAACGATTGCAGCTAAAGGCAAAGCTGTTGAGCGGATCGGAGCGGTACAGCGCCTGACTGCCAAAATCGAACTGCGCATATTCCCAAGCGCCCGGCGTTTGCGGCGCGTCGAGATAGTTTGCATATCGAACTTCTTGCACGACGGGCTGTTGGGTTGTCCTCGGGCTCGTCTGCACAGGCGTGGGTGTCGGCGTTGAGACCGGAGCGCTATCACTGGAGGCGGGCGCGCAGCTCGCCGCCGCGAGCGATGCAGCAAGAGCCAATGAGCTGGGAAAAATGTTTGGTTTCATTGGTTCCCCATGGCCGCTATCGCCTGACTGGTAAATGACCAAAAGCCAATCATCCTCAACTCATCAATCGAGGCGCAAGAAAATCCGCGTCGATCAAGTGCTTGTGGAACGCGGTCTGGCCGAGAGCAGGACGCGTGCACAGGCATTGATCATGTCGGGCATTGTCTTTTCCGGTGATACAAAAATTGACAAGCCGGGCCAGCAATTGGCGAGCGATGCAGCGCTAGAAGTGCGTGGGCGAGACCACCCTTGGGTGAGCCGGGGCGGGCTCAAGCTGGCCCATGCAATCGAGGAATTTGCGCTCGACCCAACAGGCGTCGTAGCGATGGATATTGGCAGTTCCACCGGCGGATTTACCGATGTTCTTTTGAGCCACGGCGCGGCCCATGTTTTCGCGGTTGATAGCGGGACGAACCAGCTCGCATGGAAGCTGAGGCAGGATGAGCGCGTTACCGTTCTTGAGCAAACCTCAGCGCGCATTCTCACCCGCGATCAGATTGACAAGGCGTGCAACTGGGTTGTGTGCGATGCGAGCTTTATCGGCCTTTCCAAAGTGCTCGAACGCCCGCTGGAGCTGGCAGCGACACCGTGCCAGCTCGTCGCACTGATCAAACCGCAATTCGAAGTCGCACGCGAGGAAGTGGGCAAGGGCGGGGTTGTGCGCGACCCATCGCTCCATCGGCGCGTCTGTGATGAAACGCAGCTATGGCTGGAAAGCACTGGCTGGAATGTCCAAGGCATTACCCAAAGCCCGATTACAGGCCCCAAAGGCAATGTGGAGTTTCTCATTTCGGCACAGCGATAGCTATTTAGAGCGCGCAGTGCCTTGCGCGGTGCGCACAGCTTGGCCATGGTCTTCTCAAGGCGAATCGCATCAAAAATGCGCGGGCGCGTCAGGGAGCGCTCTAAAAGTGATAGCCTGAGGGACTTGACGGGGACGACATGAATTTCATTGCCTCTAGCGGACAATTGCGAGCCAGCTTTATGCGTTGGGCCCTGTTTACGGTTCCATTGGTTGTGCTGCTTGGCTTTCTAGCGGGGCAATTGGGTGATCCAAAGAGCTTGTGGTTCATCAATCTGGAAAAGCCTGATCTTTATCCGCCACCGCAAGCTTTCGGCATCGTGTGGAGCATTCTCTACGTCATGATCGGCCTCGCCCTTGCATTGGTGTGCAGCGCGTGGGGCGCAAAAGGTCGGATCGCGGCTATCGTGCTTTTTGCCGTGCATTTCATCGGCAATATGGCGTGGACGCCTGTCTTCTTCGGAATGCAGAATATAGAGGGCGGACTGATGGTGTTGGCCTTTGTCTTTGTGACGCTGCTCTTGGTGATCGCGGCTTTCTGGCGCGTTCGTATGTCCGCGGGTCTGCTTCTGTTGCCCTATCTCGTCTGGGTGTGTTTCGCAGCCTATCTCAATTATGGCATTATGCAGCTTAACCCTGATGGTGGACGGACAGCGCCCACCGAAGAACCGCAGCGTTACGAGATTTGAAGTCCAGTT
>CAZJAG010000009.1:0-13122 GCA_964543735.1 uncultured Porphyrobacter sp. | reverse complement strand
GGGCCCAGTTAATCGGGCCTTGCCAATCGGCCCTTGCGAATCTGATAAGCTACGCCCATTTGTCGCGCAGGCGCTAACTCGTTCAGATACTCGGAGACCCGGAGAGACCATGCAAAGCGAAAACCCCCTGATCGCTGACTTTGTCAAAGTCGCCAATTCGGCTGCCGGAACTTTTGCCGGAATGACCCGAGAGGCGCGTGAGAGCGCTCGTGAACGCGTGAAAGAAGCTATGGGCGGAATGGATTTCGTCACTCGCGAAGAATTTGACACGGTCAAAATGATGGCGGCAAAAGCGCGTGAGGAAAACGCAGCGCTGCTAAAACGCATTGAAGCGCTTGAAGCCAAAGCGCCCAAGGCCAGAACCCGCAAAGCAAGCACGCCCAAGAAAAAGTAAAGCGGCGCTTGCGCTCGTGAACCTGCGCGCACCTGCCATATTGCTTAGCTCAAGAGCGCATGGCGAGAATGGCGCGATCGCGCGGATGCTCACCCAGGATTACGGGCTGGTCGCGGGCTATGTCGCAGGCGGGCGAGGGCGTCAGATGCGCCCCGTTATGATCCCCGGCAATCTGGTCGCAGCTGACATTCGCGCCAAATCGCAAAGCCAGCTCCCCTTTGCGAAGCTGGAACTGGTGGAAAGTCGCGGGCCGTGGCTGACCGAGCCTTTGCCGGCGGCCGCAATCAATTGGGTCTGCGCACTGACTGCAACAGCTCTGCCCGAGCGCAATGCCTATCCGCAGCTTTACACCGCATTGGAAGCTTTGCTGAGCGCGATTTGTCAGGCGCCCTCGGCGCGCGGCTGGTTGCCAGCTATGATCGCCTACGAAGCACTGCTTCTGCGCGAGCTGGGGTATGGCGGCTCGAAACCCGCTCTTGAAGGCGAGCTTGATATGCTGATGGAAGAATTTGCCGCTATGGAGCGGCCCTTGGCGCGCTACCTGCTTGCCGATCACAGGGGCGATGTTATGGCGGCGCGAAGCAGTTTGAAGGAGCGGCTGGCGCGGATGCGCTAGACCGGAAGCCAACATGAAAATAGCCATTCTTGCAGGCGACGGTATCGGCCAAGAAGTGACTGATCAGGCGTTGCGCGTGCTCGGTGCATTGGGTCTGCCCGATATCGAGCTTTCTCACGCAGATGTCGGCGCTGTCGCTTATCGCGAGCATGGCCATCCATTGCCGCCTGAAACGCTTGAGACAGTGCGCGCTGCCGATGCTGTGTTGTTCGGAGCGGTGGGTGATCCGACTTGCGATAATCTGGAGCGGCATTTGCGGCCCGAACAAGCGATCCTTGGTCTGCGCAAAGAGCTGGGTCTATTCGCCAATCTGCGCCCGGCGAAAGCCTTTGCAGGACTGGAGCACCTCTCTGCGCTCAAACACGAAGTTGCAAGCGCGATTGACCTCCTCATCCTGCGCGAGCTGACGGGCGACGTGTATTTCGGCGAAAAAGCGCGGCACACGCTGGACGATGGAAGGCGCGAGGGCTGGGACCGGATGGCCTATGCCGAAGATGAAATCCGCCGTATCGCCCACACTGCTTTCCGCGCTGCGCAAAAACGCTCTGGCCGCGTTACCAGTGTCGACAAGGCTAATGTGCTCGAAACGAGCCGCTTGTGGCGTGAAGTTGTGACGGAGGTGCACGCTGATTATCGCGATATCGCGCTCGATCACATGTATGTCGACAATGCTGCGATGCAGCTGGTGCGTGATCCGGGCGCATTTGACGTGGTGCTAACCGGCAATCTGTTCGGAGATATCTTGTCAGATCAGGCGAGCATGTGCGTGGGCTCCATCGGTCTGCTCGCAAGTGCATCCTTGGGCGAGCGTCAGACCGAATATGGCACTTTCGGCCTTTACGAGCCGATCCATGGCTCTGCGCCTGATATCGCCGGTAAAGGCATTGCCAATCCAATGGCGACGATCCTCTCGCTTGCCATGTTGCTGCGCCATTCATTGGGCCTTGAGGCAGAGGCAGCGCGCGTCGAGGCAGCGGTTGAGAAGGCTTTGGGCGACGGCATTCAAGGCGGTGATCTGGGCGGCGAACATGGCACGCAGGCTATTGGTAAAGCCGTGGCCGAGCGGCTCTAAACCTGTGGCCACTACTGCGCCTCTCGAGCTGGCGATTGTCCTGCCAACACTCAATGAGCGCGGCAATCTCGCGCCTTTGGTCGAGCGGATTGAGCTGGCATTGGGCAAGGCTTCTTGGGAAGTATTGGTGGTGGATGACAATTCCGCCGACGGCACAGCTGACGAAGCGCGCGAACTGGCCTTAACTGATCCGCGGATTCGGGTGATCCACCGGATCGGCAGGCGAGGGCTGGCAAGCGCGGCGATTGAAGGGCTGTGCGCGACCGCTGCGCCTTATGCCGCTGTAATGGATGCAGACCATCAGCATGATCCGGCGCTTTTGCCGCAAATGCTCGAAGTTTTGCGCGCCGGAGAGGCGGATATCGCGGTTGCCTCGCGCTTTGCCGAAGGGGCGAGCACTGAAAACTGGGATGATCCCGAGCGAGAGCGCCTCTCAGGCCTTGCGAACCGGCTTGCCCGCACGATGACGGGCGTTGAACTCACCGATCCCTTGAGCGGCTATTTCATGCTCCCCACTGCCACTGCGCGCAGGCTCGCGCCGCGATTGTCAGGCATTGGCTTCAAGATATTGCTCGATCTTCTGGCGACCGCACGAAGCCCGTTGAAAGTGCGCGAATTTCCCTTGAATTTTGCAGCAAGGCGGGCAGGGGAGAGCAAGCTTGACCGCGCGATTGCCTTCGATTTTCTCGCCGGCATTTACGACAAGACCTTTGGCAAAGTGATCCCCACGCGTTTCGCGCTTTTCGGCACGGTCGGCACAGTCGGCGTGCTGGTGCATATGGGCGTCTTGGCACTGATGTTGTTCGCTTTCGAAAAAGCATTCATGCTGGGCCAGGCGACAGCCGTGCTGAGCGCAATGAGCTTCAACTTCCTCCTCAACAACTGGCTCACATATCGCGATCAACGCCTTGAGGGGACGAGCGAAATTGTTCGTGGTTGGGCAGGCTTTTGCCTGACTTGCGCGATTGGCGGCTTTGCCAATGTCGCCGTTGCAACATTGCTCAAAGGGTATGGATTGTTCTGGGCGCTCGCAGCGCTTGCGGGCATATTGATCGGTTCGGTATGGAACTATGCCTTGTCGAGCCGGTTCGTCTGGGGCCGCTATTAGCGCACCGCTCAGACCCAGCTTGGAAGCCAAGCATAGTTTTGAAAAGCATCCGGGGCGCTCAACGGCGCGGCTGAAAGGATCGGGAAAAAGTATACGAACAATCCGATCGCTGCCATCAAGACCGTTACCACCAGTGCTTTGTTTCCAGCTTTCCAAAGCTCCTCCATCGCCAGCGCCAGCGCTGCAAACAGGAAGCCGCTCGGCAGCAGATAATGGTAATAAAACTGCACCGATTTGAAGGGGACAAGCCACAAGGCCATGCTGACGAGAAATCCAGTGGCGATGCCGCGCTTGGTCCAGTCGCGCTCGTGATACCCGCTTAAGCCGCACCAAATCATTGCTGGCACACCCAGCAGCATTGTGAGCGGATTGCCGATGAGCAGCACGCCGCGCTGGGCCTCGTCGACATTCTCGTAGAGATACCAGACACCGCGCCAGTTCACGAGCCATTGCGGCCAGATGCTTTGATAGGGATGAGGTTTAAGCGTTTGCGCTTGCAATTGCAGGATCTCGATATGCAGGCCGATAAACCCTTGTGAGGCTAGCTGGCTGTCCTTGTGCAGCAAAGCGGGCAGGAAAGTTACGGCATAGATAATTAGCGGAACGACGCCCAGCCATACGGCGGCATAGATCAGCGAAACGCCCGGGATTGGCCCGCCGCGCTCACTGCGCCAAAGACGTTCACGGCCCGAACTCACGCGTCCGATAAAGAAGGCAATGCCTGGCACCATAGCCAGCAACAGCACATTCCATTTGGACGCCATCGCCAGCCCCAATGCGACACCGCAAATCGCCAGCCTTCTGCGCGCGCTTTCCGGCTCCCGCAAGGCTGCGGCAAATTGCCACGCCGCCACGCTGATGGCTGCCATCATGAATATATCAAGCATCGCGATCCGGGCATGGATAAACAGCATAAATCCGGTCGCGACCAAGAGGCCGAACACGCCTGTTGCAAAGCGCTGCATCGAGGCGAACCACATCGCCCGCATCATTGCGAACAGCGCCAGTGCGCCTGCCAGCCACGGCATAATCCGCCAGCCCAGCGCATTGTCGCCAAAGATCATCATGCCCAGCGCAATCATCTGCTTGCCGAACAGCGGATGCTCGCGGTTTGCATAGATGTCCCCTTCGAGCAGCGACCGGGCTGCTGGCACGTAATGCACCTCGTCAAAAAAGGGCTGCGAAGGCACCCACAAGCGCACAAGAGTGACCATTGCGAAGAGCGCTGTCAGGATCGCTGTGGGCTGAAGCGGATCGCGTTTCTGGACGGGCGTTAGGGCCATGGGGAAGGCGATTACTGGCAGGGCCCCAGCCAAGCAAGCAAGAAACTCGTTAATACCATTTAACAAAACGGGAAAGCTGTGTAAGACAGTCATTGATTCGGAAGGGAAGAGCCGATCACTTTGCCTAACGCCTCAAAAAGAAGGCAGGGCGCAAAAAGGGTGCGCAAGATATTGAGGAGTACCCAAAGTGATAAAGCTCGTCTGTAGTGTGTCAGGCCATAAGGTCTCGCGTAGCCGCGTGTGGCACGACCAATTGAATTTTCGTTCCAAGTGCAAACGCTGTGGCAGTGAGATGATCCGCACTGTCGACGGCTGGCGCGTCTATGACCCGTTAAGCGACGGCTCTGTAGACCGGTTGGTAGGCCCTCATCACCAGCCGGCGGAATAGACGTAGATCCCAATCATGCTTGCCGCTCATGGCGCTGCGTTCTAATAGCGGCGGCGCTATGGAAACGGCTCGATGAAGAAAACCACCGGAACTGACCGCTCGGCGACGCGCAAATGGCGCAGCGCGACCCGTGCCGTTCGCGGTGGGACGTGGCGCAGCGAGCATGGTGAGACCTCCGAAGCGCTTTTCCTTACCTCGGGCTACACCTATGACAATGCGCAAGAGGTGGCAGACCGCTTCGCCGGCGATGCTGCGGGCATGACCTATTCGCGCCTCCAGAACCCGACAGTTGCAATGCTGGAAGAACGCATTGCGCTGATGGAAGGGGCAGGGGGCTGCCGCGCGCAAGCGAGCGGAATGGCAGCGATGACAGCAGCTTTGCTGTGCCAGCTGTCGGTTGGCGATCACGTCGTCGCGGCCAAGGCAGCATTTGGTTCGTGCCGCTGGCTGGTCGATAATCTGCTTCCGCGTTTTGGGATCGAGACAACGGTCATCGACAGCGCCGATAATGCGGCGTGGGAAGCGGCAATCCGACCCAACACCAAGGTGTTTTTCTTCGAAACCCCTGCCAACCCCACGCTCGACATCGTGGATATGAAACATGTCTGCGACCTCGCCAAAGCACACGGGATCACCACGGTGGTCGACAATGCCTTTGCCTCGCCCGCGCTACAGCGCCCGCTGGAATTTGGTGCAGATGTTGTCGCTTATTCCGCGACCAAATTGATGGACGGGCAAGGCCGCGTCTTGGCAGGCGCGATTTGCGGGAGCGAAGATTGGATCAATGAGACACTGCTTCCCTTCCAGCGCAACACGGGGCCCAATATCGCGCCCTTCAATGCATGGGTCGTCTTAAAAGGCTTGGAGACACTATCGCTTCGCGCGCATCAGCAAAGCCGCGCGGCTGTGACTTTGGGTGAATTTCTCGAGCCGCGCATCGTAAAAGCTGGAGGCCGTATGCTGCATCCCGGCCTGCCCAGCCATGAACGTCACGCGCTCGCCAAAGCGCAGATGGAGGCGACAGGGCCAATCTTCGCCTTTGATGTGGGGGCGCGCGAAAAAGCTTTCGCTATTCTCGATGCGCTCGAGCTGATCGACATTTCCAATAATATTGGCGATGCGCGCAGCCTGATGTGCCATCCAGCTTCCACCACGCATGCTGGCCTTGAAGAGGACGCGCGCGCGGACATGGGCGTAACCGAAGGCTTGCTGCGGATTAATGTCGGGCTTGAAGACCTGCTCGACCTGCAAGAGGACCTGGACAAGGCGTTGGCGAAGGCTGGCGTCTGATTGCATCCAATCGGTGCGTATCCGGTTCCGCCCGGTTGTGCATTGCAGCAAAGAAGCCTAGGCGGCGGGCTCGATTAACCCTATTCCAAGAGCGTCATCCATTTGCGCTCGAACCCTTGGACATCACCTATGCACGCTGCGCAATCCAAGCGATCCTTCGCTGACACTTTCAAGCATGATTGGCTTTCCAATATCCGCGCGGATATTCTTGCAGGGATTGTGGTTGCACTCGCGCTGATCCCAGAAGCAATTGGCTTTGCGCTGATCGCAGGCGTTGACCCGAGCGTTGGGCTCTACGCCAGCGTTGCGATTGCGATGGTGATTGCGCTGACCGGCGGGCGTCCGGGTATGATCTCAGCGGCGACAGCGGCGGTGGCAGTGGTCGTCATCCCGCTCGTGAAGGATCACGGGGTCGAATATCTCTTCGCCGCGACTATCCTGATGGGTATTTTTCAAGGGATTGCTGCCCTGCTCAGGCTCGATCTGCTGATGCAATTCGTCTCGCGCAGTGTGATCACAGGCTTCGTCAATGCGCTCGCGATCCTGATCTTTATGGCGCAGATCCCGCAATTGCTCCCCGGAAACGAGGGCGTTGGACCGTGGACTTGGGCCATGGTCGCAGCAGGCCTTGCGATCATTTACGGCTTCCCGCGGCTCACCAAAGCCGTGCCGAGCCCGCTTGTGGCCATTGTGATCTTGACGCTGGCGGCGATCTATTGGGGCTTGCCAGTGAACAATGTCGCAGGCGAGGGCAAATTGCCCGATGGCTTGCCAAGCTTTGCCTTGCCCGATGTTCCGCTGACATGGGAAACCTTGCGGATTATTGCGCCTTATTCGGCGACAATGGCTGCTGTCGGCCTGTTGGAAAGCCTGCTGACTGCGCAAATCGTCGACGATATGACCCATACCGAGAGCGACAAGCGGCGCGAGAGCGCTGGCCAAGGCGTGGCCAATGTGGTCGCGGCATGTTTCGGCGGGATGGGCGGCTGCGCGATGATCGGCCAGTCGGTCATCAATGTTGCCTCTGGCGGGCGAGGGCGCTTGTCGACCTTTACCGCTGGCGCGTTCCTCCTGTTTCTACTCACCGTGCTCGGGCCATATGTGGGCCAGGTCCCCATGCCAGCGCTGGTCGCGGTAATGATCATGGTGAGCATCGGCACGTTTAGCTGGAACTCGATCCCCAATCTGCGCCGCCATCCGCCATCCTCTAGCGTCGTGATGATCGCGACGGTTGTGGTGGTTGTGTGGACACACGATTTGGCGATGGGAGTGCTGATCGGTGTATTGCTTTCGGGCATTTTCTTTGCCGACAAGGTGCGCGGGCTCTTCACGGTCGAGCGTGTCCGGCGCGAGCACAGCGCGGTCTATGTCGTGAGCGGCGAGATATTCTTCGCCAGCGTTGATAAATTCATCGACCAGCTTGGCCCTGAAAGCCACTACGAAGACGCTGCGCATCATGTTGTGATTGATGTGAGCCGTGCGCATTTCTGGGACATTTCGGCCATCGGGGCGCTCGAGAAGGTGATCGAGCGGATGCGTCGCAATGGCCGCCACACGCGGGTTGTGGGATTGAACGCAGCGAGCGCTGATCTGTTCGACAAATTTGCTTTGGAAGACCGGACGGGCATCGAGCTGGGGCTGGCGCCGCATTGATTTGATGAGGGTTTTTTGTTTTCCGCACGACCTCCGTCGCGCGATATCCTCGCCGCTTGCGTACAAGTCCGCGCGGCTGCGGGCGCCCGGTCGGGCTTGCGGCTCGCTTGTCGCTCGCCGAAAAGCTTCGAGCCATGCACATAGCACGCGGGTGCTTGGCGCAACCTAGCTAGATTGCTCAAGAAACGGGCCGCAGGCCCGCAAGGCCAAAGGCCGCACCGCAGCGCGTCGATCTTTGATCGTAACGCGCGAGGAATTCGCACCTGCGGAGGCAGGTGCATGAAACAAAGACTCTGGCGCGTAAAGCCTAATAAACGAACGTCCCCTTGCGCGCTCGGTCTGCTTATGCAACTCATCCTCTCCAAAGGGAGAGCGCAAAACCATGACCAAATCCGTCGAGCTGATTTTCGATTTCGTGAGCCCGAATGCCTATATGATCTGGGGGCCGCTGCGCGATGTCGTGAAGGATGCGGGCGCGGGACTTGATATCACGCCGGTGTTCCTGGGCGGAATGCACAAGCTCACCGGCAATGCGCCGCCTTTCATGCGCGATGCGGAGATCAAGGGCAAAAACGATTATGCCATGCTGGAAATGCGCCGCTTCATCGAAAAGCACGGCCTCACTAAATACAAGATCCACCCGCAATTTCCGTTTAACTCGATTACTTTGCAGCGGATGCTTTTTGCCGCCAATCAGGATGGCCGCGCCGTACAATTTATCGAGGCGATGATGGGCCCGATCTGGGAAGAGGGGATTGACCTTACCGACCCTGCTGCGATGGGCGCAGCGCTGGAGAAGGGCGGGCTGGACGCTGCCGATCTTCTGGCGCGCGCTGGCACAGACGAGGTCAAGCAAGGCCTCATCGACAACACGGCAAATGCAGTGGAGCGCGGCGCTTTCGGCATTCCCACAATGTATGTGGGTGATGAAATGTTCTTCGGCAAAGAAAGACTAGGTCAGATCGCGGAGATGTTGACGAACAACTGAATTCATTAAATACTGCGATCATAGATTACAGCAGAACTGTATCCTTCATCGGCGGCGCAATTGAATTTCGTTGTACAGGCATTGAGCAAAGTATTTTGTTTGGTCGCCATCGGCATTGTGCTCTTTATACCTTCGCACAGTGACGATGCGCTTGCGCAAGACGATATGGTAGCGGTAAGCCATTCTGCCGCCGAGGCCAAGCCCGACCTCATTCCAACCGCCTATTTTGCCACTCGGGGGTCTTTGTGGAACGCGAAGCTATCGCCTGATGGCTCGCATATCTCCTACGTTCGCAGGTTTAATGGCAATCTCGAAATGATCGTCAACAACATTGACGACAAGAAAATGATCCGCCGTGTGCGCTTTGCCGATGGGACTGCAATTAGCTCATACGAGTGGGTGAATGATGACAAGCTCGTTTTGCGGCTTTCCTCGGTCCTGACGATTGGCGGATGGTATGTCCGGCGGTCGCGGATTGCATTGCTGGAACCAAGTAAGAGCGGCATCAAATATCTGATCAAAGATCCCAATGGCTTGAGTGAGGAGATCATTCATACCGCCTCAGATGGCTCCTACGCTCTTGTCGCACACAAAGGCGATGGCCGATATTACTTTCCCGCAGTGTACCGCTACCCGCTTGAGCCGGGAGCGGAAGGGCAGCTTGTTCAAAAGCCGAAGAAGAATGTTTGGAGCTGGGTCGCCGATGATAGCGGGGCCATCAGGCTCGGCCTTGGCTGGCAACGCAAAAAGCTTCACATCTGGTATCGCACCAAGGCGGAAGATGAGCTGGAACGTATCGCCAAGATCAAGCCGGGCGATGATGATACCTTCTTCGATGTGCTCCAGATCGTCAGCGGTTCGGATAGGGGCTATGTCCTTGACGAGAACGCGGAAGGCCGCGTCGGCGTGCGCCTTTATGATTATGCCAAGCGCGAAGTGGTCGAAACCTTCTACGAAAACCCAGATTGGGACGTCGATGATTTGTGGGTTGAGGATGGCAAGCCGATCGCCGCTTTTTACACCGATGATCGTGAACAGGTTGTGTGGTTCGATGATACAAACAAGCAAACTTATCAGGCTTTGCAGAAGGCTCTGCCAGGGATGCAGGTTTCGGTCACCTCGCGTGCCAAGAGTGGCGGGCGTATGCTGGCATGGGTTAATAGCGAAGCTGATCCCGGCGTCTTGTATCTGTTTGATAGCGAGAAAAGAACTCTGGATGAGTTAGCTCAGTTTCGGCCCAAGATCGATTTTCGCCAATTGGCAACGCCGAGTGCTTTTACATATCAGGCACGCGACGGCACAGATATCCGCGCCTATCTCACCTTGCCCAAGGGGCGAGAGGCCAACAATCTACCGCTCATTATTCTTCCTCATGGCGGCCCTTTCGGTATTCGTGACCAGCTTCGCTACGATGACGAAGTCCAGTTCCTTGCCAATCGCGGCTATGCGGTGATCCAGCCCAACTTTCGTGGATCTGGCGGCTATGGTGATGACTTTTACGAGCTCGGCGTAGGTCAGGTGGGCCGCGGTATGCAGGATGATCTGGATGATGCGATGGATTGGGCTGTTGCCAAAGGTATCGCAGACAAGTCACGCGTTTGCGTGGTTGGCGGCTCCTATGGCGGATATGCGGCGCTGTGGGCGGTGTTGCGCAATCCAGAGCGCTATCGATGTGCTGCCAGCTGGGCTGGAGTAACCGACTGGGACAGAATGCTTCGCTATGACCGGCGTTACCTAACCAACAAGGCGGGTCGCCGCTGGCAGAACAAGATTGAGGGGGATGATAAGGATTTCGATCTGAAGGATGTATCCCCCTACAAATTAGCGCGCAATTTGAGTCGGCCCGTGCTTCTCGCTCATGGGACTGACGACAGCAATGTGCCGATCAAGCAGTTCGACCAGATGGTCAAAGCTGCGGCCAAAGCGCCGGTGAAGCCTGAAACATTGCGGATTGTGGGGGAAGGGCACTCATTTTCCAGAGCGGATAGTGAACAGCAATGGTATGATGCGCTCGACGGCTTTTTGGCAAAGCATAATCCAGCAGACCAGCTTGCCGCAGACGGCAGCTTCGTTGCACCGAAGGTTGAGGAGGAGCAGGATCCAAACTTCAAGCCGGTTGAGCTGCCTGACGTTTCAGCGCCCTAATATGGACGAACCCTTTGAACATGATGCATGGAAGCGACAATCCTCGGCTTTCTCAAACCGCCCCCTTGCCGCAATCCTCGCAATCGTTACCTTCTCGAATCGATGAAAGAGCTCTTTAGCCATTCCGCCCAGACCGATGGTGTCACCGTGCGCGTTGCGGTCAATTTCCTGCCCGAGCAATCCCAGCCAGAGGCGGGCAAGTGGTTCTGGGTCTATCACATCCGGATCGAAAACGGCTCGCACGAGCCAATGCAATTGAAGACCCGCCATTGGCGGATCACGGATGCGCGCGGCATGGTCAATCATGTCGATGGCGAGGGTGTCGTGGGCGAGCAGCCCGTCCTCAAACCCGGGCAAAGCCATGATTATGTCTCGGGCTGTCCGCTCACAACGCCGCATGGCTCGATGGAAGGGTTCTACACTTTTGAACGAGAGGATGGTTCGCCGCTCGAAGTGCGCATCCCGTTCTTCCCGCTCGCAGCGCCGGAAACGGCCGACAAGTAAGTTTGTTGCCCTTAAGCTGGGCGCGCATTAAAGCGCTTGTCCCGTGAAACGCACATTGCTCCCCTTGAATGCCCTGCGCGTCTATGATGCGGCAGCGCGGCATCTCTCTTTCACCAACGCCGCTGATGAGTTGGCGGTGACGCCGGCGGCCGTCGGTCAGCAAATCCGCGCGCTCGAAGACCATCTGGGAGTCGTTTTGTTTCGCCGCACGCCCAAGGGGCTGGAGCTCACGCAAGAAGGTATTGCAGGGCTTGATGCATTGCGCGAGGGGTTCTTGCGGTTTGAAGAAAGCGTGCAGGCGATGCAGGCGGGCCAATCCTCTGACCGATACACCATTGCCGCCCCGCGCGAATTTTACTCGCAATGGCTCGCGCCGCGCCTTGCCGAATTTCAGGCGAAGAACCCCACTGTCCAGTTTCATCTGGTGGCGGACGAACAGGCCGACTTTGCCGAGGCCAATCTTGACCTTGTGGTGCGGCTGGTCGACGGGCCAGGCGATTTGGAAGGCGTCCAGCTTGCCCCGGCAGAGCGCGTCACTGTCACCGCGCCGGATGCGCCGGAGACCTGGATCAAATGGCCCGATGCGACCTTGCCCAAAGATGCCAAACCAGCCATCACAGTGGGCAATCCGGGCCAAGCGCTCAGCACGGCGCTCGCGGGCATGGGGCGCACTGTATTGCCAGCCTTGCTTGTGGATGAGGCCGCGCAAGCCGGCAAGCTTACCATCCTAAGCGGGCCGGAGGAAAGCCTGCGCGCTTACTGGCTGCTCGCCCCGCTTCCCCAATGGCGCCAGCGCAAGGTCAAGGCGCTTGTCGCGCATCTGACCGATGCGTGAGGTCACCAAGCTCACCACCCAGCGCTTCACGCTCCGCCCGTTGCAGCGCTCTGACGCTGGCGCCTTGCTGCCCACCTTGAGCAATGACGAGCAATGCCTCTACCTCACGCGCCCCGCTTTCGCCTCGGAAGAGGAGCTGTGGGGCTGGCTCGCTGATCCTGAATGGAACGGGCGCAGCTGGATCGCCGAAGACGCACAAGGCAGCGTTGCCGGACGATTTGTCGCCATGCCAGCGCATGAGGCGGGCGTGGCGGAGATCGGCTATATCACCTCGCTAGGCCGCCAGCGTGAAGGCGTAGCGCGCGAGTGCGTGAGCGCCCTGATCGCTTATCTTTTCGAGGCCGATAATGCACGCAAGCTCACAGCCGAGGTTGATACCCGCAACGCCGCATCAGTGGCGCTGCTGGAAAGCTTGGGTTTTTCGCGCGAGGGGCACTTTCGCGAGCATGAGACAACTCATGCCGGATTATGCGATGTCTATTGGTATGGATTGCTGCGAAGTGAGTGGGTTAGGTCGCGGAAATAAAAGGATTGTTTGCTCAAAACGGCACCGGATGCGCGCTCGGTTGAAATGTGGGTGGCAAAGCGCAATCGTAAGAACGCTTGACCCCACCTCACATTCCCCCTAGTGGCGCGCCTTCGGTTGCGGGTATCTACCCATAACCAAAGAATTTTGAGCTGAGCATTGGCGGATCGTTTCTCTACCTGTTGAGAGGCATCCGGCAAAGTAATCCGGCGCTTTAGGGCAAAGGGTGGAGTGATTTCAGTCTCTGGCACGTAAGTTTGTGCAGCCTCTCGTACTTCGACAGGCTCAGCATGAACGGCTGCGGGCTCGGGCCAAACCTC
>CAZJAG010000008.1:38654-40924 GCA_964543735.1 uncultured Porphyrobacter sp. | reverse complement strand
CAACGAACCAGCGTAACGAAAAAGCCGGCTCGGCTCAGGTTCTCACCGAGCCACAACCGGCTTTAACGTGTCTCCGGATAGCGTCATTGCCATCCGCTTGAGGAAAAGTGTCAGTCCTCCGCGTCAGGACCTGTCATCATCTCCTCGGCGACATCGTCGGTGCGGCCGCGAATAGCAGCTTCCAACTTGTCGCAAACTTCCGTGTTCTCTTTCAGATAGTTCTTGGCGTTCTCGCGGCCCTGCCCGATTCTCACGCTGTCATAAGAGAACCAGCTGCCCGATTTCTCGACAATGCCTGCCTTCACACCAAGGTCCAAAATTTCGCCGATTTTCGAAATACCCTCGCCATACATGATGTCAAACTCGACCTGTTTGAAGGGAGGCGCAACCTTGTTCTTGACCACTTTCACGCGGGTCGAGTTACCCACAACTTCATCGCGGTCCTTGATCTGGCCTGTGCGGCGAATGTCGAGGCGAACAGAGGCGTAGAACTTGAGCGCATTACCGCCCGTTGTCGTTTCCGGATTGCCATACATCACGCCGATTTTCATGCGCAGCTGGTTGATGAAGATCACCATGCATTTCGAGCGGTTGATCGATCCCGTCAGCTTGCGCAGGGACTGCGACATCAGCCGCGCTTGCAAGCCGACATGGGCATCGCCCATCTCGCCCTCGATCTCGGCGCGGGGCACGAGAGCCGCGACCGAATCGACCACCAGCACATCAATCGCATTGGAGCGCACCAAAGTATCGGTAATTTCAAGCGCTTGTTCGCCTGTATCGGGCTGCGAGACAATCAGTTCGTCCGTATCGACGCCCAATGCCTTGGCATAGACAGGGTCAAGCGCATGCTCTGCATCCACAAAAGCCGCCGTGCCGCCGTTCTTCTGCGCCTCTGCAATCACATGCAGCGCCAAAGTCGTCTTACCTGAGCTTTCCGGACCATAAACCTCGATAACGCGGCCCTTGGGCAAGCCGCCAATGCCAAGCGCAATATCCAGCCCCAACGAGCCGGTGGAGATCGATTCCACATTCATCGCCTCTTTCGAGCCGAGTTTCATCGCCGAACCTTTGCCAAAGGCACGATCAATCTGAGCAAGGGCTGCATCCAAAGCTTTTTGACGGTCCACAGAACTTTCCTTCTCAACCAGTTTCAAGTTGGTAGCCATCGCATGCTCTCCTTCGCTTGCCTAGTGGGATTACACAGTTGTAACCCGCCTGTTGGAAAGAGTTTGTATCCTCTTTGTTCCAAAAGAACAAGAGCGGAACATAATTTTTTGTAGGATTGGCCAATTTCTGCCTCAAGAACGGCGGAAATCCTAGTTGTCCCAGCCTTTGGGTCGGCGGATTTTCCAATCAAATTCGCGCTCGCTTTGGGCCGCAACCTGCATTTCGACGATGCGATAGCCATCCTTGATTCGGGTTTTGTGACGCGGAAACTTGATGTCCCACTCGGCCGCCTCGCCCAGCCAGAAGCGCAGGGTGACAGGATGCGGATTGGCATTGGTGACTGATGCGCGCATCTTCGACCATTTGCGCCCGATCTCGTCAGGTTCGTCTTCGCTCAGGCGGGCACAGGCCATTTGCACTTGTGCGCTTTCGCCTATCTCCAATTCGACATCCTGCGTGCGGGCATAGTCGCGCAGATTGGTCTCGGCGACCAGTAAGGGGCCGCCCTGCGCAGGCTCGAATACGGCGAGACCGCCCTGCGGCAATGCCATGCCCAGCCCCTTTGCCTCTTCGTTTTTGGTGACGAGGAGCATCTGGGCCTGCTCGAAATCCGGCTTGTTATCCCAATCCCATGGTTGGCAACCATAATTGTAAAGGTAGCGCGCTTTCACTGCATCCTGATTGAGGAAGGCGACTTGCTTGATCCCCTTGGCTGATACCGTCACGCGTTCGGGCACGCGGTAGAGCTTGAGATCACCGAGATCTTCTTCTGAAGCTGTTACCACCGCTACGGGCGCCGGTGACGCCTGCATTTTGGTTTGGCGACGCTGCGCCGCGACGATGATAACATCTGCGCCATCCATCTCCACAGTAGAGGGTGGAGGCGGAGGAACCGGCCCATAGTGTGGAATTGGCGAGCCTGCAGCTGTGCTGCCAATCGGATAGCATTTGAGGGTGAGCGGCTTGGCTTGCGGCGCTTCGGCAAGCTCCTCAAACTCGCTATCCACATTGAGCTTACCCGCCACCACTTGCAGCTTCGCATCCTCAAAGCTTTGCCCATTGTTGTTCACCAGCGTGAGCCAGCTCAACAATTGCATCGA
>CAZJAG010000008.1:36529-38554 GCA_964543735.1 uncultured Porphyrobacter sp. | reverse complement strand
GGCTTGGCCGAAAGCCCGCGCGGAATGCCGTTGAAGGTGATTTTTTCCGGCAGGCCGGCGCAGCGCACCGCCTCAAACCCCTCGCTCGTTTCAAACACCAAGCCGCCATCGGCGCGCGTGCGCACAATCGCTTCTTCGGTTTGCGCCCTGCCCGTGCCCGGATTGGTGCGCGTGATCTGCACACGGTTGCCAAGCGCTCCGTTCACCAGCGCAGCGGGCGAGAGCAGATCGGCATCGCGGTTCTTCTCGATCGTGCCTTCGGGAAGACCCGTGACGATGGCGCTGACCGCAACCATCCCCTCGGCCACGCCATCGAAGCGGATTTTCGACTGACCCGCTGGCAATGTGACTGTGCGGGTTTCGGAAATCATCGCGAAGCCTTCTGGCCAGTCAGCATCCATTTCTTCACCGTCATCCCGATTGGGGTCGCGATAGACGGTGACGGAGAGATCTGAAGGCGCGCTGGCCTCAACCACTGCGCGTTCAGGGGCGAACTCTTGCGCCATCACGGGCAGCGCGAAAGCCCAGGCGATCACCGCAAGCAGATAAGGGATAGACCGCATGGCGCGCGCCCTCGCCAAGCGCTTAGTAGCGGGTTTCGTAAGTGACGCGGATCACGCGCTTGCCCTCGGCCGGAACGGGAACCGTCCACACGCGCGAATTGGCGTTGATCTGCCGCCCCTCGATATCCTCAGACGTAATCCGGTAGTCAGAGGCCCACCAGCCGCGCAGCAATCCGCTTTGGGTGAGATCAACCTCGACCGGAGTGCTTTTCGCATTGGTGAAAGTGTAGCGCATGGTGGTGCGGTAGAAATCCTTGGGCCGCTCGACATCGACCTCTTCGACCACTTCGCCATCGCGCACAACGCGGTAGCGCGCGGAACGCTCCCACTCGCCTGCATTGATCTTCTCGCGCTTTTCAATCTCGGACTGGACGAAGATATCAAACGCATCGCCCGTGCGCAGCGACAATTCGCTGCCCATTGGCGTGTGGCCGATTGCATTCTCGCCGATGAATTGCGGCGTGCCTTGGCTGTCGCGCTGATAGAAGCGCACTGTTCCGGCGGGCAGAGCATCGCCCAGCCCTTGATCGCGGGCGGAAGAAAAGCTGATCTTGCTCGATACATTGATCGGCCTGCTGTCATTGGCGAGCCAGCCGATTGAGCGGGCATAGACCTTGCGCGCGGGAACGCCTTGCGCATCGAGGAAGCTGACCTGCTTGGTCTGCGCATTGGCAATCGTCGTGCGGCCAGAGATGGGGTAGAGATAGAAGTCGCCCAGCCGCTCGCGATCAGCTGCCTGCGTGCCGGGCCTTACAAGATTGCGATTGTTATTGCGGCGGTTCCCCCTGCTGTTCGGATTGCCCGCCACCAGCAAAGTGTCCGCGCGGTGGAAGGTCGTGCCGGTGGTGTTGGTGAGCGTCACCCAACCTTGCATATCAATCGCGTCTTTTGCCTCGTCATACAGCGCGACATAATCCGCCTTCCATCCCAATCCCGGGGTGAGATAGCGGATCGAGGCGGGTCTGCGCCCTGCCCGCGTCGATTGCAGATTAACAGACAGCGTAGGCCGCGCGCGCAAATTGGGCGGCACGCGGTCAAAGATGACGCGCACGGGCAATCCATCATCGCGCAGCACTTCGATGCGATTGCCGATCTGGATCACGACCCCGCCTGCGGTGGAGAGCACTTTGGCACGCTCGCGCTTTTCAGCGCCGGTTGCAGGATTGGTGCGGATCAGCGTGACTGTCTGTCCAATCGCCTTCTCCATCATCTTCACAGGCGTGAGCAGGTCGAAATCGAAATTCTGTTCGATGATAGTGGTGCTGGGCGCGTAGAAGCTGAGCGTCTCGGGGCGGATCTGGGCCGAGACATCGGGAAACTCGACCTTGCTGCGCCCGTTCGCGATATCGAGCTGGCGCACATCCTGCACCAAAGCGAGATTGTTGTTGTAGATCGTAACCGCAACATCGCCCTGCGCGGTCGCATCAGGATCACCGATATTCTGGGATTGGCCTGATTGCGC
>CAZJAG010000008.1:26418-36429 GCA_964543735.1 uncultured Porphyrobacter sp. | reverse complement strand
GCCGGTTAGCAGCCCTGCCATTCCCGCCGCCAAAAGAAATCGCGCTGTGTGCATTGCCCCGCTCCTCATCCACCTCATTCCAATCCCTGCAAGCATGGCCTGCTGTGCTGTATTGAAGATGAATGCAGTGCGGGCCGCGCACAATTCGCGCGTTTTACTTGCCAACAGTTATGATGCAGTCTCGGCCTTCTTTGCGGTTTTGGAATTGCCCATAACCCCGCCGACCTTGGCGCTGATTTCCTTCACGCTGAAAGGTTTGGGGATGAAGTGCATTTCGGGCACGTCAATATCCTTGCGCAATTGCTCTTCGGCATAGCCTGACATGAACAGCACCGGCACATCCTTGTCGATCTTGCGAATGCCGCGCACCATGGCAGGGCCGTCCATTCCCGGCATCACCACATCGCTGACAATCAGATCAAAGCGTGCGCCCTTTTCATATTCGGCCAGCCCTTCCTCGCCATCAGCGCAAGCAGTCACATCATAGCCAGCGCGCGAAAGCGAGCGTTCGGCTACCGCGCGCACCATGTCCTCATCCTCGACCAGCAAGACCGAGCCGCCGCCTGACCATTCGCTTGAGGCCACTTGTTCGGGGGTCTCGGCTTTGCGATCAGGAATAGCGCCCTTGTAGACGGGCAGATAGACAGTGAAGCGCGCGCCCTTGGGCTTGCCCTCCTGATCCTTGATATTGTTGACGAAGATAAACCCGCCCGATTGTTTGACGATGCCGTAGACAGTCGAGAGGCCCAGCCCCGTGCCCTTGCCCTGATCCTTGGTTGTAAAGAAGGGCTCGAACAATTTGGGCATGACTTCGGAAGGAATGCCGCCGCCATTATCCTGCATCACCAGCACAGTATAATCCGCAGCTGGCAGAACGTCTGAACCCATTTTCTCGACGTCTTCAGCCGCAACGCGGCGCGTCAGCAAGGAAATGCGCCCACTGCCATTGCCGCTCGAATGGATTGCATCGCGCGCATTCACAGCAAGGTTCATGATCACCTGCTCAAGCTGCTGCGGGTCAGCGCGGACATGGCCCAGATCGCGGTCATGCTGGACCTTGTACTGGATCTTGCTGCCGAGCAGCCGCGTGATCAGCGGGCCGACCTCGCTGACAACATCGGGGATCTGGATGATTTCCGGGCGCAAGGTTTGCTGGCGCGAGAAAGCGAGCAATTGGCGGGTGAGCGCAGCCGCGCGGCTGGAATTGGCGCGGATTTGCTGGATATCGTCATAATCGCTGTCGCCCGGCGTGTGGCGCAGCAACATCAGATCGCAAGTGCCGATGATTGCGGTGAGCACATTGTTAAAGTCATGCGCCACGCCGCCTGCGAGCTGGCCAACGGCTTGCATTTTGGTGGCTTGTGCGACTTGCCGCTTGAGCTGTGTTTCCTCACTGGAATCGGCAAGGCTGAGCAGAACCGCCGCCTCGCCCAAGCCCCGCACGCCCGCCATCCCGAGCGAGACCGGCTCATCAGGACGGTCAGCAAAGCGGATCGCCATATCGCCTTGCGTGGCTGGGCCGCGCCCATAGCGGCGTACAGCATCGGACAGCGCTGGCTTATCCTCGCGCACCACCAGATCAGTGGGGAACGGGGGCAGCCCCCTGCCCTCACGATCAATCGAGCGCAGGAATGCATCATTGCCGAACAAGAAACGGCCATCGCGGTCGGTCATTGCAAGGCCAAGCGGAAGCTGGGCCAACAAAGCCTCAAGCTGTGCGACACCGGCGGCTGCCCCGCCATCCATTCCGCCGCCAACCCCTACGCCGCCATCCACCAGAAGCATCAAGGAAGGGGCTTCTTGCGGGCCGGTGACGTCGCCGGATGAACCTTGTTTGGGTGCATCAAGCGGCACATGGATCAGCGTTTGCGGGGTCCCGCCGCGCCCTTCGCGGGCAAAGAAAATCCGGTCGCGTCCGTCAGAGCGCAGAAAGCTGACAAAGTCCTGCCCGACCAATGTTGCCTTGCCATCACCCGAAGCGCGCTCGGCAAAGCCTGCGCTGACCTGCCGGACAATCCCGTCTGTGTCGGTGATAGCAGCCTCGATCCCGGCCCGCGTCAGCATAGCGCCGAACGGGCCTGTCACATCATAGCGGGTGAGCGCATCAACGGTTTCATCCTCGACCCGGCCAAAGCGCCAGATCAAATGATCCTCGCCCCGCCCTGCGCGCTCGATCCTGACCCAGAACACCTCTGACACAGCTTGGCGCGAGCCATATTCCGCCGTCAGCTTTTCGGCCGAGGCAGACCCGTCACGCCATGCGGTGCGAGCGAGTTTGGCAAGCTCTTCTTGCGAGGCGCGCCCGATGTTGAGAACCGGCGGCGATGTTTCTACGCCGAACCACTCGACAAAATCCTTGCTGGCACAGGTCAGCCTGTTCGCCCGGTCTGTGATAGCTACCGCCTCGCCCGTTTGTTCGAGCGCTGTGACAGTGACCGACCAATCGGGCGATGCCAGCGATTGCTCATGGGGCGCGGTTGTGATCCGCTGCATCGCGTAAATCCCGCCAAGGATCACCGCAAGCCCGAGCAGATAGGCCACGACCAAAATCACTTGACCTGAAAGGAACCACAGCAAAGCCGCGCTTACCAGCAAGGCTATGGCGACAATTGCGGGCACAGCATATTCGCTGCGCTGCGATTGCGCGAGCATTTTGCCTGCCCCCTCCTTCGCGCTCATCCCTGGCTGGTCTCCAGCCGTTCGTTGAGCCGCTCTTCCATGCGGTGGAGACGGCGCGCACGGCGGCGCGCCACCATAAAGCGCCAGACCCAGCCCGATGCGAGATATCCAACGGCAGAGGAGACGACCGCCAGCACGCCAAAGCCGAACACGGTAACGCCTGCCGCCTGGAACAGATCGATGAACCAGCTCCACCGGCCACTGGCCAGCTCGTCATTGGCGATCCCGCCAACCGCTGCATCGATATTAAGCACCGTCCTGCCGACCTGATTGGCGACCACAATCCAGAACGGGAAAGTGAACGGGTTGGTGATGAACGTCACCGCAGCAGCAAGCGGCATATTGGCGCGCGCTGGCAATGCTAAGAATGCGGCGAGGAAGATTTGCCCCAAGGGAATGATAAAGCCTGCAAACAGGCCGAGCGCCACGCCGCGCGGGACCGAACGGCGGGTAAAGCGCCATAGTTCTGGCGAGAGAAAGCGGTGGGCGATAGGCGCAAGGTATTTGTTGCCCGCAAGCTCTTCGCGCTTGGGCATTGAAAACTTAAATGCTTTCAAAAGCCGGGCCATTGCTTCTCTTTCTTCCCCTTTCGCTTTGGGCATTTGCGTGTGAGCGTCTGCGTGTGGGCGTCTGCCTGTGCGCATTGCGCCGCTTCCCACTTATTCGCAAGGTTGCAGCAGCAAAAAATCGGCGGACTGTATTTCGCGTCCGATATGGGTAGCAAAATGCGATGACCAAGAGGTGAATCGCGCCCTAACCAAATCTCTTTTTTATGCGACCTAGATTCATTCGCGATTCAACCGCGTTCGCGCATCAATCGCGCCTTGTCCCGCTTCCAGTCACGATCCTTGACCGTTTGGCGCTTGTCATGCGCCTGCTTGCCCTTTGCCAGAGCCAGCTCGACCTTCGCGCGGCCAGTCGCATTGAAATAAATCGATAGCGGAACCAGCGTCATCCCTTTGCGCTCGACAGCGCCGAACAATTTGTCAATCTCGCGCGTTTTCAGCAGCAGCTTGCGCGGCCGCTTAGGCTCGTGATTGTTGCGATTGCCATGGCTGAATTCAGGGATGTTGGAATTGACCAGCCAGACCTCGCCATCGCGCACTTCGGCATAGCTTTCCGCAATGGTTGCCTGCCCTGCCCGCAAGGCTTTCACTTCGGTGCCTTGTAGCGCGATCCCTGCCTCAAACTTTTCCTCAATCGCAAAGTCAAAGCGCGCGCGGCGATTTTCCGCGACGACCTTTTGCTTGTCGAAGGTTGAGGGTTTGGGACGCGCCATAATGCGTTTCCCATTAGACGCGGGCCCGCCATTCGCAAAGCCCTTTACAAATTCACGGTTGAAATTCTCGCGAAACTTTCGAGACTTGCCGTCAAGTACTGGAAAGACAGGGATATCCAGCTTCATGCGTTCTATTGGTTTTAGCCTCGCTCTATTCTTGAGTTCTTTTGCGTTGGCACCGCTCGCCCATGCGCAATCGAGCGAGGCGCCTGCGCCGATTGACCTGTCGGCCTATGGCAGTCTTCCCGAAGTTGAGCAGGCCACGATCTCTCCATCGGGCAACCGGATTGCATTGGTCACTACAATAGACGGGCAACGCGTTATTCTCGCGATTGAGAATCAGGAAAAAGCCATTGCAAAGATGGGCGTGGGCGATGCGAAGATCCGCGGGCTGGAATGGGTCGGTGAGGATCGTCTGCTGCTCACCACCAGCATGACGCAAAAGCTTGGCATCGGATTTACGACTGACAAAGCAGAACTGTATTTGGCAACAATCTTGCCCATTTCAAAGGACGCTGCACCCGGCCGTATTTTCGAGAAGCAGCGCAATCTTGTTGACACGGTGAGCGGCAATTACGGTGTCCGCCAGATTGACGGGCGCTGGTATGGCTTTTTCGGAGCGATTGAACTGGTCAGGGATCAGCGAAACCGGGGGAAATTCCAATTCGAGCATGGCCGCCCTGCTCTCTACCGGGTCGATCTGCAGGACTTCTCGACCAAGAAAATGGCGCGCTCGGCTGATTGGGGACACGACAATGATTGGGTTGTGGACGCCAATGGCGAAGTCGCCGCGATCTTCGATATTGACGATAACAGCGGCTCTTGGACGCTCAAAGGCGAGGATGGCAAGCGGATTGCCAAGGGCCAGAACAAGGGTGGCCGCACCTGGCTGATCGGGCTGGGCTATGATGGCACAAGCGTGATCATGGGCGACAATACGGGCGGCTTTACCCGCTGGCTGGAATTTCCCCTGGCGGGCGGCGAGCCTAAGCCGTTTTTGTTCAATGAGAATATTGACCGGCTCTATTTCAGCGAGACGACCGGCCATTTGCTCGGCTATCTGGAAGATGGCCCCAAGCCCAAGCCGGTCTTCAAAGATCCTGCGCATACCAAGGGCGCGGAAAAGGTGCGCAAAGCGTTTAGCAAGCTCGAGATGGACATGATCGACTGGACCGATGACGTTGGCCAGATGATCGTGCGCACCAGCGGCAATCAGGATTCGGGGACTTGGTTTGCGGTTGATATCGGCAGCTTGCGCGCCAATGCTGTCGCTTACGAGCGCCTTGCGATTGGCCCAGAGCATGTCGGCCCGATCTCGACGTTTGAATATGAAGCATCAGACGGGCTGAAGCTTGACGGTATTTTGACCCTGCCGCCGGGTAAGGAAGCGAAGAACCTGCCGCTGGTCATGCTGCCCCATGGCGGGCCGCATTCCTATGATGCACCTGAATTTGACTGGTGGGCACAGGCCTTTGCCTCGCGCGGCTATGCCGTTTTCCAGCCCAATTTCCGCGGCTCGACCCACCGCTCGCAAGCGTTCCGCGCTGCCGGTTATGGCGAATGGGGACGTAAGATGCAGAGCGACAAGACCGATGGGCTCAAGGCATTGGCTGCAAAGGGCATCATCGACCCCGAGCGTGCCTGCATCGTTGGTGCAAGCTATGGCGGCTATGCAGCTCTTGCTGGCGTCACGGTTGAGCAAGGCGTTTACCAATGCGCTGTCGCGGTCGCTCCGGTCAGCGACATACGCAATATGTATACGGAAGATTACCGCGCCTCGGCCCGCGACCGCACAACGAAAGTCGCGCTGCTGGAACAATTGGGTGACCGCAAGCTGTGGAATGAAAACTCACCCTTGCGCCTTGCCGAAAGAGCCGACGCGCCAATCATGCTGATCCACGGCAAGGACGATGTTGTTGTCCCCTACAGCCACTCGACCAAAATGGCCGACAAGCTGAAGGATCATGGCAAGCCTTACGAGATGGTCACTCTGGATGGCGAGGATCATTGGCTCTCGCTATCAGACACACGCCAGAAGATGCTAAGCGCGGCAGTGGGCTTTGTGCAAAAGCACAATCCAGCAGATTAGAGCCTAGGCGGCCTAAACCAATCCCGCATGCGCGAGCGCTGCGTCCACCTTGGCGCGCGCTTCCTCGCTGGCATTGGTGAGCGGCAGCCGGACATCGGGCGAGATATCTTTGCGCACCTGGCTCAGAGCATATTTTACAGGCGCAGGGCTAGCGTCTGAGAACATTGCGTAATGCAGCGGATAGAGCAGGTCATTCAGCCGCCGCGCCTCGACCAGATCATTCGCTGCGCAAGCCGCCTGAAATTCCGCGCAAAGAGCTGGCGCGACATTGGCGGTGACCGAAATGCACCCTTTCGCGCCAGCTGCATTGGCGGGCAGCGCCAATTCGTCATCACCTGAAAGCTGGCAGAATTGCTTGCCCAGCCCCATGCGGTGGTCGGTGACGCGCGACAGATCGCCGCTGGCATCCTTGATCGCGATAATCTGATGAGGGAAGGCCTTGGCCAGCTCAATCACGGTCTCGGGCTGGATATCGGTCACGGTGCGCCCGGGCACATTGTAGAGCACAATCGGCAAATCGCAGCTGTTTGCCAAATGGCTGAAATGCGCGACAAGGCCGGCTTGCGAAGGGCGATTGTAATAGGGCGCAACGCAAAGCGCAGCGCTCGCCCCCGCCTTTTTCGAGAAATTCATATGCAGCAAAGCGTTTTGCGTATCATTGCTGCCGCAGCCCGCAATTACCGGCACGCGGCCTGCGGTCTGCTCGACACAGACCTCGATCACCCGCTGATGCTCGGCATTGGAAAGCGTTGAGGCTTCGCCGGTTGTTCCGCATGGGACAAGCGCGGCGCTGCCCGCCTCGATCTGCCAGTCAACCAGAGCGCGATAGGCGCTCTCGTCAAACGATCCGTCGCGAAAAGGAGTCACCAGAGCCGGAATTGAGCCCTTAAACATTGTATTTGCTCCACATTGAACGAAATGGCCCAAAGGATAACTGTGGTTAACGCGGTTCCCTTCGTTAGCCAGCAAGACTAGGTTCAGCGCCTGATAAGGATCACACCACCATAATGTCCAGCATGCAAAATTTATCTCTCAAGAAATTCTCCCTTCGCGCACGTTTTCTGAGCGCGGGAATACTGATCGGCGCAGCTGTGTCTGCCCAGCCTGCAATGGCCCAGGATCCCGAGCAATGGGACCAGGCGCGCAGCAATCTCATCGCCGAGCAGCCCACCGGCATGATCCGCGCGATCGAGCGGTGGGAACGCCTGCGCGAGAATCGCAATCTCAGCTTTGACAGCTATTCGAGCTTTGTCCTCACCTATCCTGATTTCCCGTCCGAAACGCTGATCCGCACGCGCGCTGAAAATGCGCTTGAACGCGAAGCCCCTTCGGCCGAGCGGCTGGTCGCCTATTTCGACCGGATGCCGCCTGTCACCAATGGTGGCCGCGCGCGTTATGCGCTGGCACTGGCGCAGATGCAGCGGCCCGAAGCTTTCGATGTCGCGCGAGAAGCTTGGCGCGAAGGCACGATGAGCGGCCCTTCGGAAAGCTATCTGGTCAGCCTGTTCGGCAGCCAGTTCTCGATGGACGATCACGAGGCGCGGATGGATGCGCTTTTGTGGCAACGCAATGGCGATGCTGCCTCGCGCCAGATGGGCACTTTGCCGCCTGATCGCCGCGGGATTTACATGGCCCGCCTCGCGCTGGTGAAAGGCGCAACGCCCAGTCAGGCCGGTGTGCCGGTCCCTAATGGAGCGCTGTCTGACCCGGGCTATGTCTACAACCTCTCGCGCCATTGGCGGGTCAACCGTCAGGTCGCAAGCTCGGTCAATCTGCTGGCCACTCGTCCGGTTGCAAACAAGCCTGCGCATGATCCGCAGACCATGGTGGGCGAGATGCTGCGCGTGGCGAAAGCGGGCGGATCACGCCAAGCAGCGCAGATTGCATCCTCGGTGGATGATCTCTTCCCGCAAGGCACAGATGTTTCGAAAGAGGCCTACCGGCTGCGCGATGATTACACATCGCTGATGTGGCTGGGCGGCACGAAAGCTTTGTGGAATTTGGGCGACGGGCGCACAGCTGCTCCGCTGTTCTACCGTTATGGCGCGGCTGCACGCACGCCGCAGACACGCTCCAAAGGCTTCTTCTGGGCAGGTCTCGCTGCGCAGCGTTCGGGCGATATCAACGAGGCTGGCCGCTATTGGGAAATGGCCGCGCAATATCCTGACCGGTTTTACGGCCAGCTCGCGCTTGAGCGGCTGGGCCGCCCCGTTCCGCGCCTTGACGGGCGGGCATCCTCGGTCATCACCAGTACCGAACGCCAAGCGTTTGATAACAAGCCGCTGACCCGCGCCGTTCGCGAGATTGCGCGCGGTGTTCCATGGCGCACCGGTATCCAGTTCTTCCGCGCCATCTCGCGCGAGGCAGAAACGCTCAACGATCATTTGCTGGTCGCTGATCTGGCCTTGGAGACAGGTCGCCGCGATCTGGCGGTTAATCTGGCCGATGCAGCACAAGCGGACGGTCATGACGGCTTTACCGCGATTGGCCATCCGACCTTGCGCGTCCCGCAGGGTTCGAACTGGACGATAGTGCATGCGATTGCGCGTCAGGAAAGCCAGTTTGCCCAAAACGCGATCAGCCACGCCGGAGCGCGCGGCCTGATGCAGCTGATGCCCGGCACTGCGCGCGAGCAGGCAGGCAAGCTCGGCATGAGCTATATGCGCGCCAATCTGATCAGCTCGCCCAGCTACAATATCCGGCTTGGCGATAGCTATTTCGCGCGGATGATGAGCTATTATCGCGGTTCCTACCCGCTGGCGATTGCGGCCTATAATGCTGGCCCGGGCAATGTGAACAAATGGCTGCGCCGCAATGGCGATCCCCGCACCGGACGGGTCGACTGGCTGACATGGATCGAGAAGATCCCGATTTACGAGACGAAGAACTATGTCGCTCGCGTGATCGAGAACGCTGCCGTTTATGAACAGCTCTACCCGCAATATTCGCGCTATACGCAGCCGCGCGTTGCCTCCTCGTTCCTGCGCTAGAGCAGCCTTCGCTCATGGCTAAGCCTTTAGGCGATCCGATCACTCCGCAAGGAATGGCGGCGCTAAAGGCGCGCTATGACCATTTGCTCGGCACAGAGCGGCCCGAAATCGTGGAGGTCGTCAGCTGGGCTGCGGGCAATGGTGATCGCAGCGAGAACGGCGACTATCTCTATGGCCGCAAGCGCATGCGAGAGATCGACCGCGAGCTGGCGCATCTGGCACGCCGGATGAAGGCGCTTCGAGTGGTCAATCCGGCTGAGCAAAGCGATCAGCAACGCGCATTCTTTGGCGCGAGCGTTGAACTGGCCGATGAGGATGATGCGCGCAAAGTGGTCACAATCGTGGGCGATGACGAGCAGGATGCTGGCAAAGGGCGGATCGGGTGGAGCTCTCCTATGGCGCGCGCCTTGCGCGGTGCTCAAATCGGGGATTTGCGCGCAGTTCGGCTTCCCTCAGGCACAAAAGAATGGGAAGTGATGGACATCAGCTATGCGTAAATTGCTCATCCCCGCCCTCACCCTTGCAGCACTGGCTGCCCCGCTTTCGGCCCCGCTTTCGGCAAAAGACCATCTCGGCATTTATTCCGACTGGGCGGCCTTTCGCGATAAAGACGCGGGCCGCTGCTATGCGATTGCCAAACCAGCGCCGAGCAGCGCGAACCGCGATTTCAAACCCTATGCCACAATCGGCACATGGCCATCGCGAGACATTCGCGGGCAAGTGCATTTCCGCCTCTCGCGCAATCTGGCGAAGGATGCGCGCATTTCCTTGAAGATCGGCAAACGCACTTTCGCGCTCGCAGGCCGCTCGAACAATGCTTGGGCGACGAGCAAGGCAATTGATGCGCAGATCGTATCTGCCATGCGATCGGCCAAACAGATGGTGGTGCGCACGCGCGATGATAAAGGGCGGCGCTTCTCCAACACCTATGATCTCACTGGCGCCGCGACGGCGATGGATGCAGCGACTTTGGG
>CAZJAG010000008.1:5273-26318 GCA_964543735.1 uncultured Porphyrobacter sp. | reverse complement strand
ATGCCTGACACAAACCTCATGCCTATTGCCGGACACAATGATCCGGTCACGACCCCGCGCGATGTAACACCGCGTGCTGATGGCCGCGTTGACTTTATTGGCCTGCCCAAAACGCGCATTCGCGAGCTGCTGGCCGAGGCGGGGCTTGATGCGAAGCAGGCGAAGCTGCGCTCCAAACAAATCTTCCACTGGCTCTATCATCGCGGCGCGACGGCCTTTGCCGAGATGACCGACATTTCCAAGACAATGCGCCCGTGGCTGGAAGAGCGCTTTGTCCTTGGCCGACCCAATGTGATCGAGGCGCAGCATTCCACCGATGGCACACGCAAATGGCTTTTGCAGACCGATGACGGTCATGATTTCGAGATGGTCTTCATCCCTGATGCGGACCGCGGAACCTTGTGCGTTTCGAGCCAAGTGGGCTGCACGCTCAATTGCACCTTCTGCCACACGGGCACGATGCGACTGGTGCGCAATCTGACACCGGGCGAGATTGTCGGTCAGGTTATGCTCGCGCGTGACGCCTTGGGTGAATGGCCCCAAGGAAACGAACCGGCGCGGCGGATGGATGGGCTGGAGGAAGCCGAAAATACCGGCCATTACACCGTCGATGGACGCCTCCTCACCAATATCGTGATGATGGGCATGGGCGAACCGCTCTACAATTTTGACAATGTGCGCGATGCGCTTGCGCTTGTGATGGATGGCGATGGGCTGGCTCTGTCAAAGCGGCGCATTACCCTCTCGACCAGCGGAGTTGTCCCGATGATGGAGCGCTGCGGCGAGGAGATTGGCGTGAACCTCGCCGTTAGCTTGCATGCCGTGACCAAGGATATTCGCGACGAGATCGTGCCCATCAACCGCAAATATGGGCTGGAGGAACTTCTCCAAGCCTGCGCGGATTATCCCGGCGCTTCCAATGCGAGGCGGATCACTTTCGAATATGTGATGCTCAAGGACAAGAATGATAGCGACAAAGACGCACGCGAGCTTGTCCGGCTGATCAAGCACTATGATTTGCCTGCAAAGGTGAACCTCATCCCGTTCAATCCGTGGCCGGGTAGCACCTATGAATGCTCGACGCCCGAGCGGATCAGGGCGTTCTCCGATATCGTCTTTGAAGGCGGCATCAGCGCGCCTGTGCGCACCCCGCGCGGGAGAGACATTGATGCGGCTTGCGGGCAGCTGAAAACGGCAGCGCAAAAGAAATCGCGCGCCGAACGTGACCGTGAGGCGGCGGAAACAGCGGCAGCCTCGTGAAGGCCAAAGTCCAAGCGATCTGCATCGGGCGCGCTGTCCCGTTCCGCGATGAGGAGAAAAGCGCGATTGCCAAAAGCGCCGTGCAAGGCCCCGTGCGCTTCACATCGCTTGGCATTGAAGGTGACGAGCAGGCCGATCCGGTCAATCATGGCGGTGTGGATATGGCCGTCCATCATTACCCGCATGAACATTACGCATGGTGGGATGAGCGCTTCGAAGGCCATGGGCTTCTGAAATCCACTCCGGCCTTTGGTGAGAACCTCGTATTGAGCGGCATGACCGAGGCCGATGTCCATATTGGCGATCAATTCCGGCTCGGCGGCGTATTGCTTGAGCTGAGCCAACCGCGCCAACCCTGCTGGAAGCTGGAGCATCGCTTTGGCCAAAAGGGCATGGTGAAAGCGATCATGAAGCAATATAATTGCGGCTGGTATTACCGCGTGCTCGAAGAAGGTGAAGCGCGCGCAGGCGACATTCTGGAACGCGTTGCAACAGGCCATACGAAGTGGAGCGTCGCGCGCCTCTTTGCCAAGCTTTATGACAAGGAACAGATGGCCAGCCTTGATGAATTGCGCGAAATCGCCAGCCTTGAAAAGCTGTGCACCCTGTGGCGAACCCGAGTGCAAGAAGCTGTCGATGCTGCCGCCGCTCAGGCTGAAAGCGAATAATCATTGCACACAACCTTGCTGGGCTGACCACCCTCGCCTAGATCAAGGCTGATGACGAAGACCGTCCTTATCACAGGCGCTGCCAAGCGCGTTGGCGCGGCCATGGCTCGCCATTTTGGCGAGGCGGGATGGCATGTCATTATCCATTATGGCGGATCGCGCGAAGAGGCCGAGGAACTGGCCACCGCCCTCCCCTCAGCCGAAGCGGTGCAATGCGACCTTGCCGATGGAGATGCGGCGGTGGCGATGGTGGAAGCGATGGCCGCCAAGCATCCCGACTGGCGCGTGCTGATCAATTCAGCCTCGGTTTTCGACTATGACGGCGTAACCAAGCTTGATCCGGTGGCGAACATACGAGCAATGCAGATCAACGCCGTTACACCCGCGCGCATGGCGCAAGCATTCCTCAGCCATTCGCAAGCCGAGAGCGGGCGGCGCGTGATCCAGATCACCGATCAAAAGCTTGCAAATTCCAATCCCGATTTCTTCAGCTACACGATGAGTAAGCACGCGCTCGACGCGACGATCGCAATGCTGGCGAAAGGCGCGCCAAAGGATGACGACCGGATATACGGTCTTGCCCCCGGAGCCATCCTTGCCAGCCATGACCAAAGCGAGGAAGAGACCGAAATCTCGCACCGGCTCAATCCCCTGAAACGCAAGACGGGCGCGGATGAGATTGCGCAGACCGCGCTCTTCCTTAGCCAAGGGCCTTTGCGCAGCGGCGAGACGATCTATGTCGACAGCGGGCAGCATCTGCTCGATCAGCCACGCGATGTGATTTATCTGGCGCGTGAACAGGCTGAGCGGGATGGAAAGGCTGGCGCACAATGATCCGCCATGCGCTCTCAACGCGGCTGTGGCACTGGATCAATGCTGCAAGCGTGATCGTGCTGTTTATGTCCGGCCTCACGATCTCGAACGCGCATCGATACCTTTATTGGGGCGACGTTGGCTCAAGCCCTGCCGAAGCATGGGCATCGGTCATGCGCTTTCCCGATTGGATGACGATCCCCGGGCGCTATGATTTGGCCGAGGCGCGCGACTGGCACAATATCAGCGCTTGGGTCTTTGCACTCGCGCTGCTGGTGTTCTGGATCACCATTATCGCCAATCGGCATTTTGTGCGCGATTTATGGGCGAGCGCAAAGGAATGGCACCCGCGCGCAATTCTGGGCGCGGCTCGCAAGCATCTAAAAGGCGATTTTGACCACGGCAAGGCGGACAGCGGTTCGCGCTATGGAGTATTGCAACGCATCGCTTACGGGCTGGTGCTGGGCGTGATGCTGCCTTTGATGGTGTTTACAGGGCTTGCGATTTCGCCGGGGATTGAGCCTGCCGCGCCATGGCTCGTGGATATGCTGGGCGGGCGGCAAAGCGCACGCTCGATCCATTTCATCACAGCCTTTGCGATTTTGGGGTTTTTCGCTGTGCATCTGGTGATGGTGCTGCTGACCCGTCCGCTAAGGCAGATCGCCATGATGCTTCACGGGAGAGAGCGATGAGAACGCCATGAGCAACGCCCCCATCAAACGCCGCACTGCGCTGGCCGGAATAGCTGCGCTTGCGACCGGAGCTTGTACGAAAATCGCGGACAGCGAGACGGGCCGCTCGCTCGCCTCCATGTCGGAAAACTGGCATTTGCGCGCCCATCGCGCTTTGGCGGGCAAGCAGGCGCTCGCGCCCGAATATACCAAGTCTGACCTCTCGCCCTCTTTCAGAGGCAATGGCACGGTCACAATCGGTGACCCGGTGTATCAGACCCAGCTCGCCAATGGCTTTCCGGGGTGGAGGCTGGAGGTGCGCGGGCTGGTCGACAGACCGCTCTCGCTTTCGATGGACGAGCTACGCGCCCTGCCCCAGCGAACCCAAATCACGCGGCATGACTGTGTTGAGGGGTGGAGCGCGATTGGCGAGTGGGCGGGACCGCAGCTGTCCGAAGTGCTCGATATCGCGGGCGTTCAGGAGAGTGCGAATTTCATCCTCTTCCGCTGCGCTGACACGCTCTATGGTTCGGACTATTATGAAAGCGTCGACATGGTCGATGCCTATCACCCGCAAACGATTATCGCGCATCTGATGAATGGCGAGCCAATCCCTGAGAAAAACGGCGCGCCCTTGCGGATGCGGATCGAGCGGCAGCTGGGCTATAAGCACGCCAAATATCTCACCGCGATTGAAGCGGTTGCATCGCTTGATGATATTGAAGGCGGAAACGGCGGCTTTTGGGAAGACCGCGGCTATCAATGGTATGCGGGTATCTAGGCGGGATAGATACGGTTCATCGTTGCCCAATTGTCCGCGATCATCTCTTCGAGCACATCCAGATCGATATCCGCCAGCTTGTTGACATAAAGACAGCTCTTCCCGCGCGAATGTTTGCCCAGCCGCGTGAGCTGCTCCACCGTGCGTTTCTCGGTTGCTTCATCGCAATAGCAGCCCATCAGATAGAGCGAGTGCTTGGCCTTGCGCGGGCTGAAGCCGGAACGCATCGAGTCCCCTTCGTGCCCGCTGTCATATATGTAGTGATAGGAGCCATAGCCAATGATCGTGGGGCCCCACATTTGCGGCTCTTCCCCTGTCACCTTGCGGAACAACGCGTCGAGCACTTTGGCATCCTCGCGCTTGCCATCATGCTCGATCGCTTCGATAAACTGTGCAACTTGCACCGTTGTCGGGACGGTTTTTGCTTTAGCCATGGGCGAAAAGTAACTAATCCCAGCGCCAAGCGAAAGCCCTTATGAGGAGGCGGGCAAAACGCCCTTCGCAGCAAGAGGATCATATGAGCAAATCACTGGTCGATACGTTCCTGAAGAAAGGCGTGACACGCGGCACGCTTTCGGTGACTTTCGCCGATGGTACCAGCGCGCAATATGGCACGCCGCAAGAAGGCTTTCCCGAAGTGGCCGTGCGGATGGCCGATGGAAAAGTCCCGCGCGACATTATGCTCGACCCGCGTTTGGGTGCAGCCGAAGCCTTTATGGATGGCCGCCTGATTATCGAAACAGGCGATGTGATGGACCTTGTCACTTTGCTGCGCGCAAACAATCCGTGGGACAAGGGCGGGAGCATTGGCGGGCCCAAACCTATGCGCCGTCTGATCAATCAGGTCACTTGGGCAGCGGAAAAGGTGAACAATGCGATTAGCTCGAAAAGCAATGTCGCGCATCACTATGACATCGGGAACGATCTTTATGCGCTAATGCTCGACCCTGAACATTGGCAATATAGCTGTGCCTATTGGCCGCGCGATGACATGACATTGGACGAAGCGCAGACGGCAAAGCTTGCGCATATTGCGGCCAAACTGGCGCTCAAACCGGGCGATAAAGTGCTCGACATTGGCTGCGGCTGGGGCGGCATGGCGATCTTCCTTGCGCAAAATTATGATGTGCATGTGACAGGGATCACCTTGTCGGAAGAGCAGATTGCGCTCGCGAAAGAACGCGTTGCGAAGGCAGGCGTTGCAGACCGCGTCTCGATCGAGCTGGTCGACTACCGCGATTTTGCCGCCGCAGGGCGCAAGTTTGACCGCATCGTTTCGGTCGGCATGTTCGAGCATGTCGGACAGCCGCAGTTTGACACCTTTTTCAAAGCCTGCGCGAACCTGCTCACCGATGAGGGGACAATGCTGCTCCACACCATCGGGCGGATGGGAATGCCGGGCACCACCGATGCCTTTACCCGCAAATATATCTTCCCGGGCGGCTATATCCCTGCCCTTTCCGAGACAGTCGCCTCGAGCCAGAAATTCCGCCTGATTGCAACCGATGTCGAGACGCTCAGGCTCCATTATGCCAAGACGATCCGCCAATGGTATGCCAATTGCGAGGCCAATAAGCAGGCGATCATCGATATGTATGATGAGCGGTTTTACCGCATGTGGACATTCTATCTGGCGGGCGCGGCCACCGTCTTCGAATATGGATCAATGTGCAATTACCAGATCCAGTTCGCGCGCAGCCGCCACGCCCTGCCGATCACCCGCGATTATCTGGGTGAGGAAGAACGGCGACTGCTTGGCACCTAATGCGGTGAATTGCGCAGGCTGTGATTGACACAGGCGCGCCAGCAAAGCAGTCTCGTCCGCGAATTGCTCATCAGGGCAGAGCAAACGGGGATTGAATTCAAATATGTGGCTACTCGACAAATTCTTGACGCGCGTGATCAAAGAAGGTCAGCTCAAGGTGACCGATTATGACGGGACGCAATATTCCTATGGCGAGGCGGTGTCGGGGGACACGCCGATCCAGATCAAGCTGACCGACAAGAAAGCCGCCAAGCATATCGCGCGCTATCCGCAAATGGGCGCAGGCGAGGCGTTTATGTGGGGCTGGCTGGTGATCGAGGAACCGCATGATCTGCGCGATATGATCCTCTTCGTCACGCGCAATACGGCCAAGATTGGCGACAGCGCGATCCAGTCGCAAGGCACTTTTGCTCGGATTGTCCAGAAGGTGAAAGCGAAGCTCGACGGGATCAATCTGCGCACCAGCGCGCGGGCCAATGCCGAGCACACCTATAACCTCACCCGCGAGCTGTATGAGCGTTTCCTCGATGAAGATCGCCAATACACTATGGCTTACTATCGCGAAGATGATCCGGAGCAGACGACTCTCGAACAGGCGCAAATGGACAAGAAAGCGCATCTTGCCGCCAAGATGCATTTGAAGCCGGGAATGAAAGTGCTCGACATTGGCTGCGGCTGGGGCGGCTTCGCGCTCTATCTCAATCAGATGTATGATGTGGAAGTGCTGGGCGTGGCGCTTGCTCCTGACCAGATCAAGTTCTCCAACGAGCGTGCAGAAGCCTTGGGCGTGGCTGATAAGGTCAAGTTCAAGCTGTGCGATTATCGCGATGTCGAGGGCGAGTTTGACCGGATTTCCTCGGTCGGCCTGCTCGAGCATGTCGGCACGATCCACTATCCGCAATTTTTCGAGCATACCAACCGGCTGCTCAAACCCGATGGCGTCATGATCTCGCATTGCTGCGGGCGCGCTGGACCTCCCGGATTCACCGATGCGTGGACGCGCAAATATATCTTCCCGGGCGGTTATATTCCTGCCTTGTCAGAGCTCGTCACCCAGTCAGAGCGGTTCGGCTGGCAAGTGATGGATGTGGAGGCGATGCGCTTCCATTATTCGCACACGCTGGAGGAATGGTACAAGCGCACTGTGCGCCACCGTGAAGAGATCACCGAAATGTATGACGAGGTGTTCTACCGCATGTGGCTGTTCTATCTCGCCGGAGCAGAGCAATCATTCCGCAATGGCACGATGGTCAATTGGCAGATCCAATATGTCAAAGACCGCAATGCCATTCCGATGACGCGCGAATATATCCATCACGAAAGCGAGCGGCTGCGCTCGATTGGCGAAATTCCCAGCTGGCGCTTTGATGAGCGTGAAGCGGCGGAGTAAGCGCTAAGCCTTGGCGCGCGTCACCCATCCATAGACCGGGCCAAAGCCTAGCAATGCCGCGCCTGCAAAGGGCAACGCGACAACCCACAGCCTGACGCCTGTAATCCCTTCAGGGCTGGCGATGCTGACGGCGGCTGTCATTGCAAGGCCAAGGCAGATCATCAGTGTGCCCAAAACAACGCGCAGCTTAGGCACTGTGCGCCCTCCCCTGATCGGGCCAAACGAGCGCTCAGCCCGCGCGAAAATTGCGATCATCGGCAGCAGTGCAAGCATGTAGAGCGCAATCCAGACGGGGCGCGTCCACCACCACTCGGCGCTACCGGGAAACATCTCCAAGCCAATGCCGCCTGCAAACCAAGCGGCGACCATCACCAGCACATAGGCGGTGAGATGCCACAGATAGACCGTCATGATCATTCCGTTCATCAGCACGGTTGCTGTCCAGACCGAAAGATTGTCGAGCCATTTGCGCCCCAAAGGCTCGAGCGCCAGCACCAGTCCCGTTTGCGTCATGCCCAGCGCCATCAGCGCGAGAGTTGGCGGCATGGAATTGGTAATCTCGGCACCGGGAACGCCGATCATGGCAATGGGGTAAGGTGAACCGGGGACAAGTGTGAGAGCAAGAAGCGCCGCAAGAGAGCATACAAACCAGACAATCCTATGGCCTGTCCCGCGAAATGCACCATCCAGCCAAGCATAGCCCAGCTGGTGGATACCCACCCAAACGAACAGGAAGTTGGCAAAATGCAGCGGGCTCTGGTGCTCAAGCAAGAAATAGAAGTCCGTAAAAATCGCCGCCGCCACCAAAAGAAAAAACGATTGGAATCCCATTTTCCGCCACGCCCACAATGACAATGGCGTCAGCGCGGTAACCAGCAGATAGACCGCCAGAAACCACACCGGGACAAGCGCCAGCTCGGTCGCCATTCTCACCTGATCGCGCTCCATCCCTATTTGCGTGAGGACGAGCGCAAGGCCTGCCCACAAGAGCAGCACGGGGAAGACCGGATTGATCAGGCGCTGCACGCGGCTGGCAAACCAGTCGCGATAAAGGCCACTTGGTCGCTCATCGCTTTCTTCAGCCTTTCTAAGCTGCGCGCTCCAGCTCACGCCATTGGAGTAGCCGCCAACTAGGAAGAAAATCGGCATCACCTGAAAGCCCCAGGTCAGCCACCCTGACCACGGGATAATGCCGAGCAAATGCCCGCCAATCAGCTCGCCCTCGCCGTCAATATAAGGGGCTGCGACCAGCCAATGTCCGAAAACGACCGCCAGAATGCTCAAAGCCCGCAGGAAATCGACCCAGCGATTGCGCTCCGGCGGGGCCATATCGGCCATCTCGCGCGCTTTTGACCATAGTGACATTGCTCATCCCCTCCGCATGCCTTGCCTTGCGAATATCGGACGCGTTCTCGTCAAAACAAGAAAAATCAAAAAAATTGCCAAACAGTTTGAACCAAATGATGGGCGGCTGCGACTCATCACTGTCGCGTTCGAAGGGCCTATTGTGGGGAATACCTGCGGGAAGGATCGAAGAACTGACCGACATGTTCTGGGTTTGCGACCCGCCAGAACTGAAAGCCGCTTGATCCTCTTCCCGGCCCGTCATGGGCGGATCAGGCGGCTTTCCTATTTTCATGCGCTGATTGTTTTGGGCTGAGGCAAGCCCTTCTTTATTGCCCGCCGCACGCGCCCCTGCTAGCTGCGCCGCTTCGGATTTAGGAGCGCTCTGCCCATGTCAGACATCACAAAAGTCGTCCTCGCCTATTCAGGCGGTTTGGATACCTCGGTCATCGCGAAATGGCTGGAGGTTGAGCGCGGATTGGAAGTCGTCACCTTCACAGCTGACCTTGGCCAAGGCGAAGAGATTGAACCTGCCCGCACCAAAGCACGCGCGATGGGCATTCCCGATCACCACATCTTTATCGAGGATCTGCGCGAGGAATTTGTGCGCGATTTCGTCTTCCCGATGATGCGCGCCAATGCGCGTTATGAAGGCGATTATTTGCTGGGCACGTCGATTGCGCGCCCGCTCATCTCGAAACGCCTCGTCGAAATTGCAGCGGAAACCGGCGCTGATGCGATTGCCCATGGCGCGACGGGCAAAGGCAATGATCAGGTGCGCTTTGAGCTTTCCGCCTATGCGCTCAACCCCGATATTGAAGTGATCGCTCCGTGGCGCGAATGGGATCTTACCAGCCGCACGGCGCTGATCGCATGGGCCGAGGCGCATCAGATCGACGTTCCCAAGGACAAGCGCGGCGAGAGCCCCTTCTCGACCGATGCCAACCTCTTGCACACCTCATCCGAAGGTAAGGTGCTCGAAGACCCGTGGATCGAAACGCCCGACTATGTCTATTCGCGCACCGACCACCCCGAGGATGCGCCCGAAACGCCCGAATATATCGAAATTGCGTTCGAGAATGGTGATGGAATTGCGCTCAATGGTGAAGCGATGTCGCCTGCAACGCTGCTCACCGCGCTGAATGATCTGGGCCGCAAGCATGGCATCGGGCGGCTCGATCTGGTTGAGAACCGCTTTGTGGGTATGAAATCACGCGGCATGTATGAAACGCCCGGCGGCGAGATTTACGCGCGCGCACATCGCGGGATCGAGCAGCTGACACTGGATCGCGGGGCCGCGCACCTCAAAGACGAGTTGATGCCGCGCTATGCCGAAATGATCTATAACGGCTTCTGGTTCGCACCCGAACGCGAAATGCTGCAAGCCGCGATTGACCATTCCCAGCGAGGGGTTACGGGCGATGTCCGGTTGAAGCTTTACAAGGGTCAGGCGCAGGTCGTGGGACGGCGGGCTGATGTGAATTACAATCTCTATTCAGAGGACGTTGTCACGTTTGAGGATGATGCCGGCGCCTATGATCAGCAGGATGCCGCCGGATTTATCAAGCTGAATGCGCTGCGTTTGCGGCTTCTGGCCAAACGCGGCCGCAGCTAGCTAAATTTTGGCAATCGACTCGCCTTTTGCGCTTGCCAGGCAAGCCGCGAGTCGCGAATTTTGAGTCAAATTTTCGAACCTGCGATTTATCCACTCGTATCCACAAGCAAGTTTGCCAAAAGTGGATAAGTGGGCCTTGCAAAGCTTGAAAAGTGCGCTGTCCGGGCGCACTCTCAAACCATCGAAAGAGAGAGAACCGATTTCAAGAAGTCAGCTTTAACGAGTTGAATTTGCGAAATTTTTCTTGAACTTTTGACGCGGAGAATTTTGTCCGTGTTGCTTTTGAGACAAGATAAGCGAAAGGCTCACGCCGGAAGCAAGTCGACCTCGTTTGAGAAGGCAGCAAGAAGATTTTCCGGATAGGCAGGTTTTCTGGCCAAGGAGCAGAAATGCTGGATGACGCTTTCGAGCGAAACTCGGGATGGATGCGAATTGACCGTTAAGGAAAACAGGCCTCGGTGCTGAATGAAGGCAGGTGCGAAACAGAAGAGCCTTGTGCTTGGAAGGGCCGAACCGCTGATAGACAGGACCGGATGCCCGCGCGAGCGCTGGTGACAGAACCTTGAAAGGCTTCGGCTAGAAGGGGGAAACATCAGAGGCCAAGTGCGCTCGACATTGATGATTGTGGACAGCTTGCTGGAAGCGAACATCACAACAGAATGCCCACGCGCAGGTAAGAGTGGGGTCGGTAGCGATACCGGCCCCATTTGCTTTTGTGCGCATGCAATCGCACCGGTGCCGGACACTATCGACAAGGCAAAGCGTGGCATAGGCGCGGCATTTGGCACTGTGAGATTTGCCGCCCGCTTCTCTCACCCGCTATAGTGCGAAAAAATAGAGAGGGGTCTCCATGTTCATATCGTCACGCCGCACACGGGCGTTTCTGCCCTTGGGGTTGGTTGCTGCGCTATCCTTTGCACTGCCGGCGCAGTCATCAGGCCAGCAGATGCCCACGCTCGATGACGCGTTTGAGGAATATAATAGCGATCCTACCGCTTATCAGCCCGCCCCCGATGCGGTTGATCTCGACAGCTTTAAGCCGAAGCGGCAGGTCAAGCCCAAGCCCAAACCCAAGCCCAAGCCGGAAACAGACTCCCGATCAGTATCGCGCGGACCAACCGGCAAGGGCCGCGTTGTCCGTTCGCTCGGCAATGGAGTTGCCTCATTTTATGGCAAGCGGTTCCACGGGCGGCTCACCGCCAATGGCGAGCGCTTCAATATGAACGCGATGACAGCAGCGCATAAGACGCTGAAATTCGGCACGAAGGTAAAAGTCACTTATCTGCGCAATGGGCGCAGCGTGGTGGTGCGGATCAATGATCGAGGGCCGTTTATCAAAGGGCGCCATATTGATCTGTCGCGCCGCGCGGCTGAACGGCTGGGTATGATCTCTTCAGGCCATGGCCGCGTGCGGATGGAGATTGTGCGCTAGGCCCTGTTCACAAGCAGGGCCTAAATCTTCAGCTCGCTGACATCGCGCAGTGACCCAATCGTGCCGCGCACAAAGGAATTGAACGCAATCGAATAGCGGTTCTCGCTGCTCTGGTTCGCCTCCACAAAATGCATGATGCTGCTTGAGAACAGCACCAGATCGCCCTGCTTGGGCACGACCGCATTCTTGGGCGTATTGTAAACGTTTTCCGCCCCCTCTCGCACCCGCATATCAATCTGCTGATAGCCATTGGCGCGTTCGAACACCATATTGCCCGGCGGATCAGGCATCGGTGCGTAATAGAGCGAGCCGGACACAATCGAGTTGGAATGGGTGTGCGCATGCATACCAACACCGGGCGGGTTCATCAGCGCCCAGCTTTGCGTCACGTCCAGCGCATGCTCTACGCCCATCACTTCGCGCGCATAAGTGCCTAGCGCCTCATGCACTGCCTTCTTCACGCTTTTCAGCTCGGGCCGATTGAACAGATAGAGCTCGTCCGAGATATGGTTCATCTGGTTCTGCTGCATTGTCACCGACTGGATGAAAGCGATTTGCTTGTCCGAAATCGCATCAGCGATATTGGTGACGAAATACGGCTCTGCGAAGAGCGGTTTGACGGTAAATTCGCGCTGCGATGCGGCGGCTGGCTTTGCCATGGCGCTGCGACCCCCTATTTTGTTCTGCCCCGCTTGCAAAATAAGCAAACGGGGCGCGCGCTGGCAAGAACCGAATTGGTTAGAATGTCAGCAAGCCCGGCCTTAGCCAAAAGCAGAGATGACTGGAGTCCGGAACTTTGAGGATTGGCCCGACTAGGCGTGCCGCTCCCTCTCGATCCGATCTCCAGCCATCCTGGGGAAGAACCGCAAAATGCATCTCGAGATCAGGGCTGCGTCTAAAGAGATGCGTTATACGATCACGTTACCGTAAGACGTCCCCGCACTTAGCGCGAAGTATAGATGTCGCCGAGTTGGAGATGCCGGGTCGCAAACTGCACCGCCCAATCCTCTTCGTCATCCTGTCCTCCTGCCTTGTGTGCTTTGGACATTAGCGCCGCGTCACCAATCCGAGCGTGATGCAGATCACGGTTTGCAAAGATTTGCCATTTTTGTGTCGGAATGCGGGCTTAGGTCTAGAGCAGGGCCGCGCTATTTCGCCAGCATGTCTTTCAGATAGCCGCCGGTAAAGCTGCGCTTTTCTTTCGCGACCATCTCAGGCGTGCCAGCGGCCACAATCTCGCCGCCGCGAACGCCGCCTTCCGGCCCCAAATCGAGGATCCAGTCCGCGGTTTTGATCACATCGAGATTGTGCTCGATCACCACGACCGAATTGCCTTGATCCACCAGCCTATGCAGCACTTCCAAGAGCTTGCGCACATCTTCAAAATGCAAGCCCGTGGTCGGCTCATCCAGAATGTAAAGTGTCTGCCCGGTCGAGCGTTTGGACAATTCCTTTGCCAGCTTTACCCGCTGCGCTTCGCCGCCTGACAGCGTGGTCGCCTGCTGGCCAACCTTCACATAGCCCAGCCCCACCTCGTTCAGCATCGCCATCTTGTCGCGGATCGGCGGGACAGCTTTGAAGAAACTTTCCGCGTCCTCGATTGTCATATTGAGCACATCGGCGATCGACAGTCCTTTGAACTTCACTTCCAAAGTTTCGCGATTGTAGCGTTTGCCGCCGCATTCCTCGCAAGTCACATAGACATCGGGGAGGAAGTGCATCTCGATCTTGATGAGGCCATCGCCCTTGCACTGCTCGCAGCGCCCGCCTTTGACGTTGAAGGAGAAGCGCCCCGGCTTATACCCCCTCGCCTGCGCTTCGGGCAGCCCGGCAAACCAATCGCGAATATTGGTGAAAGCACCGGTATATGTGGCAGGGTTGGAGCGCGGAGTGCGGCCAATCGGCGACTGGTCAATCTCGATCACCTTGTCACAATATTCAAGGCCGGTGATCTTCTCATGCGGCCCCGCGATAATCCGCGCACCATTGAGCACTCTTGCTGCACCTGCGTGGAGCGTATCGACGGTGAAGCTGGATTTGCCGCTGCCCGACACGCCGGTAATGCAGGTGAATGTGCCAAGCGGGATTGTGCCGGTTACGCTGTTGAGATTGTTTGCGCTGGCCCCATGCACCGTCAGATCGTGGCCATTGCCTTTGCGGCGCTTAGCGGGAACTTCGATTTCCTTACGCCCTGTCAGATAGTCAGCCGTCAAAGACTTCTTCGACTTCATGATCTGCTTGAGCGTGCCTTGGGCGACCACTTCGCCGCCGCGCACACCCGCGCCGGGGCCAAGGTCGACGACATGATCGGCCTGCCGGATCGCATCCTCATCATGCTCGACCACAATCACCGTATTGCCAAGGTCGCGCAGCCGCTTGAGCGTTTCCAAAAGCCGGTCATTATCGCGCTGGTGGAGGCCAATCGAAGGCTCATCCAGAACATAAAGCACGCCTGAAAGCCCGCTGCCAATCTGGCTGGCGAGCCGGATGCGCTGGCTCTCCCCGCCAGACAATGTGCCCGATGTCCGGTCGAGATTGAGGTAATCCAGCCCGACATTATCGAGAAAGCCCAGCCGCTCGTTGATCTCTTTGAGGATCGCCTTGGCGATTTGCGATTGCTGATCGGTTAGCTTGTCATCAAGCGCGAGGAACCACTCTTTTGCGTCCGCAACGCTCATCGTAACAGGCTCGGCAATGTCGGTTCCAGCCACCTTCACACACAGCGCCTTTTCATTGAGGCGCTTACCGCCGCACGTCTCGCATGGCTGCGAGGTCTGGAACTTGGACAGCTCATCGCGCATCCACGTGCTGTCGGTTTGCATCAGCCGCCGGTTGAGATTGCCAATGACGCCTTCAAACGCCTTGCGCACGGTGTAATGCTTGCGCCCGTCCTTAAATGTCAGCTCGACCGGCATCCCGCCGGTGCCGTGCAAGATGATCATGCGCTGGTCTGGCTCAAGCTCGCTCCAAGGGGTTGTGATGTCAAAATCATAGGCTTTGGCAAGACTGGTCAGCACTTGCATGTAATAGGGCGACGGCGGGTTCGATTTTGCCCAAGGCGCAATCGCCCCCTGCTTGAGCGTCAGCGCCTCGTTCGGGACGACCAGCTGCTCATCGAACAGCTGCTTCTCGCCAATCCCGTCACACGTCGCACACGCCCCTTGCGGCGCGTTGAAAGAGAACAGGCGCGGTTCGATTTCCTCGATTGTGAAGCCGGAGACGGGGCAGGCGAATTTCTCGCTGAAGACAATGCGATTGGCGGGGATGCCTGCGCCTTTCATTTGGCCTCCGCCTGCATCTTCTTCTTCGCGTCCGGGAACGACTGCGTCCGCCAGATCGACATAGGCCAGCCCCTCAGCCAGTTTCAGCGCGGTTTCAAACGAATCCGCCAGCCGCGTTTCAAGACCCTCTTTGACGGCCAGCCTATCGACCACGACCTCGATGTCATGCTTGAACTTCTTGTCGAGCGCGGGAGCTTCCTCGATCGGATACAGCTCGCCATCGACGCGGACACGGGTGAAGCCCGCCTTTTGCCACTCGGCCATTTCCTTGCGATATTCGCCCTTGCGCCCGCGCACTACTGGCGCGAGCAGATAAGCCCTAGTCCCTTGAGGCAAAGCCATCACACGGTCGACCATCTGGCTGACCGTTTGCGCGGAAATCGGCTTTCCCGTCGCTGGCGAGTAAGGCACGCCCACCCTCGCCCACAAAAGCCGCATATAGTCGTAAATCTCGGTGACGGTTGCGACGGTAGAGCGCGGGTTGCGGCTGGTTGTCTTCTGCTCGATACTGATTGCAGGAGAAAGCCCGTCAATATGCTCGACATCGGGCTTTTGCATCATTTCGAGGAACTGGCGCGCATAGGCCGACAGGCTCTCGACATAGCGGCGCTGCCCCTCGGCATAGATTGTGTCGAAAGCAAGCGAGGATTTGCCCGAGCCAGACAGCCCCGTCACCACGATCAGCGCATCGCGCGGCAGATCAATATCAATCCCTTTAAGGTTATGCTCGCGCGCGCCGCGCACCGATATCTTTGTGAGTGCCATGCCCGAGCACTTGGGACTTCCAATGCGCGGAGTCTAGAGGACAATGCGTGGGCTATCGAAAATCCATGATGTTCTCCACATGTTCTGGCGTATCGATGCATGTCTAACCCCCCTACAGAAAACCTTAAGGCGCGCGCTTGGCAAAGCTGCTCTATTAAAGCGCTCTCTTCGATCGCATCTTCCCGCGAGTTCTTCGGGTCGCAACCTGAACTAAAGCGGCAACGTGACACCGCGATTGTCAGGAGCCTTGGCCGTGGTATCCAGCGCCCCCGCAGGATTTACCACGGCCATCAGGCACGGCTCAGTGTGGCTCTCTTTGGACGATCACATGAGGTTCAACTTCGCCCATTTACGCTCGGCTTGCGAAACATGCTGGCAGCACGTTGTTATTTTCGTGCGCGCGCTTTAAGACCTTGCCAAGCAGACGAACGAACGGAGAGAATATGAAGGCCCAACTTTTGGCCAAGACCGCCCTGATCGCACTCACAACCGCATCGCTTGCGGCCTGTTCCACCTATTCCGATGGAGGCGTCGTGTCCCCTCTTGCTACGGCTGAAGAAGCCGCCGAATATGCGCCTGAGATACCCACAGGCACCGGCTATTTCGCTTCGGAAAGCACCCTGCCCTTCCACGCACCTGATTTTACCAAGATCAGCGAAGCCGACTATATCCCCGCCTTCACGCAAGGCATGGCGATCCATAAGGCGCAAGTTGAAGCGATCATCAACAATCCAGCCGCTCCGACCTTCGACAATACGATTGTCGCACTGGAAACATCAGGCGAGATGCTGGGCCGTGTAGCAACCGTTTTCTTCGCACTGACCGGCTCCAACACGACCGACGGGCTGGATGCGATCAACAAGGAAATCAGCCCAAAGCTCTCAGCCCATTCTGACTCGATTACGCTCAACCCAGCTTTGTTTCAGCGCGTGAAAGCGGTCTATGACCAACGCGCCTCGATGACGATGACGGTTGAAGATGCGAAATTGCTGGAGGAAACCTATTCCAGCATGGTTCATGCGGGCGCGCTGCTCACCGATGAAGAGCGCGAGAAGGTCAAGGCGATCAATGGCAAGCTGTCCACACTGACCACCGATTTCAGCCAGAAGGTGCGCAATGCAACCGTCGATGGCGCAGTGATTGTCGATACGAAGGAAGAGCTCGCCGGATTGTCCGCGAGCGATATCGAAGGTGCAGCCGCGCTTGCGAAAAGTAAGGGGCTTGATGGCAAATATGCGCTTGCTCTCCAGAACACTACGCAGCAGCCGCTTTTGCCTGCGCTTGAGAACCGCGATGTTCGCGAGCGTCTGTTCAAGGCCAGCGCTTATCGCGCCGATCAGGGCGGCGAGAATGACACGCGCGTTCTGCTCGCCGAAATCGCATCCTTGCGTGCGCAAAAGGCCAATCTGTTCGGCCAGCCCGATTGGGCAAGCTACACAATGTATGACCGGATGGCGAAGAAGCCTGCGACAGCGCTTGGCTTTATGGAGCAGATGGTGCCTGCCCTTGCCGCGACCCAGCGGCGCGAGGCGGAAGTGCTGAACAAGCGGATTGCCGCCGATGGCAAGAATTTCTCGGTCCAGCCGTGGGACTGGTATCGCTACGCTGAAAAAGTGAAGGCAGAGAAATTCGCCTATGACGAAGGCGAAGTCACCAATTATTTCCAGCTCGACAAAGTGCTGGAGGACGGCGTTTTCTATTCGGCGAACAAGCTGTTTGGACTCACCTTCAAGCGCCGCACCGACATTCCCGTCTATCACGAGGATGTGTGGGTCTACACCGTGTTTGAGGAAGACGGGTCAGAGCTTGGCCTGTTCTATTTCGACCCGTTCCAGCGCCCTTCCAAGCGCGGCGGTGCGTGGATGAGCAATTTTGTCGACCAGAGCCACCTTACTGGCAACAAGCCAGTAATCTACAATGTGCTCAACATTCCCAAAGCGCCCGCTGGCGAAACCCAGCTGGTCAGCTTTGACTGGGTCGAGACGACATTCCACGAATTTGGGCACGCGCTGCACGGCTTCTTCGCGGATCAGCGTTATGAAAGCCTGTCCGGCACAGCCACAGCGCGAGATTTCGTCGAATACCCCAGCCAGGTGCTGGAGATGTGGGCGACTTATCCTGAAGTGCTGCAAAACTATGCCAAGCATCACGAGACAGGCGAGACGATCCCGCTTGAGCTCGTCACCAAGATCCAGGATGCGAGCAAGTTCAATCAGGGCTATGATTTCGGCGAAGTCGTCACCGCTGCCCTGCTCGATATGAAATGGCATGCGCTTTCTGCTGAGGAAGCAGCGGCTATCAACACGGCTGAAAAAGTCGACGCGTTCGAGCGTTCTTCGCTGGAGGAATTGGGGCTGGAGATTGATCTGGTTCCGCCGCGCTATCGCTCCAACTATTTCAACCACATCTTCTCGTCGCCCTCGGGCTATTCGGCGGGCTATTACAGCTATTTGTGGACCGAAATGCTCGATAAGGATTCGCGCAAATGGTTCCTCGACAATGGCGGGCTGACGCGGGCAAATGGCGAGCATTTCCGCAAGACTGTGCTGAGCCGCGGGGGAACGATGGACTATTTCCAGATGTTCCAGAATTTCGCTGGTCGTCAGCCTGATGTTACGCCGATGTTGGTGAGCCGCGGCTTGAAGGACGAATGATGCAACGATGAGCGCGCGCCTATCGGGTGACCAATGCGCGCGCGCCCTTCTCGCCGATCCAGCGAGCGTCAACGCCCCAGACTTTAGCGATGATCTCCTCTGACATCGCCTCAAAAGGTGCGCCATCGGCTGCAATGCCGCCTTCGGATAAGACCAATACCCTGTCTGCATAGTTCATTGCCAACGCCAGATCGTGCAGCACCAACACTACGCCAACGCCCTCATCCGCAGCTGCGCGCAGATGACTGAGCAAACGCAATTGATGCGCCAGATCGAGCGCAGCCAGCGGCTCGTCTGCCAATATCCATTCCGGCTCGCCAGCCAGGACGCGGGCAAGCAACGCCCTGGCCTTTTCACCGCCTGACAATTGCGAGGCGGGCCGTTCACGCAAATGCTCCAGATCAAGCGCGTTGATCGCCGCCTCAACCGCACCCTCACCGCGATCACGATGCGGCATTCGCCCCAGCCGCACAAGGTTTGCAACCGACACATCCCAAGCAATATCAGTGCTTTGTGGAAGATACCCGATACGCTGTGCGCGCGCTTGCGGCGATATTTGCGAAAGCTGTTGTCGATCAAGTGACACAGCGCCGCTTTCCGGCTCGATCAATCCTGCAAGCCCCATTAATAGCGTAGATTTGCCCGCTCCATTGGGGCCGCAAATAGCAGTGACCTGGCCCTGCTTCAGCGCCGCATTCGCGCCTTTCAGGACCAGTGAAGCACTGCGCTTCAATGCCAGCCTATCGGCTCTCAAGCTCATATCCGCCCCATTCGCATTTTGAGGAGCAACCAAAGGAAGAACGGCGCGCCGATCAGCGACAGGGCAATTCCAAGTCGCAATTCTGTTACCAATGGTAGGACGCGCACAATGCTGTCCGCGACCAGCACCAGCAATGCTCCTGCAAGCGCGCTGGGCACGATCAGGCTGGATGGCAAGCGATCGGTCAGCGGGCGCACCAGATGCGGCACGATCAGGCCGACAAAGCCGATGATCCCTGCAACCGCGACGCTCGTTCCCACGGTCAGCCCGACACCGATGACCAACAGCCATAACAGCTTGCTTGTATCGACACCCATCGAACGCGCGGCATCCTCACCCAATGTGAGCGCATCGAGCGAGCGCGAAGCTGCCACAAGCACTGCAATTCCTATCAATGTCAGCGGAGCGGCCAACCACATTTCGTTCCACGAGCGGTCTGTTAAAGCGCCGTTGAGCCACATCACAATCTCGCTCATCGCAAAGGCGCTGGGGGACAATGTGATCGCCAAAGCTGTCAGCGCGCCGGCAAGGCTGGCGATCATCAATCCGGCGAGCGTAAAAAGCGCGATTCCGCCGCCTGCGCCCGAGGGCGTTCGTCCAGCGATCAAAGCCAGCGCCGCCATGCCCATCGCGGCGCCGGTCAGCGCCGCAATCGGCAGAGCCCAAGCGCTTGCGGCAAAGCCGAACCAGAAGCTCGCCACCGCTCCCAATGCTGCCATGGGCGCGATGCCAAACAAGCCGGGGTCTGCGAGCGGGTTGCGCAAATAGCCCTGCATGGCCGCGCCAGCAGCGCCCAGCCCCGCTCCAATGATCACCGCCAGCAATCCGCGCGGCATGCGCAATTCCATCAGGATCAGCGCTGCATTGGGCCCCGAGCCTGCAATATCTGAAGGATCGATCCAGACGCGGCCTGCAAGGAGCGAAAGCGGAAAGGCGACCAGCAAGAGCGCTGCAAAAATGAGCGAAGCGCGGTTCATGTGCCCTTGTCCCTAATCGCCTCGAGACGCTGCTGTGCTGCTATGATCGTCGGCCCGCCGCAATAGAGCATTTTGGGATCAAGCCGTTCGACCCGTGTCGTGCTCAGCGCTTTCAAAGCGGAATGGGTCTGCCCCTCGCTTGCCCCTGCTATCAGGAGCAATTCGGGCGGGTCGGCCAGCATCGCCTCTAGCGAAATGTGCCCCGCCTGCCCCAAACCGCGCTGCGCGCTGTCGAGGGCAAAGCCATTGCGCTCGAGCAATTGTGCAATCAGCGTGGCGTCTCCAGGCACGATTTGCCCCGGTTGCCACAAAGCGGTGCGGATGGGAGGTGCGCGGCCAGTTTCATCCCTGCTCAACGCGGCGCGAATTTCCGCCACCAGCTTTGATGCATTGTCAGAATTGCCGCTTAATTTTCCAAGTTTCACGATCTGCGCGACACTTTCCTCAATCCTAGTTGGACTACCAAATGTCTCGACCTCAATCTCCAGCCGTTCGAAAGCCTGCCGTGTCGAAGGTGCGATAAAGCTGCTGGCGAGCACGATATCGGGATCGAGCACAATCACTTCCTCAGCCGTTCCCCCTGTCACGCCAAATTTGCGAGCGCGCGCGATATCCATTGATGAGGCATCGGGATCGCGGCTGTAATGCGAAAGCGCAAGGATTTGTGCAGGATCGGCGATCTCGACGAGGATTGCATCGAGACAAGGATTGAGGCTGACGATTGCGGGCACTTGCTGGGCTGAACTTTCGCCTTGAGGCGATGGCTGGGCACAGGCGGAAAGCGTCAAGGCCAGCGCTAACGCCGCCGCCCCCAGCCCCGAAGAACCCGTTTTCCAAAGCCCGATCGGCACGCACAAAATCCCCTTGTC
>CAZJAG010000008.1:0-5173 GCA_964543735.1 uncultured Porphyrobacter sp. | reverse complement strand
GCCCCGAAGAACCCGTTTTCCAAAGCCCGATCGGCACGCACAAAATCCCCTTGTCGCCAGTCGGCGTGTCTATGCCCACCCCAAGGGTCAAGAGACAAGAATTAACTTATTGACGGCCACTGTTCGTTTTCGGGACGCCGCCGAGAGAGCGCTCGCATTTTCGCAGCTTTTGTGGATAGCGCACCTTTACTGCCATGGCTGACCCGATCGAACCCCAATTCCACCCTTCAAAACCTAAGGGAACGCGCTCCTACGGGAAGCGCTTTCTGGTGCTGGCTGTCGCGATTGCCGCGCCGGTTATGGCCGCGCCTGAAGAGTGGTCTGCGCCCGATTGGTCGCAATGGGGCCCGGGACCTGCTGGCCTTGCGCGTGCAGACAGCCCGAGCATTGCAAAAATGCCTTTCGAAGTGGGCGGCGAAAGCTTTCCCGGTTCGGCCTTCTATTATCTCGAAGATACGCCCGATGTGGCTTATCACTTGCCAAACCTCGATCCGGCCGACGCTCCTGATGCAACAGAGATCGCCGAATTTGGCACACCGATTGATGCAGGCCCGACTGCAGCTGCGTTCAATCCGGGTGGTAGCGGCATCGACAAAGCCCGCGCGCTCAAGTGTATGACGCAGGCGATCTATTACGAAGCGGCAAGCGAAAGTCAGGCAGGCCAAAAGGCTGTTGCGCAAGTGGTGCTCAACCGTGTGGCGCATTCGGCTTGGCCCAACAGCGTGTGCGGAGTGGTATTCGAAGGGTCGAACCGGCGCACCGGTTGCCAGTTCAGCTTCACCTGCGATGGTTCCTTGCGCCGCAAGCCGGGCAAGAACAGCTGGGCCCGTGCGCAAAGCAATGCCGCACGCGCTCTGGCTGGCGAGGTTTACAAGCCAGTTGGCCTCGCAACACATTATCACACCAATTGGGTCAATCCTTATTGGGCCCCATCGCTCGATCACATCGGTACAATCGGCGCGCACCGCTTCTACAAGCTACGCGGCAAGAATGGCCGATCGGGCGCATTTGCTGACCGCTATACCGGTAGCGAGCGCATCCCGGCGCCCAATCTGGGCTCGCCAGCGCCGGCATTGCCGAGCGACACAGCCGGGGCCTCGTTCGACTATAGCGCTGGCAACAGCGCGATTACTTCTGTGCCGGAAATGGCCGAGAGCGCAGGCATCGGAGCCAATAGCGCTTCGGCTTCAGGCGGAGCGGCTGCAGCTGCCGCCGTCCCGACAGCGAACGCAGGTCCAACTCCCACCTCGCCCAGCAGTCCTGCACCGGTCGAGAATTTTGTCGATGAAACGCTTCAGCCTGAATCGGGTCAGATCCGTCCGGAATTCCGCAATTCAGGACAATGGATCAACAAGCCTGCCGATTTCACACCGCCCACGCCCGAGGGCTCTGAATAAGGGTTCACCCTGATTGCGGTGGTCACCCAAGCGGTGCCACTTAACCGGGGTTAACAAGTGGGCAACTTTAAGATCACACCAACTATTAGCTCTCCGTCAAGTAGTGCGCCTTCACTACTGCTTTGCGACAGCTGAGGACCCATTCGCATGACTTCATTGCCAGCACGCCTGCGTCACCGTTCATTTCTCTCAGCTGCCCAGCTGAGCTCGCAGGTTCAAACGGCGCCGCCTGTCAATGACAACGAAATGGTGATTGCCAATGAAGAAGTCATGCACGCGGCCCTGCGCTATTTTGCGAAGTTCGGATTGGGCGCTGCGCGAGAGGCACGGCGCGAAGCTGAACGTGCCTTTTTCGACGGTGATCGGGCGCGATATGACTGGTGGCTGGGCATTTGTCGCACGCTTGACCGGCGGATGGCAGCGCAAGCGCGAAAAAATCTGGACACCGCGGAAGCCAGTTCCTCCGCTTAACATCAGCCATAAATGCTGTTGAAAAACAGATAGCTGAATTGTGGCCAGCGTCTTGCTGACGCGCGCTCGGTTAAAGATTGCTATAAGTGGTAAGCGCAGCGTTAACCATTCGGTGACCAGTGCCGCTTATGGCACAAGGGATGGTAAAGGCTAAGGCACTAGGACTTTTGCGCGCCGTTACAAAGCGGCGCAATCGTAGAGACACTCTCTCTGCGCGGGTTCGTCATACGCTTGTCAAAACGCTTTACACCCAGCCCACCAGTCTCGCGATTGGTGCCGCAAACGGGGTTGGCTCAACCGCGATTGCTGCGTGGGTCTCGGGTCTGCAAAGTCTATACATTGCCTGCATCATCCTCACCGTCATCGCGGTCGCCCGCGTCACCGCGGCCATTGGTCTGTCGCCAGACAGCAGCGACAAAAGCACCCGCCAGCTAGAGCTGATCTACGAGATTGGGGCGTTCACTTACGCAGCCTCTCTCGGTGTGATTGCAGCAATGACAATATGGTATGAAGCCAGTGCCGCTGTAGAAGTCCTGATGGTCGCCAACGCGCTTGGCTATGGGGTCGGCATTTGCGCCCGCAACGCAGGCCGACCGGCAATTGCGCTGGGGCAACTCGGGCTCGTTTGCGCGCCAATTATGGTGGTTTCTTTGATGGTGGGCGGCCCAGCCTTTATCGCGCTTTTCATCACGATCTTACTGCTTTTCCCCGCAATGGCTTCAATCACAATGAATGTGTTCAAGGTGCTGCGCGATTCGATCGCCTCTGCCGAAACCAGCGCGCAGCTGGCGGACAAGATGCGTGTTCTGGCACGCACCGATGTCGTCACTGGTCTGGCCAACAGGGCAGGCCTCAACCATGCGATGGTCGAGACGATGATGAGCCTCGACGCATCGTCGAAATATGCGATCATCTGGATCGATCTAGACCGCTTCAAAGAAGTGAATGACCTGCTCGGCCACCAGACCGGTGACCGCGTGCTCGCCGAAGTTGCTCGCCGTCTGCGCGATGTCTGCCCGGAAGATGCCAGCGTTGCCCGTTTTGGCGGCGACGAGTTCGTCATCTTCAGCCCGATTAACGACCGCAAGCACAGCGAAATGATTGCTAGTGAAATTCATGCAGAAATCATGCGCCCGGTATGCGTCGATGGCGACCGGCTGGAAGTGCGCGCTTCGCTTGGTGTTGCGCTGCTTCCCGAAGATGGCGATGATGCCGATGGGCTGATGCAATCGGCTGACCTTGCGCTCTATCATGCGAAAGTCGGCGGCCGCGCCCAGACCCGATTCTTCGACCCCTCCATGACCCGTGACCTTATCCGCCGCCGCGAGATCGAGGGCGAATTGCGAAAGGCAATCCAGAACGAAGAACTCTCGATCTTCTTCCAGCCGATTGTCGATCTGGAAACGGGCCGTATCCGCTGTTTTGAAGCCCTCGTGCGCTGGTTCCACCCGGAAAAGGGCGAGCTGCGCCCCGATGAATTTATCCCGGTGGCTGAAGAGACGGGCGTTATCGTCACGCTGGGCAATTGGATTACCGCTCAAGCTGCGCGCGCTGCGGCGCAATGGCCAGAGGATGTCTCGGTCGCGGTCAATCTCTCACCCTTGCAGATCCGTGCTCCAGGTGCAGCGCTCGGCATTATCAGCGCCCTGCGCGAAGCTCGGCTTGATCCCTCGCGGCTAGAGCTTGAAGTAACCGAAAGCCTGTTCGTCGATGACAATCACGCGACCAGCGCATTCATCGAAGACCTTTCCGAACGCGGCGTAAAGTTTGCGCTTGATGACTTTGGTACGGGCTATTCCTCGCTCGGATATATCAACCGCTACCCGTTCTCGAAAATTAAGGTCGATCGCAGCTTCGTTTCCGGCAAGGATGTCGGCAAGAAAAGCGAAGCGATCATTCGCGCCGTTGCCGAAATGGGCGCGCAGCTGGGCATGGATATCGTCGCCGAAGGGCTTGAAGAAGTCGAACAGGTGCAAAAAGTGCGCAAGGCGGGCTGTAATCTTGGCCAAGGCTATTATTTCAGCCGCGCTGTGCCAGACTATCTTGCCGCAATGCTGCTAGCGCAAGAACGCGAAGAAGGCGTTCCGATCCGCGCTGTCGGCTAAATTGCCGCACTAGCCGCCCCACTTCCAATTGATATCGTGCTGAACCAGTGCAGTCCCGTGCGCGAAGGACGCTCGCCTGCGAGAGCTTGTTGCTATTGCGAAGCGCTTGCATAAATTATTGCTAATATGGAGCGATTGCCGGTTGCATTCGCTCTGCGCGCGGTTAAACCCATCGAGGAATATGAGCGCTGTCAAACCCTTGGGGACGCAAGGGGAAAGCGCTTGAGCATCGCAGTTCAACCGCGTCCCGCAAGACAAGCGACAAAGGACACATTCCCCTATGGCTCAAACCGGACGCAAAAAGATCGCGCTGATCGGCTCTGGCATGATTGGCGGCACCCTCGCCCACCTCGCAGCGAAGAAGGAAATGGGCGACATCGTATTGTTCGACATTGCCGAGGGTATGCCGCAGGGAAAAGCGCTCGACCTTTCGCAATGCGGCCCTGTCGAAGGGTTTGACGCCAAAATCACCGGCTCTAACGATTATGCCGATATCGCTGGCGCTGACGTTGTGATCGTAACCGCTGGCGTGCCGCGCAAGCCGGGGATGAGCCGCGATGATCTGCTCGGTATCAATTTGAAGGTGATGAAGGCGGTTGGCGAAGGCATTAAGAACAATTGCCCCGAGGCCTTCGTGATCTGCATTACCAATCCTTTGGACGCGATGGTTTGGGCGCTGCGCGAATTTTCCGGCCTGCCGCACAACAAAGTCGTTGGCATGGCGGGCGTTTTGGACTCAGCGCGCTTCGCGACTTTCCTCGCTTGGGAATTTGATTGCAGCGTCAAGGACGTGAACGCATTCGTGCTGGGCGGCCATGGCGACACCATGGTTCCGGTGAAGAGCTACACTACCGTGAACGGCATTCCGGTTGACGATTACGCCAAGATCAAGGGCGTTTCGGCTGGCAAGATTGACGAGATTGTTGACCGTACCCGCAAGGGCGGCGGCGAGATCGTTGGCCTGCTTGGCAATGGCTCGGCCTATTACGCGCCTGCAACTTCGGCGATTTCCATGGCCGAGGCGTATCTGGGCGATCAGAAGCGCATCCTGCCTTGCGCCTCCTATGTTGAGGGCAAATACGGGTTAGACGGGCTCTATGTGGGCGTGCCCACAGTGATCGGCGCAGGCGGCACCGAAGACGTGGTTGAGATCGAACTTTCGGACGAAGAGAAGGCCAACCTCAAAGTCAGCACCGACGC
>CAZJAG010000007.1:40559-41799 GCA_964543735.1 uncultured Porphyrobacter sp. | reverse complement strand
CATTGGTACATGGCCGATTTTCTGGAGGATTTGATCTGGCGGGTGGGCACATTGCCGGGCTGGCGCAAAGCCAGCCGCGCGCAGGCGCTGGCGCTGGTCTATCAATTGCTGGGCGCAATCCACTATTATGCGATTTCAGGCCCGACACTGGCGGCGCTGTTCGGCGAGGCCGACCGCGAACAAATCGCGCAGAATTTCGCGCCCCAGCTCAATCAGATGATTGCAGGGGCGATTGCGCTCGGGCCGGTGCAGCCAGAGCCGCCTACTTGACCAGTTCGACCTGTTCGAAGTCCAGCTCAACCGGTGTCGCACGGCCAAAGATCGAAACCGAAACCTTGACCTTCGCCTTGTCGAAATCAAGCTCTTCGACCACGCCATTGAAGCTGGCAAACGGCCCGTCGAGCACTTTGACACTGTCGCCAATCTCGTAATCGACATGGATATCCTGCTTGGGAGCGGCTTTCGCCTCTTCCACTCCGCCGAAATAACGCGCCGCCTCTTTCTCGCTGATCGGCTGCGGCTTGTTATTGTTGCCGAGGAAGCCAGAGACTTTGGGCGTGTTCTTCACGAGGTGATAGACATCATCGGTCATCTTCAGCTTGGCCAGCACATAGCCCGGCATGAACTTACGCTCGACCTGAACCTTCTTGCCGCGCTTCACCTCGGTGATGGTTTCGGTTGGAACCTCAACCTCTTCCACCGCTTCGGACAGGCCAAGCCGGTCGGCCTCTGAAATGATCGCGTCGCGCACCTTGTTCTCGAAACCGGAATAGGCGTGGATGATGTACCAGCGAGCCATGAATTATCTTACCTTCAAATGTGGTGTTGCAGCCTAGGCAAAGGCCTTAGACCAAAGACAGCAGCCAATTGACCACGCCGCCAAACAGCGTGTCGATGCCGAGGAAAAACAGCGAGAGGATGACCACCAGAATGAAGACGAAGATCGCTGTGCGAACCGTCTCTTCGCGCGTTGGCCAAGTGACCTTGCTCGTCTCGGTGCGAACCTGATTCACAAATTCAGCAGGCGACGGGCCCTTCTTCTTGGGCGTCGGCGTTGGGGTCGCATTATCTTCAGCCATGGGCGGCCTCTTATCGGTTGCAAAAAACTGTTCGTGTCTTTCGAGATGGAGACCATGTAGGACTTTGGGCCGCCTCAATTCAAGATTGAGAGGGCTTTTATATTTCCAATGTCGGAAGACGCCTTGGCATTTACGCCGCACGCAAAGCAAAAGCAAGCACC
>CAZJAG010000007.1:38609-40459 GCA_964543735.1 uncultured Porphyrobacter sp. | reverse complement strand
ACGCAGGAGCATCAGGGACGCGAAGAGGGGAAGCCATCCATGGCAGCAGCAGGCGAAGCACCGGTCACATTTGCAGACCGCGTGGTCAATCTTTCGGACTTTATCTGGGGCGGAACATGGAACGGGGCTGAAATTATCCCCTTCCCGCCAATGGTGATCATCCTTCTTGGCATTGGCCTCTATATCATGGCGGGCCTCAAATTTTACCCTTTGCGCAATCTGTTCAGCGCCTTTGGCGGTCTGTTCAAAAGCCGCAAGGGTGAAGGCGATGGCGAAATTTCGCCCTTTGCTGCGCTTTCGACCGCGCTATCGGGGCAAGTGGGCACAGGCAATCTGGCCGGTGTCGCCACCGCGCTCGCATTGGGCGGACCGGGCGCGATCTTCTGGATGTGGATCACGGCGCTGATTGGCATGGCGCTTGCCTTTGCCGAAGGCTCGCTCGCCATCCGTTACCGCGAGAAGACATCGGACGGTGTCTATCGCGGCGGGCCGATGACTTACATTATGATGGGTCTGGGGCCGAAATGGACGTGGCTGGCAATCCTGTTTTGTCTAGGCACTTTGTTCTCGGCAATGATCACGGGCAATTCGATTCAGGCCAATGCTGTGGCTGATGGCCTCAACGAGCTGTTCGGTATTTCCGAAGCTGTGGGCGGCGCGATTGTTGCCGTTGCAGTCTTCGTTGTGATCATTGGCGGGATCAAATCGATCGGCAATGTCGCCGAGAAGATCATCCCCTTCATGGCGGGCGCTTACATCGTCATGGCGCTGCTTGCCCTTATCTTGAACATTGCGGATATCCCCGCAACTTTCGGACTGATTTTCTATTCCGCCTTTAACCCGACAGCGGCAACCGGCGGCTTTGCCGGAGCGCTGATCATTATCGCCATTCGCGCAGGTGTGGCGCGCGGGCTTTTCTCGAACGAGGCGGGCCAAGGTTCCACCCCAATCGCCCACGCTGTGGCGCAGACCAATGATCCAGAGGCGCAAGGTCGTATGGCAATGCTGGGCTGCTTTATCGACACGGTGGTGATCTGCACTATGACTGCGCTGGTGATCCTGACCGTTCAGGGCGATTTCACTGGCGGCGGCGAAGCTGTGAAGCACGCATGGGAAAGCGATTTGCAAGGTTTCGCGATGACCAGCGGCGCTTTTGCAGCGGCCTTCCCTGTGCAGATTGCAGGCATTGCTATCGGAACGCTGATCGCCTCGATTGCGCTGATCCTGTTCGTATTCACCACATTGTTGACGTGGAGCTATTATGGCGAGCGCGCGATCACTTTCATCTATGACCGTGTGCCCGGCTCGACCCGTGGCGGCGAGAAAATCCTCCACATGATCTGGCGGGTGCTGTGGTGCGTTGTGATCTATATCGGCGCGAGCGCAGACCTAACGACCGTGTGGCGGATGGGCGATATTTCGAACGCGGCGATGGCTTTGCCCAACCTGCTCGCTCTGCTTCTGCTGTCGGGCGTGGTGTTCAAGCTTGCCCAAGGTGACAAGACTGCGGGCAAGGATTTCCATGCGGATACGCCCGAAGAGCCAAACGAGTATTAATCGGCGTCTTTGGATGCGCGCGCCCTCGCGGGGGAGCGCGCTATCCTCCCTCGAACGGCCTAAAGGCCGCAAGCGCGACCACGCGCCGCCGCTTGTGCGGCGAAGCCACGCGAGCGGGGCAGCTCGCGCCCGGCGTTTGGAGGTCAAACGAAAACAATAAATGGCAGGGGTGACAGGATTCGAACCCGTGGCCCTCGGTTTTGGAGACCGATGCTCTACCAACTGAGCTACACCCCTGCATGGGCGAAAGCGCTCTAGGCGAGCGCGCGCGCTAAAGCAAGCGCGGCTTCACC
>CAZJAG010000007.1:17143-38509 GCA_964543735.1 uncultured Porphyrobacter sp. | reverse complement strand
CAGAAACAGGCGCCCAGAAACAGGCGCACCACCTTGGCACTTGTGCTATAATGGGCGAAGCAATGCACACGCCCTTCGCCCCGCCCCTTCCCACCGACATGCTTTTGCTGGCCTATCGCAACGGCATCTTCCCGATGGCGGACAGCCGCGATGACCACGAGGTGTTCTGGGTCGAGCCGAAAGAGCGCGCGATTATTCCCTTGGACGGCCTCAATGTCTCGCGCTCCTTGCGCAAGATCATCCGGCAGGAACGCTATCACGTCACTGTCAATCGCGATTTCGCCGCCGTCATCCATGCCTGCGCGCAGCCCCGCCCCGATCATCCCGACAGCTGGATCAGCCACCGGATCGAGGCGAGTTACCGCCAATTGCATGCAGAAGGCGCGGCGCACTCCGTGGAGTGCTGGCGCGGTGATCCCGATGGAAATGGTCCCGATCAGGGCGGCGAACTCGTCGGCGGGCTATATGGCGTCAGCTTCGACCGCGTCTTTTGCGGTGAGAGCATGTTCTCGCGCGCTGACAATGCCAGCAAGGTTGCGCTGGCATGGCTCGTCGCGCTGATGCGGCGCGGCGGTTATCGTCTGCTCGATTGCCAGTTTATGACCGATCATCTCGGACGGATGGGCGCGGTTGAAATGCCGCAGGCCAACTATCTGGAACTTGTCCGCGCAGCTGGGGGAGAGCCGGATGCGCCGCTGCCGCAGGCCTATGCCGATCTGATGAGCGAATGCGCTACTCAGCTATCCTCGTCATTATCGGATGAGGTAGCGGACGAAGCATCTTCGCCCGGGAAGCGCATTTCGCAATCCTTCACCCACACGTCATAGACAGGGTGCTCGACCACGTTGAGGCTGGGCGATTCCTTGAACAACCAGCCTGAATGCACGGTCTTGAACTCATTGTCAGAGCGGTCTTGCACCAAGACTTGCACAAAGGCGCCGGTTTCTTGCGGCATTTCCCATGGCGCGGTGCGCTCGCACGCTTGCACGCGGACAATCACATCGTCGGAGCGCTTGGCCTCGCCCGGCTTCATCTCAAGATCGGTGCTGACATTGTTGCGCTTGTTCAAAAGGCCGATCTTCGCCACCCGATCTTCCATCGGTGTGCCGATCTGCGCTTCGGCGGCGGCATCTTCTGCTTCCCCATCGGCAGGCTTGGGCGCAGGGGCCTGCTGCAATTCTTCAGGAACTTCGGTTTCGACAGGCTCGGGCTTTATGGGCGCGTCCTCACTGCTGCAAGCCGCCAGTGCAAGCGCCATCACTCCGCCAGAAAACCCTGTAATCCGCCGCATGGTCAGCCCTCTGCGCTCGCGGCGGGATCCCAAGCTTCATAATCACCGGTCGCCCGCGCCCGCTTGCCGCCGCGCTCCAGCGCGCCTTGCGGGCGATAAGCCTCAGGCGTGCCCGTGGCATTGGGCGTGTAATCGGCTTCCCAGATTTTGGGCGGAGGAAGCTGGCTTTCGGGCACATCGTCAAATGCGCCATGCAGCCAGCCGTGCCATTCCGCCGGTACGCGGCTGGCATCATTCGCGCCATCATAGATGACCCAGCGCCGCTCTCGCCCGTTCTTCTTGGCAGGCGAGCGGTAATAGATGTTGCCTTGCGCGTCACTGCCGACACGTTCGCCCTTGCGCCAAGACCACAGATGCGTGCCGATGGTCGCGCCATCCCACCAGGTGAATATCTTTCCAAACAGACCCATGGCCGCAGCGATTAGCCTGTTTTACCGGCTACGCCAAGCGGTGATCGCACCATGATAGCGGGCAAAGGGTGCAAATCTGTGAAGGGTTATTGCAAGCGCGCTATTGCGGCCAGCTCACCATGTCACCCGGCTTGATCCCGAGCGCTGCCGAGCGGCCCGCGCGCAGCTCCAGCACAGCAATTGCCGGCCCTTCTGACAAAGAGGATTCGAGCGAATAGGGCGTGGTGTTCGCCGCGATATTGATAATGCGGCCATCTGCCCCGATGAAAATGATATCGAGCGAGAGCGGCGTGTTCTTCATCCAGAAGCTTTTGACCTGCGCTGTGTCGGAGGGGAACAGCATCCCTTCAAAATCGCCCAGCTCGGTGCGGAACATCAATCCCTTGGCCTGTTCTTGAGGCGTGCGGGCGACTTCGGTGGCGAAGACATGCGTCTTCTCGCCGCTGGCCACAGTCACATCGATAATCTCAAGGCCGGAGACAGGATGCACTGCCGATTGCGCTTGCTGCGTCGGCACAATGGGGGCCTGCTCTGCCGTGCCCGACGGCGCGCAAGCCGATAGCATCAATACAATCGGTGCAGCGCGGATACAAAACTGCGGCGGGGGGAGATCAAACATAGCCATCGTGCGATTACTCGTGATCCTCGCCCGCTTCGTCAAGCCAGCTTGCAATTTCTTCTTCGGATCGCGCATCTATCACAGCCTTCGCCGCATCATAACTATGCCCTGCGCGCAGCATGGCCGCGACCTGCTTTTCGCGGATTTTGGGGTCGAGTTTTGCACGCTCTTCATCGGGATCAATCGCGGCGTTTGCTTGGTCGAAGGGGCCGAACCGGCGTTTGCGCGCCATCACGATGGCAGCGCGCCGCGCCGCCGCCTGACCCGGCGCATTATCCTCGCGCACGGCCTCATCAACGCCCGCGTGGCGCAAAGCCTCATTCACCCGCCGCTTGCCATAGCCGCGCCTCAGCAAGCTGCCCGAACGCGCCTTCGCATAAGCTTCATCATCGACATATTTGAGCTCCACCAACCGCTCGACCTCGCGCCCGACCAATGCGGGAATATCCGCACCTTCCAGCTCCTCGGCCAACCCGCGCTCGCGGATTTTGCGGCTGAGATAGGCCTCCAGCTTGGCCGCAGTCGTGGCAAAACGCGCCACATAAGACAGCGCCAGATCGCGCAATTTGGCCTCATCCAGCGGACGAACCTTGCGCCGTTTGCGCCCCTTTTTTGTTTCGGGTGAAACCATTTCGCCTTATTCGTGCCACACTCTATACCGAATGCAAAGATTGGAACATACGCGATCGGGTTTTCGCAGTATGGGGGAGAACAATTGGTGGGTGTAACACCGCTTGTAACTTACGGGTATCGCAAGGAAAAATGACCGACGCCGCTCTCAAGCCGACGCCGAATGATTGCCCTTTGCCGCGCGTGAGGTCCGATTTTGCGACCTTCACGGACGCGATTGACTATGCCGCGAAGAGCGAAAAGGGCCTCAATTTTCACGATATGCGTGGAAATCTTGAACGGCCCTATCCCTATTCCGAAATGCGTGCAGACGCATTGGTGATGGCGCGCCGCCTGATTGCTTATGGCATCAAGAAGGAAGACCGCGTCGCGCTGATCGCGGAAACCGCACCTGAATTTACCGCATTGTTTTGCGCTTGTGTCTATGTCGGCGCGTGGCCAGTTCCGCTGCCCTTGCCAACCAGCTTTGGCGGGAAAGACAGCTTTATCGACCAATTGGCCGTGCAATTGAGCAGTTCTGACCCGGCACTGCTGCTGTTCCCCGAAGAAATCGCTGAAATGGCAGGCGCGGCCGCGGCAAAGCAAGGTTGCGCGAGCGAAAGCTGGCAAGACTTTGAAAAGCGCGATGCGCCCGATTGCGAGCTTCCCAAAGCTGAGCCTGACGATATTTGCTATTTGCAATATTCTTCCGGCTCGACCCGCTTTCCAACCGGCGTTGCAGTAACCCACAAGGCTTTGCTGCATAATCTATACGGCCATGCCGTCTCGATGAAACTGGGCGATAATGACCGCTGCGTTAGCTGGCTGCCGCTCTATCACGATATGGGCCTTGTCGGCTGTTTCCTGTCGCTGATCGCGAACCAATATTCGGTCGATTATTTGAAGCCCGATGCCTTTGCCCGCCGCCCGCTGGCATGGCTCGACATGATCAGCCGTAACGAAGGCAACACCTGTTCTTATTCGCCCACATTCGGCTATGATATTTGCGCCCGCCGCATTTCCAGCCAGACCAATGTGGCCGAACGGTTTGACCTCTCGCGCTGGCGGATTGCCGGCAATGGCGCGGATATGATCAGGCCCGACGTGATGCAGAATTTCGTCAATGCCTTTGCCGATGCAGGGTTTAAGGCCAGCGCCTTTACGCCTTCCTACGGTTTGGCCGAGGCTGTGCTCGCTGTCACTGTTATGCCGCCAGGCGAAGGGATCCGCGTCGAGCTGGTCGAGGAAGAGCGCCTAGCGGGAACCCCGCGCGATTTGTCGCGCCCTGCCCGCTACCGCGCGATCGTCAATTGCGGCAAGGCGCTGCCCGATATGAAAGTCGTTATTCGCGGCGAAAATGGCGAGGAAAAGGGCGACCACCAGATCGGCAAGGTTTGGTGCCAGGGGCCCTCGGTCATGCACTCTTACTTCCGCAATGAGGAAGCGACCGAGGATTGCCTCGTCCTAGATGGAGAAGGCGGGGCTTGGCTCGATACGGGCGATATGGGTTATCTCGCCGATGGCTATTTGTTCATCGTGGGCCGCGCGAAAGACATGATCATCATCAATGGCAAGAACCATTGGCCGCAAGATATCGAATGGGCGGTCGAGCAATTACCCGGCTTCAATCACGGCGATATCGCCGCGTTTGCGGTCGAGACCGAGAATGGCGAGGAAGCGCCCGCTGTGCTGGTGCATTGCCGCATTTCCGACCCAGAAGAGCGGGTGAAATTGCGCGAACAGATCAGCGACAAGGTCCGCTCTGTCACAGGCATGAACTGCGTGGTTGAACTGGTTCCGCCGCGCACATTGCCGCGCACAAGCTCAGGTAAATTGAGCCGCGCGAAGGCGAAGAAGCTATATCTGTCGGGCGAGATTGTCCCGCTCGAATTGGCAGCTTAAACGCCGCTACTTATTCCAGCTATTGGCCCCAGCTCGCGCGCATCTCGCTCTCGCTTGTCTCGGCCTGCACGGTAACGCCGCGCTCTTCAAGATAGGCACGCGCTTTGGCCATTTCCTCCTCGCGCCCTGAAAGCTCTACCGGCAGATCGAAACGCTGCGCGCCCCATGCGGCATAGTCGAGCGCCTTTCGTCCGTCTTCAGACAGCTCTCCGTCCTCACCCATTGTGATCGCCGGCAGTGCTTCAGCAGAAGCAAGCGCGTTCACCGGCGGGGTCAGCTCGATCCGCCAGTCGGGTTCTGAAGCGGCAATGCGCTGCTCCAGAGCGCGATAGGTGGCCAGAGATGCCCCGTCCAAAGGCTTGGCTTTCACCAGTGCGCGGCGGCGCTGCGGATCAATCACGATCTCGCCATCCGAAACCCCCGCAGCCAGCATCAAGCGCTGTTCCAGATCATCGACGCGGTCGCTTTCCGCTGCTTCAGCCTTCGCATTGGACGAGGCGATTTGCGCCGCCTCTGCGCTGCGCTCATCCTGCACAAGGAATTGCTGAAGGTTGACGTCAACCAACTCGCCCAATTGATCGGCAAGATTGGCCTCTGCCTTGGCCTCGGCATCCTCGATGATCTCGGTCGTCCAGGCGAATGCGGACACGGTGACCGGATCAGAAGCAAAATTGATCTCCGGCTGCGAGATGCGCGCTGTGGGTGAGAATGTGTCTGCCAGAACGGTGCGGATTTGCTGGGTCGCGCGGGCCTCGCGCCCGATCTCGACCAGTGAAAAGCCCAGCGGCACTGCCAGTGCGACGAACACCGCGACTACAGCCGCGCTTTGGAACATCGATTGCTTCTCATCCAGCGTTGAATGGAAGCCGTAAATCCTCGCCATCCCCCATGCGGTGAGCGCGATAGTGACAGCGTTGGTGACAAACAACAGAAGCGCCCCGCCAAAAACTGTCCAGTTAAACGTCGCTAGGCCAAATCCGATCACGGCCAGCGGCGGCATCAAAGCGGTGGCAATCGCAACGCCCACAATCGTCCCGTCGCGCCCTCTGATCATCGCATAGGCTCCTGCAAGCGCTGAAAACAGCGCCACCAGCAAATCGAACAAATTGGGCCGCGTTCGCGCAGCAATCTCGCTGGTAATGTCCGTCAGCGGGGAGAGGAACACCACCACAGCGCACAGCCCGATTGCCATCACCGTGCCCCACGCCAGCGTGCTCGCCGATTGGCGCAGCCAGCGGTAATCGCCTGTCGCCAATGCAAAGCCGATCCCCATAATCGGATCCATCAGCGGGGAGAGCAGCATCGCCCCGATCACAACGGCTGGCGATGACAAGAGCAGGCCCAGAACGGCAATCCCGCCCGACATCGCAGTCATAAACAGATAGCGTGCAGACAAGGGGCATTCCGCGCGTCGCTTTTCGATCACGGCGTTCTGGTCGACCGTGCCCATCACATCTTCAACCCACCAGCGCTGGAAGGAGAAGACCACGCGCCTAAAATTGGTGCTGGTGGTGGGTGCAGGATTGTTCACGCTGGTATGTCCCGTTTGAAATTCTTGGTCTATTGCGCGTTTAGTCGCGATTGCACTTTGAGGAAAGCATGGACGTTTGCCGCGCAATCGCGCACAATTCTTGAAGTTCCTGTCTTAGATCACTAATACAGTAGCGAGAGGTGCATGCAGTTTGCGCCCATAGGGAGTTCAATTTACGCACGATGAGCACTCAGGAAACCACAACCAAAACCGCCACCGATTTTGAGCTGACCCCGCCCGATCCGGTTCCCGTTGTTGCGCCTGAGAAAGCCGCAGGGCTTGTGCCGGTCGAGCCAGAGAAAAAGTCCAAACTTGACACCAAAGTCGACAGTTTTGTCGCTGATTTGGTCGCAGAAGACGCAAATTCACCCGCTTTTGGCGAAAAAGTCGATCAGATTACGCGCATGGGGCAGGAGCAAATCCGTGCAGCCGCCGCCATGTCCAACCGCTTTCTCGACCGTCCGGTGCGCTCGATGGATGGCGATGGCAGCGTGGGCGCTGATCTGGCCGAGCTTCGTCGCACGGTTGAAGATCTCGATCCGGGCCGCAAGGGCAAGCTGACGGGGCGCAAGATCCTCGGCATCATTCCGTGGGGCAACAAGCTGCAAAACTATTTTGACAGCTACACTTCGGCACAAGGCCATATTCAGGCGATTTTGGATCGCCTCGCCTCGGGCAAGAAGGAATTGCACGAGGACAATGCCGCAATTGATGTCGAGCGGCAGAAATTGTGGGAAGCCATGGGCGAACTGGAGCAGATGATCCATATCGCCAAGACATTGGACGAGCGGCTGGAAGCAAAAGCGCTTGAGCTCGATTCTTCCGATCCCGAAAAGGCCAAAGCGATCCGCGAAAGCGCGCTCTTTTATGTGCGCCAACGCACGCAGGATTTGCTCACACAAATGGCGGTTTCGGTGCAGGGCTATCTCTCGCTTGATCTGGTCAAGAAGAACAATGTCGAGCTTGTGAAAGGCGTTGACCGGGCGAGCACCACCACGGTCGGCGCTCTGCGCACGGCAGTGACAGTGGCGCAAGCCATGACCAATCAGCGCCTTGTGCTTGGTCAGATCACCTCGCTCAACGAGACGACGGCCAATATTATCGATTCCACCTCCACTTTGCTGCGCGAGCAGACCGGGCAAATCCACGAGCAGGCAGCATCATCGACCATCCCGATGGAAACACTCCAGCGCGCCTTCCAAAACATCTATGAGACGATGGACGAAGTGGACGATTTCAAGGTCCGTGCGCTCGAAAGCATGAAGCAGACCGTCACCACTCTGTCGGACGAGGTGGAGAAGTCGAAAGGCTATATCGCGCGCGCTGAAGGCCAAGCTCAGGCGCAAGCCAAAGTCTCTGCGGACACATCGCTGCTGGCGCTAGAGAATTGAGCGCAATGGTCGATAGCACTCCCCAATCCGACCAGATATTGAGCGCAGCGGGCAAATCCTTGCGCGTCAACCGCGATGAGGGCGGCACGCATCGCGCAGTCCCCTCGCGCTCGATTGGCAAGGGCTCGGCAAAGCTGAAGTTCAAGAACACGCTGAAGAAAATCCGCAATGTCGCCATCGGTGTCGGCGCGCTGTGGATCGGCGCTTCTATCGTTGGATGGGTCATTGGCGGTCTGGGCTTTGGCGGAATTATGGCGACCGGCATTGCGACCCTCGTCGCGCTTTATCTCCTCAGCAAATATCCAAGGATGAAGACCCCGCAGCGCGCCGATCTGACGAAGGGTGACGCCTCGCAAATGGTCGGACGCACCGAATTGTGGCTCGAGGCGCAGCGCCCTGCATTGCCCGCCCCCGCCGTCACTCTGGTCGATCAATTGGGCGTTCAGCTTGACGGGCTCGGCGCGCAGCTCGCCACCGTTGACCAAGCCCACCCTTCGGTTGCCGAAGTGCGCGAGCTGGTGGGCGAATACATCCCCGAAACAATCGACAATTACCGCAAAATCCCTGAGCATTTGCGCGGTGAAAAGCATGTCGGCAAATCGGCTGATGACCGGCTGTCCGATAGCCTCACCAAGATCAGCGGCGAGATTGACCGCGTGACGCGGCGGCTGGCCGAGGGCGCGCTCGATGATCTCGCGATCAAGGATCGCTATCTCGAGTATCGTTATGGCGGCGATGAAGCCCTGAAAGATTTGGGGCAGGACAAAAGCTGATGCGCGTGACCCTGCCCCATACGCTCGGACGCGAGGAAGTGCGCCGCCGCCTGCGCGAACGCAGTCCCGAAATTGCCGATCACATTCCCGGCGGGATGGCACAGGTTAATACGCAGTGGAACAGCGAGGATGTGATGCATCTTTCTGTCGCCGCGATGGGCCAGAATCTGGAAGGCAATATCGAAGTGTCCGATGATAATGTCGTGATCGATTTCGAGCTTCCCCCCGCGCTTAGCTTTTTCAAGCCGATTATCGAGCGCGCATTGCGCGACAATGGCCAAAAACTGCTCGAAAATGACCGGTAACCAAGTGGTTTCACGAGGTTGTCATGCATTTTCTACGCTGCATATAGCCCGCATCTCACTGGCCGGTTGATGACGGTTCTATGGTGGCGGGATCACCACCCATGGACGCGCTTCGACCCGCCCTAATGCGGAGGATTGAACCATCGAAGCGCTTATCTCAAATACCGTTGCACGCTCGCGCGAGCCCCTTTCAAACCCCGCATCAGATGCCAAGCGAGATCGCCGCGATGATTGCGGATATATCCGAATGGTGGGCAACCGGCTGAGCACGCTAAAAAGCGCGCATGACCGTATATTGCAGGCCGATGGCGCGCCCAGCAGCCTATTTGCGCTGATCCGCACCGAAGCGAAGGCCTATCTCAACGAAAGGTTCAATCGCGTCTTGCTTGAAGGTGAAGACATTCTGATCACTCCATCGGCCTATTCGGTTCTGGCGCTGGTCATCCACGAAATGATGACCAATGCGGTCAAACATGGTTCGCTTTGCGATGCGCGCGGCGCATTGGTGATTGCAGTGGAGCGGTTAGCAAAGGGGCATCTCTCGATCCATTGGCGCGAGACCGGCGGCACGCCTATCGCGACCCCTTCGCATCGCGGATTTGGCCGCACGATTATCGAACAATCGATCCCGTTCGAGCTGCGAGGCAAGGCCAAACTCCGGTTTAATACGCATGGGCTGGAAGCCGAATTTCACATTCCGACCTGCTACGTTTTCAGCATGGTGGAAGACCGCTCAGCCCTGATCGAACCCGAAGGCGAACTGGTGTCTGACAAGGAAAGTTCAGCGCTCGCGGGGCATTCTGGCGACAACGCACCCGCGCCATCAAACCGGCGCGAATGCGTGCCCGGCCATGTCTTGCTGGTCGAGGATTCCATGGTCATCGCGATGGACACCGAAAGCTCGCTGCGCGGACTGGGCGTCAAGCGGATCGATACGGTTGCCTCGGTCAGCGAGGCGTTGCATGCGATTGAAAGCGAACAACCCGAATTCGCGCTCGTGGATATCAATCTGGGCGGCGAGACCAGCGAAAGTATCGTGAGCGAGCTGAAAAGACGCGGCGTGCCCTTTGTAATGGCGACCGGATATGGCGATACCAGTTCAATGGCGACGGGCTTCGCATCAGACCAGATGATGTGCAAACCCTATAGCAGCGATGACATATTGAGCGCGCTGCTCAACACACGGTAGCGAGCGCGCTGCCAAACTACACGGCGTTGGGACGCGTCAGTAGCGTGACACCAGCATTTGCGAAATCGAGTTGGTCTAGGCTGCTGGCATAGGCGCAATCACCCGCTGTAATCACCTGTTCGCCCAACTGGACAGACCCTTCGAGCGGCATCACGAGTAACCCTTCGCTGTAATGCCTTGCAAGTTCGCTATCGGGCGCGCCCACAAGCCGGTCGAGCCGAAAATGCTCGCCATCGAGCAGGCATGACGTGCCTTGGGCAATGCGCGCGCGGCGCTCTTGAGGAAAACACGTTCCCTCGGCCACATCAATCGCGCGGTCCAGATGAAGCTCGCGCGGGCGGCCATAGTCAAACAGGCGGAATGTCGTGTCCGAATTTTGCTGGATTTCAACCAGCGACAGACCCGGCCCGATGGCATGGACAGTGCCCGGCGTCAGATGAAAGAAATCACCTGCTGCAACCGGATGCCATTCGAGCAATTCCTCGATTGAACCATCGAGCGCTGCGGCGCGCATATCCTTGCCCGAAATCGGTTCCTTGAACCCAATCGCAAGCCGCGCATCCGGCTCCGCATCGAGCACCAACCAGCATTCCTCTTTGCCATCCTCGCCTGCCCTCGCCTGCGCGGCGGAGGGATGCACTTGGACAGACAATTTCTCGCTGGTGAAGAGATATTTGGCGAGCAGGCTGGGAAGTTCGGGCGGCGGTTCGAACCAGATCTCGCCAATCCGCTGGCCTTCAGGTGCTGCGAAAGGCGCAGGCAGAGCATCGCGGCCCCACACTTTTTCGACCATACGGGTCGGCAAGACCCGCCCGTTTGAAGAGATGGGTGCGTTCATTGCTCGCTCGCTCCGCGCAATTTGCCAACCTTTTGTGTGTGCCCCTGCCGTGTGACGAGGATGTCATCGCCATCCACGACGATGATCAAATCCTCAAGACCAACCGCTGAAATCCGCAGGCCGTCGCTTACGGCGAGCACGTTCATGCAATCCATCAGCTCGGCATTGTCTGGGGCGTGATTGCCTTGCGCATCGCATTCAAGCGCCGCCTTAAGCGCTGCCCAATCGCCAATGTCCGACCAGCCCATTGAAACCGGCACCATGGCCGCAGCCTTGGTGTTTTCCATTACGGCATAGTCAATGGAATCGCCTTCGATCGCCTTGAAATGATCAGCTGCGGGGTGAAATTCGATGCCCTTGGATGAGCCTTCAGCAATGCTGGCTTTGACCTTCTCCGCCATGTCAGGGCGGTGTGCAGACAGCTCGTCGAGAAGCTGCCCAGCGCGAAAGACGAAAATGCCTCCATTCCACGAATAGCCACCCTCGGCCAGAAAGGCCTCGGCGCGGGCAAGGTCAGGCTTTTCGACAAAGCGTTCGATCACAAAGCCATCGCCCAGCGCTTTCCCCTGCTTGATATAGCCATAGCCGGTTTCGGGCCGGTCAGGAGTAATCCCGAAGGCCACCAAAGAACCTTTGCGCGCCAGATCGGCAGCGATTTGGGCTGCCTGCCGGAACGCCATGGTGTCAGCGATATGATGATCGGACGGGCACACCAGCATGATCGCTTGCGGATCGAGCTTTGCCGCGGCCAAGGCAATTGCAGGCGCCGTGTTGCGCGCGGCCGGCTCGACAATCACGCTCACGCCATCGCTCGCCTGCTCTGCTATCAAATCGACATGCTGCGGCCCTGCCACCACCATCGGCGCAGCGAATTGCGCCGCATCATCACAGCGGTCACACGCAGCGCGAAACAGCGTCGTCTCGCCCACAAGCGGCAGAAACGGCTTGGGCCTGGCTTTGCGGCTCTTGGGCCACAGGCGCGTGCCGCTGCCGCCGCAAAGTATAATGGGATGGATCAAATCCTTGGTCATGGCTTGGCGGTATAGCGCAATCTTCTTGGCAAAGCGTTACGGCGATGATTTTCGTGCGGATCGCTTACCTAACGCGCGCTGAAATCGACCTTATAGCCATAACGCGCTTCCACCGGCTCTCCGGCATTATTCGTGGCCGGTTTGAAGCGGATTTTCTGCATGACCAACGGGCACACAGCTGCCGTGGTTTGTGGATCAACTTGCGACCTTAAAACCGAGCAGTTCTTCGCTCGCCCGTCAGTCGTCACAGTGAAGGCGACCGTAACAGACTTGCCAAAACGCGTCCTGCGCCCGCCTTGAGGGACAGGAAAATCGCTGGCGGTGTTGAGCTCGCCCGAGGCGACAGAAGGCTTGGCAACCGGCACGAGCGAGCGTCCCGGGCCGCTGCCATTGCCCTCGCTCCCACTGCCCGTTCCTTCATTGCCGCTGCCAGTGCCCTCGCCCTGCCCAGCAGCGCCCGTACCCTCACCCTCGTCCCGTGCGCCGGAGCGATCCTGCTTGCCGGTCGATGTCGCGCGCGGTGCAGGCTTGTCTTGCTTGAGCGGAACTTTGGGAGTGGGCTGGGCGACAGGCTTTGGCTTGGCCTTTTTACCCGGTGCGCCTTGCGCGCCCTCTTCCGGCTCGGGCTTTTGTTCCTGCGGGGGCGGGGGCGGCGGATCTGGCTCTTTCTCTTCAGGCGTGGTGATCGTGACTGTGAAGGCGGAGGTCACATCGCGCTCGACACTCGCCGTGAGGTCAGGCGCAAGCGCACGCATCAGGGCGTAGAACACGCCGATATGAAGCAGCGCGATCAAGACGATCACCCACCAGCGTGGGCGGTGCCGCATTCGGGAGAAACCCTGATTGCTCAAACGCCGGATCCTTCAGACAATAGTGGCAAAGCTATGCCCACCCTCCTGTACGCAAGCTGTAGCCGCAAAGGACAAAAAAGAGAATGCAGCCGCCAACTTCGCTCCTTGCGGATGTGAGAAACGTTTTGCCGTCCATCGCGCCTGCGCCAGCCCATTCGGCCATGCCAACCAGAGCGCTTAAGCAGGCTGGTGTGGCGTTGGCCGGTGGATTGGTCTTTTTCGCGCTGGCGCTGGGCTCACTCGCCATTTCGCGCCATTCCGGGCCGATTGCGACCTTGTGGATACCCAATGCGGTGGCAGCAGCTTTCCTTCTCGCCCGAGGGCCAAAACCGGGCGAACATTGGTTTATTGCCTCACTGCTAATCGGTAGCAGCAGCGCCAATCTGATGGCGGATTTCCCGATATGGCAAGCCGTCGGTTTTGCCTGCGCGAATATGATCGAGATAGCGATTGCAGTATTCGCAATGCGGCACTTTTTCGGGCCAAGGCTCGATATGGAGAATTTGCGAAATCTGATGGGCTTTGTCGCGGTTGGCGGGATTGCTGCCACTGTATCATCCAGCACCATCGCAATGCTGGTGGTGAGCACTCCTGCCCAGATCGGCTATGATGTGTGGCTCGGTTGGTTTCTCACAGATTCGCTCGGGATGATCATCATGGTACCGATGATCTTGCTTGCCATTGGCGCCTTTCGCCGTCGCCACGAGGAAACCTACCAGCAAAGCGGGGCTGCTATTGCAGAGCGTATCGCCATACTTAGCGGCGGGGCGCTCACAACAATTATGATTTTCTATTTCTCCAGCGCACCATTGCTGTTTCTGATCCCGCCAATCGTTCTTCTTCATGCGTTCCGGCTGGGCGCTTTTGGCACAGCGATATGCGTCCTTGCGATCAGCGCCATCGCAACCGGCATGACCTATGCCGGATATGGCCCGGTCAATGCCGCAACGGGCAGCGTCGAAGAACAATTGATCGTTCTTCAATGCCTAATGGCGGCCAGCTTCTTCACCGGACTTCCGGTCGCAGCGATCCTGAAAGGGCGCGAGCGGATGATGGAAAACCTGCGCGACCGCGAGAACCAGCTTGCCCTGCTGACCGAGAATGTGACGGACGCGATCTTCCGCTATGATCTCACCGGTCTTTGCACCTTTGCTTCGCCTTCGGTGAAAGAGATTACCGGCGAAGACCCGTCCTCATTTCTTGGTCAGCGCGCCAGTTCCCGAATGCACCCTGAAGCCCGCGAGACGATCTTGCGTGCGGAACAAAATTTGCTGAGCGGGGCGAGCGAGCGCGAACGCATCACCTATCGCCGGTTCAAGGACGATATGGACGGTCGCCCTGTCTACCTTGAGGCCAATTGCGGCATCACGCGCAACCGCGAGACGGGCGAGCCTGAAGGGATCATGGTCTCCTCGCGCGATGTGACAGACCGTGTAGAGCTGGAACGATTGCTGGTGCGCGCGCGCCGCCATGCCGAGGATGCGACCCGCGCCAAGTCAGACTTCCTCGCCAATATGAGCCACGAGATCCGCACGCCTATGAACGGCGTACTCGGTTTCGCGGAACTGATGCTGCAAAGCGATCTGGACGAGGAGCAGGAAAGGCAGGTTCAGCTGATAGTTGAATCAGGTCGCTCGATGATGATGCTGCTCAATGACATTCTCGACCTTGCCAAAATCGAAGCGGGGCAGATTGTGATCGACCATCAACCGCTTGATCTTTCCGCGCTGGTTGCAGACTGCGCGCAACTGCACCGCGCAACAGCCCAAAGCAAGGGCTTGCAAATTGCGGTTACCGAGTACGAAGATCCGCTCCTGATCATGTCGGACGGGCAGCGCTTGCGCCAGATCATCCTCAATCTCATCGGCAATGCCGTCAAGTTCACCAAGCAAGGCAAGATCGAAATCGGCTGCGAGGTGGAGCAGGAAGTGCTCAAAATCCGCGTGCGCGACAGCGGTATTGGCATTGCAAAGGATCGGCTGGAGTCGATCTTTGACCCTTTCGTGCAGGAGGAAAACATCACCGCACGGCGCTTTGGCGGCACGGGTCTGGGTCTTTCGATCTGCCGCGAGCTGGCCGAATTGCTCGATGGCTATATCGATGTCGAGAGCGAGCTTGGTGTGGGAACCTGCTTTGTTCTCACCCTACCCTACAACGAAGCGGCCGAGTTGCCCGATGAGCCGCGCCGCCCTTCGCCGCAAATGAATGCGCAATCTGCCAATCTTCCGCCCGCCTCGCATATCCTGCTGGTCGAGGATCACGAGATCAACCGGACATTGGTGCGCACAATGCTTGAACGCTGCGGACAGAAAGTTTCGACCGCCTATGATGGGCATCAGGCGATTTCACGCGTTCTCGAGGCGCAGATGCATAGCGAACAGTTTGATCTTGTGCTGATGGATATCCAGATGCCGGGCTGCGATGGCTATGAGGCGACGCGGATTATCCGTTCAGAGGGTCTGCGCGCTGATCAATTGCCGATCATTGCTTTGTCCGCCAATGCCTTTCCCGAAGATATCGCCGCCTCGCGCGATGCAGGAATGCAAGCGCATATCGCGAAGCCGCTGGTGTTTGACGAATTGCTGGAGATTTTGAAGCGCTGGCTTCCAACGCGGATTGTCGATGACGAGGATGTTGACGCTCCGCCATCCGATGCCGCGCTTATTGTTGCGCAAGATAGCCCCTCGCTCGAAGCCGATCCATCGGTTAATCGCACAAGGCTGGAAGAGGATTTTCGCCGTGCCCTCGAACCAGGTGACCATTCGCCTTCACCCGCACTCAAACATCAATGGCAGCAACGCCGCACCGAAGCGCTTGAAGCGGTAGCGACCGCCTTGCGCGCGGGGCAGTTGACCGGGTGCAATCTGGAGGATCTCATTCGCATGGTTCACAATCTGGCAGGAACCGCTGGGTTGTTTGGCGAGGATGATCTGGGCGACAAGGCTGCAGCTTTTGAACGCGCGTTGAGATCGGGCGTGGAGAGCGAAGTGCGCGAAAAGCTGGCAAAGGACCTGTTGCGCGCAGCCTAAGGCCAAGGCTCGAAATTCGCGCGCCAGAGTGGAAACATACTCAAGCAAAACGCCCAAAAGAAAACGGCGGAACCTGTTAAAGGCCCCGCCGCTTCTTTGTTTCAAACCAAATGGCGCGAATTAGAATTCGTAGCGCGCACCAATTTGGATCCGCCAAGCGGTGCTCGATTCGAAGGTGTTGGCCTCCGATGCACTGTTGTTGAAATTGGTGATCACATAGCGACCTTGCGGGTCGTAGCTGCCATCGACAAGATCAACACGGCCATCAAACCCGCCCAGCGCGCGCTGGGTGTTCCAGCCGCTGTCGAGCAGGTTGAGGAAATTGTCGAAATCGACAAACAGCTCAACCCGGTCGTTTACAAGGCCGGTCAGGCTGCCAACAAAGGGCAGTTCCTGACTGATCCGCATGTCGAGATCATACGACCAACCATTGCGGCACTGGTTGCGCTTCACTGTCTCACCAGGAGTGAAATTACAGTTCAGCGAATTGATCAGACCTGTGCCATCATTGATCGCATCGAGGAACTGAGTGACGGCTGCCGGATCGCTCAGCGGTGACAGGTTCGGGTCGCCCAACCCTGTCGGGATGTAAGCAAGGATGTTCTGCTCGCTCGAGCTGCTGTCGGTGAACTGCGGACGACCGTCATCAAACACGAGGCTGTAAGGACGGCCTTCACGAGCGCGGAAGAACAGGCCGATGCGGGTCGAGAAATCTTCGAAGAATTCTTCCCGGAAGCTGAGCGCTGCCACGATATTGTGCCGTGTTTCGAAGCCGGACTGCGAAACCGCAAAGTTCTGGCGATCAAATGCAGGCGTATTGTCGAAGTTCGAGCCAGCGGTCGACGAACGGAAGTTGATCGTCTGCTCGCTATCGCTGAACGCATAGCCAAGGCTGACATTCACGCTGCCGCCCTGTGTCAGCAGACCTTCGCTAAAGCGCTTGGAGAGCAATAGCGATGCGTTGTGACTGTCAAAGCTGCGACCATTGGTCAGCTGCAGGAAGTCATCAATCCGCGTGCCAAAACATGCAGCCGTTACGCCGCTATAGGTTGGCGGCGAATTGTCCACCAAAGTGGCGTTACAACCCGCATTGAGCGGATCGATCGGACGGATAATCGGGCGACCATCAACCGTGAAGCCGTTGAGACCCTGACTTGGATCAACAACCTGCGTCAGATCGACAATGCTGAGCGTATCGTTGAAGCGGGTGTAGATGTAGTCCGCGTTCAAACGCCAGCCGCTGAAGAAACCGCTTTCTGCGCCAATCTCGGTTGCGATGCCGAAGTTGGCACGAACCGCTGTCGGGATGTCGAAATCGGGATCGGTCGATTGGGTATCTGCCCGACCGGCGGCTGCACCAGCCGATGCCGCTGCAATCGCACAGGCAGGAATACCGGTGAAATTGCCGCCGGTTACAACGTCGATCTGGCCAGTAGCCGGATCGGTTGTCAGCTGGCCAGGTGCGCAATCAAACGTGTCACCATTTGCAGTCGAGAAACCGTTATTGGAAAACGCGTTCGAGAAGAACACAACCGGATCACCGCCGGAGAAGACACCGACGCCTGCGGTCAGACGAGTGCCACTGAAGAAGCCTTCATTGTCCAGCTCATAAGTCGCGGCAAAACGCGGCAGGATCACCGGATCAAGGCTGCCAAAGCTGACCGAATTGGTCTGACCAAAGCGCTGGAAGAACAGCGGGTTGGCGGTCGGCGCGTCACCAGCATAAAGCTGGGCACGGATACCGGCGGTCAGCGTGAGCTGATCGGTGGCTTCCCACTCGTCCTGAATGAAGGCCGAGTAGATCGTGCGATTGAAAGTCGCGCTTGCCTGATTGATGTCGCCCGTTGGCGTCGCAGCGATCGTTGCACCGCCCAGAACGCCATCGGCCAGGTCGTCCGCGCTACCAAACACGCTTGAGAAGAAGCCAGGAGCGACCAGACCTTGCTGGAAGTCGTCGAGGTTCTGGAAGAAGATCGTGCCGGTCGCGTTGATCGCGAACAGGTTAAACACTTCCAGATCGTTGATCTCTGCACCCATCTTGATGAAGTGACCGCGTCCGGCGTCCACGTTCACAATGAAGCGAGCCTGATCGATCTTGGTGTCGAGCTGGTTGGCTGAACGGAAGATGCCCGGGCCGGTCGAGAGGATGCCATTGTCATCATCACCAGTGCCAAGGATGCCGTCTTGGCCGGGATTTTGGACACCCACTGCAAGGCGGATCGTTGGATTAGCCGCCTGGGCTTCGCCAAAACCAACGGGGTTTTGCTGGTCGCCCACTTCGGCGCGGCTAACCCGCAGTTCGGTCGATACGCTGTCGCTCCATTCGGAATAGAGCTGCAGCGAGTAATAGTCAGAGATCGTGCCTTCATCTTCAAAGCTGTTGAGGCCAGTGAAGTTGTCCGGGCCGAAATCGTCCTCGATATTGGTTTCCTCAAGGCGCTGATAGGTCGCGACCAGACGATGGTCATCGTTCACCTGCGCATCGAGCCGTCCGAAATAGCGCACAGCGCTTTCAGGAAGCTGGGTTGGCAGTCCGCCAATGTCCTGACCGTAAACGGTGCTGGCGATATTGGCGAAACGGTCAAACTGAGCCTGCGTTACGAAAGGCTCTTCATTACCTGCGCCCGACCCTGTCGGGCCATCGTTGAAGCCGTCGCCAAGATCGGTTTCTTCATAACCGAGCGAGAAGAACAGGCGATCTTTGATGATCGGGCCGGAGAGCGTTACGCCCCAGCGCTTTTCCTGACCGCCATTGAAGTTCTCAACCGAGCCATCTGCCTGCTCGACTTGATCAGCTTGGAAGCCTTCGTCGAAATAGGTGATGAATGCAGAGCCGGAAAACTCGTTCGAACCGGCTTTGGTTACCACGTTAACGAGGCAGCCGGTGAATTCGGAATACTCAACGTCAAACGGTGCGAACTCGACCGATGTCTGCTCGACAACGTCGAACGGCAGCGGCAGCGAGTTGCGCGCCGCGAACGGTGTGCCATTGAGGCCAAACACGTCCGCCTGAATGATACCATCAACAGTGAAAGTGTTTGAACGGTCGTTTCCGCCGAGGCAGGAAATCCGGTCAACTTCATTGTTGCGTTCTAGGCTAACGCGCGGATCGAGGCGAATAATATCGCGAACATCACGGGTGATCGACGGGAACGCTTCAAGTGTTTCGGTGTCAAACGCTGTGCCCGGGCCAACCGCCAGCTGGGTAACATTAGCGCGCGCGCCGGTGACGATGATGACATCGTCGGATGCGCCAGCGCTGGTCGAGGCCAGTTGGAAGCTGAATTCGGTGTTGCCCGAAATGCTGACATAGACGTCTTCAACCGACTGCCCTTCAAAGCCAGCAGCGGTCGCCGTGACAGTGTAGGGGCCGCCCGGTTGCAATGCGTCGACACGGAATGCGCCGTCGCTGCCAGCGGTCAGAACCCGCTGCGCACCTGTACGCGTGTCAGTGATGGTGACAGTCGCGCCGGGCAGAACTGTGCCCGTTTCATCTGCGACCGATCCTTCAATGCCCGAAGTGATTTGCTGCGCCATAGCAGGCGTGGCGACAGTTGCCGCTGCTGTCAGGGAGACAACACTGGCTGCGAGAAGATATTTGAGTTTCATGACGGATACCCCTTGGTTCTATCCTGAATGCTCGCGTCAGAAATGGGAGAGGAGACGCGAAACTGAGCACGCGTTAGGCGTGATCGAAGACGCGCAAAAGGCAGTTATGTGACGATTCCATGACTTTGCACGATCCAATCTTGAAACGCCTCGAACAGGCAGGCTCTAAGTTCACCCTAAACCCGCAGAAATCCGCCATTTATTGACCTATGTTGCCGCAGCGCAACATGGATTCCTTTTTCTCGGAAAGTGCTTCGGAATCGCCCCATCTGGGGAAAACTCAAGCGAGGTTAATCTCGCGCAGGCGCTGAAGCAGGAATTCATGGCTCGAAATCGGCTCAGGCGCTTCCGATTCTCGACCCGGTTCGATGCACGATTCGAGCGTCTCGATCACATAGTCGGGGCGGAAATGCAGAAAGAAGGGCATGGAATAGCGCGAACGCCGCGCCGCATCGCCTGCCGGATTGACCACCCGGTGCGTGGTGGACTTCAGCTTGGAGTTTGTCAGCCGGTCGAGCATGTCCCCGATATTGACCACCAGCGCGCCCTCGCTTGCCGGTATCGGCAACCATTCGCCATCGGCCTTGAGCAGCTCCAATCCCGCCTCCTCTGCGCCCAGCAAAAGCGTGATCGTGTTGATATCGCCATGGGCAGCTGCGCGGATCGCTCCTTCGGGTGCATCATCGCCCAGTGGCGGATAATGGAGCAGCCGCATGACCGAATTGCCATTGTCGACAGTCGGCGCGAAGAAATGCTGATCGAGGCCCAGATGCAGTGCAATCGCCTCCAGCACCTTCAATCCTGCCTTGTCGAAAGCTGCGTATAGCGCACTGAACGTCTCTTCGAATCCTGCGACTTCGGACGGCCAGACATTGGGCGCCATAAATTCAGCAAGCTTGTGCCCTTGCGGCAATTCGCGCCCGACATGCCAGAACTCTTTCAAGTCGTGCACATCGGCATCCTTCGCCTTCTCCGTCCCGAAAGGCGTATAGCCGCGCGCGCCGCCGCTGCCCTCGATTTTGTAGGCGCGCTTCGCCTCCTCGGGTAAAGCAAAGAAAGCTTTGGACAGTTCGTCCGCCTTGTCGATCAGCTCTTGTGGGATGCCGTGATCGCGAATGACGGCAAAGCCATATTCGCTAAACGAGCGGCCCAGCGCATCGGCAATGTTCTCAAGCGGCTGGTCAATCGAGACAGAAGCAATTGTGGTCATGATACGCGCCAGCCTAATATGGCAGGAACAATCCGGCCAGCGCCGCGCTCATCAAATTGGCAAGCGAGCCAGCGGCGAGAGCTTTGAGGCCCAGCTTGGCAATCACCGGACGCTGGTTGGGCGCAAGACCGCCTGTCACTGCCATCTGGATTGCAATGGAAGAGAAATTGGCAAAGCCGCACAGGGCGAAGGTCACAATTGCGCGGCTGCGATCCGTCAAACCTTCAAGCGTCCCCAGATCAATAAAGGCGACAAATTCATTCAGCACGATCTTTGTGCCGAACAATCCTCCCGCCAATTGCGCTTGCTGCCAATCGCCAATGCCGATCAGATACATCACGGGTGCAAATACATAGCCTAACAATTGCTGGAACGAGATATCGGGATAGCCGAACCAGCCGCCCACACCGCCAAGCAGGCCGTTGGCCAAAGCCACAAGCGCCACAAACACCATCACCATCGCACCCACGGCAACGGCGAGCTTCACGCCCGTTTGTGTGCCCTGTGCGGCGGCCTCGATGATGTTGGCAGGCTTTTCTCCGTCTTCGAAAGTTTCCGAAACGGTGACCTCTGCCATCAATTTGTCATGCGCCTCTGCCTCTTCAGGGTCATCCGGCATGATGATCTTTGCCATCAAGATCCCGCCCGGTGCTGACATGAAGGCAGCTGCCAGAAGGTAGGGCACTGCATCATCGCCTAAAAACGACGCATAGGCGGCAAGGATTGTGCCCGCCACACCTGCCATCCCGACACACATCAATGTGAAGAGGCGGCTTGG
>CAZJAG010000007.1:13744-17043 GCA_964543735.1 uncultured Porphyrobacter sp. | reverse complement strand
TCCATCGGGCCAAACAATGTCTCGATACCCGCTTTCGAGTAGTCGAGCAGCGCGATCACCCCATCGGATAGGAAACCAATCGCCCCAGCTCCAAAAGGTGTGCGCAGCACCAAAACCGCCATCAATGCCTGCAAAGCAAACGCCGCGCCCACCACGCGCAGTTTGATCCGCTTCTTCCCGTTCGACAGCAGAAATGCGATGGCCAGGATCACCACAATCCCGATCAAGCTCAAAAGAAATGGCGGCATATGTCCCCCGACAAGACCTGATAGGTTGAGGCAGAATCATCTGTCCTGCCAACATCCTCATAGGTCTCGCGGTTTGGGGTGCAACAGTCAAATGCCCACAAGATTTTGCGCGGCCCTTGCCTCACCCCTTGGCTTTTGCGCTGCACGCCCTAGGCTTGCGCGCCATGAGTGAGACGACCGCAACGCATCCGCCCGCCAGTGCCCCCTTGGGCCTGTTCGCTTATTTGCTGATCTATGGCGGCATGACTGTGCTGGCCGGAGTGGTCGCGTTCAAGCAAGTGCAGCTCGTGCCCAGCAATCTGGCAGTGGAAGCGGGCATTTTCCCTTTTCTGATGCTGGTGGTGATCTCCAGCACCATCGCCCAGCTTTACGGGAAGGCAATGGCGCAAAGGCTGGTGTGGTTTGGCTTTATCCCGCTCGCGCTATCGGCGGCGCTGATCTTTTTGGTGCTCAGCCTGCCGCCCTCACCCGAAATGACCGAATTTCGCGGTGAAGACCTCGCCGCCTTTGAGCGCGTTTTGGGCCAGACCCCGCGCATTTTAATGGCAGGGCCAGCCGCTTACATCACCTCGCTGCTGCTCAACATCTGGATCTTTTCCAAGCTGGCAGGCAGCGGCGAGGGGTCCACAATGGGACTGATGGTCAGAGGCGCGATAGCCTCAGCACTTAGCCAAGCGGTGGATTCGGTGATTTTCATCACGCTCGCCTTTTATGGCCAGTTCGACATTACCGACCTTTTGATCGGGCAAGTTCTGGCAAAAGTGACGCTCTCCTTCGTACTGGTGCCCTTCCTGATCACAGGCGGGGTGAAGCTGGCGCAATGGCTGGACGCGCGGCAGAATTAGCGCTTGAAGACAGCATAGCTAGCAGGTGGCATTGCACGCTTGCCCAACATAGGCTCGCCTTCAACCGAGGCGGGAACCACGCGCAGCTCAGCCGAATAATTGAAGAGGAAACGATAATGGCGCGTTGATCGCATCCGAGCGCCTTGGGGCAGTTCGTGGGTTTCCAACGCAGCTTCCTTGGCAGCGCGCGCAATCACTTCATCGAGCACAGCCCCTTGCGGCCATGTCGCCAGATAACGCGCTTTGCCCGCTTTCCAGCACGCGACCGCGCCATCCTTTGCCGCCAGTTCCGCTTGCGCGCGCCCTTCAACATGATCGAGCCAATGCGCGATGTCCCACCCCTCGCCAGCGTGCGAGACACAAGGGCGCAGGCTTTCAGAGCGTGTGACTTTGAGCTGCAGCAGGTTTTGCAAAGCACCGGGCGCAAGTTCGGGAGGAATGGCGAAATCTAGCGTGCGTGAGCCTGAACGCGGGCCGATAACAATGGCACCTGCAAAGGCTTCCAATTGCGCGGCGAAATCAGCTTCGGCAATCGGCTGGCAGGGCACGACAACCAGCTTATATGCTGACAAATCCGCTCCTGGCTCAACAATATCAACGTTCAAGCCCTTGACGCGGAGTGAGGAATAGCAATCAAACGCTGCCCACAAGGCTGAGCGCCCCTCGCCCTGCGGCTGGATCTGCGTCATCCATTCAGCATCAAATGCGAAGACCAGCGCCGCCTCGCGCACGGGTTCACCCACATCGCCCAGTGTTTCGATTGCTTCAGCACAATCGCGCGCTTCGCCTATCGCGGGCGCATCCACACCATCGGGGCGCAATAATCCGGCATGCATCTGTTCCTGTGCAAACGGCGCCTGTCGCCAGCGGAAATAGCACAGATACTCCGCGCCATGCGCCAGCGCCTCCATCGTCCATAGCGCAACCATCCCATCAAGCGGCGCGGGATTGTGCCGCGCCCAATTGACGGGGCCAGGTTGCTGCTCAAGCACCGACCAGCGCTCATCCTTGGCGCAGCCGCGATAAAGATCATGGTGGAATGCGGCGATATCGGGATGCCCTTGGCGGGCATAATCCAGCTTTTCCTCGTTAGAGAAACGGAACATCTCAAGAAAGCCCAACGGATAGCTATCCCAGCCCAGCACATCCAGATCACGGCCCAGATCATGCGCGTCATATCCGGTGTAGAAACCCATCGCATTGTGCGTGATGTCGCGGTCAGGAGACAGCTCGCGCAAAATATCAACCTGCGCGCGGTTGAAGGCGATCACCTGATCGGATGAGAACCGGCGAAAGGCCAGCCAATGGGCCGGGTTCGCCTCGGTGACAGTCAGATTGGGCAGCTCAACCTCGCCAAAGGAGCGATATTCCATCGACCAGAAGACATTGCCCCAAGCCTCGTTCAGCGCCTCGACCGTCTTGTAGCGCGCCTCAAGCCACAATCGGAACGCATCACGCGCCGATGGCGAGAAGCTCTGCACGGTATCGTGGCAGCCATATTCATTGTCGGTTTGCCAGCTGACGAGGGCTGGATGTTCACCATATCGCTCAGCCATTGCGCGGGTTATCCGCGCCGCCTGCTCGCGGTAGCCTGCATGGCTGAAGCAATAATGCCGCCGCGAGCCAAAGCCGCGCACGCGCCCGTGGCGGTCAAGCGCGAACATATCGGGCATTTTGTCACACAGCCATTTGGGCGGTGTGGCGGTTGGCGTGCCCATGATGATTTTGAGGCCAGTTGCATGCAAAGTCTCGACCGCATTATCCAGCCATTGCCAGTTGAAACGCCCCGGCTCTGGCTCGATCCGGCTCCATGCAAATTCGCCAATCCGCACCAGCGACAAGCCCGCCTCTGCCATGCGGCGCGCGTCATCGGCCCACATCTCTTGCGGCCAATGTTCGGGATAATAGCAGCAACCCAGTTTCATCATCTCTCACCCGTCTTTCGCGCTTCATCGCGCCGCTGCGCTCCCACGTCAAATCGCGCATTTATGGTTAACCAAATCCGAGCGCTGATCTGACCGATTTTTAACCCTCCTTCGCTAAATAGTCCGCAAGTTGGATGGGCCCGCCAAGCGTCAAGGCGCGCTCCACTCGCCGGGGAATTTGGTAGCAGCATCTCGCTCGTTGGTGGTGCTGCACATGGAGTATGTATGAGCGATCTCGACCGTCGGCGCTTCCTTAAGGCAGGAGCAGCCGCAGCGACACT
>CAZJAG010000007.1:7156-13644 GCA_964543735.1 uncultured Porphyrobacter sp. | reverse complement strand
GCCAAGTTTGGCAGCCAGTCGTCCTATCTCACGCCAATCCTAGAGCCGCAAAAGCAAAATGCGGTTTATCACTGGGTTGATATCGCTCTGCAACAAACGCGCGACATGCGGGTGCCTCCCCCGCGCGCAGCCTATAATTACGCAGCGCCCATGTGCGCTGGCTTCCTTGCTGCGAACGGCATTTTGAAGCGCTATGAAGACCCGATTGGCGTGGGTGACGCACCCGAAGGCGCTGATCCCGAAGTCGCGTATGGCGTGGCTTTTGCAACCGCTGCCGCGCAATGTTTCGGAACGCCTTTCGTGTTGGAGCGGCGCGCGTTCAAGAACCGCTTTGCCGGTAGCGAGGCAAAGTCGCTGGGTGTCGAATGGGGCCGTAAGGTCGGCCTTGCAATCAACCGGATGCGCACCCGTGACGGGGCCGAGCCAAGCCAGATCAATTATTACCATGGACGCTATCCGCGCCGCACAGACATCCTCAACTGGAACCCCACTGGCGCGCGCTATGGCGATGCTGTGGGGCCAGCCGTTGGCCATTACGAGCGCGGATTGTTCCCAGGGTTGGGCAAGGTCAAGCCTTGGACGATGACGCACTCATCGCAGTTCCAGCCGGCTGAATTTCTTGATCCGGCCAGCCCCGAATTTGGCGAACAATATGACTATGTGCGCCGGATGGGCGGCGTCGGCAGCAAAGAACGCACCGCCGATCAGTCCGAAATCGCGATATTCTGGGAAGATGGTCCTTGGGGCATTACCCCGCCCGGCCACTTCCTCTTCATCGCCATTCAGGTGTTACAGGAAAAGGGGATGGATTTCCTCGACACAGCCCGCGCCTTTGCGCTGCTCGGCATGACGCAGGCCGATGCCGCGATCAATGCGTGGAATTGTAAGTATCAGTATGACGTCGTGCGCCCTGAAACCGCGATCCGTTTCCGCGGAGAGAAGTTCGCCAACCAGCATGAGGGCGTGCGTTCGGAGAAAAGCTGGACGAGCTATATCCCCACGCCCAACTTCCCCGCCTACACTTCGGGCCACTCGACATTTGGCGCAGTGGGCGCGGAAATGACCGCATTGCTGCTCGGCACTGATCAAGTGACATTCAGCCACGAATCGCCCGATTTCAACGGCTTCCCGCAATTGGTCGGCAAGCGACGGACTTGGACCTCGCTGTCGCAAGCAGCCGAGGAAAACGGCATGAGCCGGCTTTACGGCGGCGTGCATTGGGAACTCGATCACACAGCCGGAATGACCGCAGGCCGCGCCATTGCACGCCAAGCATTCGAGCGCTGGTTCAAAGCGAGGGCGTGATCATGAGCATTCAACGCATAGCGCGCTGCAGCCTTGCCGCCTCAACCGCTCTCGCTGCATCGGCCACTCCCGCTATGGCGCAAGATGTCGCTATTTCGAGCGAGCGCCTTGCCAATCTGGAGGAGCCGATCGCAACCGAAGTGGGTGAGATTACCATCGAATTTAGCGGGCTGATCGATGCCCGCGTCGACTATGATTTCGAAGATCCCGAAGGCGGGGTCGATCCGCTCAACCCCGGCATAATCGGCAATTTCGAATTCGCCGCCTCGACCCAGCTCGACAATCGCTGGAATGTCGGCGTTGCCTATTTCGGCCAATATGAGCGCGACGAGATGTTCGGCGGGCAATATACCGACCGGATCGCGGGCTTTGTTCAAGGCTCTTACGGAACGGTTGTTGGCGGCGAAGTAATGGACGTTGTGCGCGAGGAGACACGCCGGGTTCGCGGAACCGGCAATGCCAATCTGGCGTTCGACGATTCGCTCGGCGCGGCGCAGAATTGGGGCGGCGGTTATGTCGGCCAGTTCGGCGCTTCACGCATCAGCGCGATTGTGGACGAGGATGGCAATTACGATCTGGGTTATGTCTATGCGCGACCATCGCGCCAACACGGCTACCGCATCGGTGCTCGCTTTACCGATGGCGTTTACACCGCAGCAGACGGCGTAACCGAGTTTGACAGCAACGCCGTCATGGGCACGTTCGAATACATCTATGGCCGCAACATTGTGAACTTTGGTGGCGGGTACGAGATGCTCGAAAGCGGACTGGTCGAAGCAGACCGCTGGCACCTCTCGGCCGGATGGCAACGCCAATGGGGTGACTTCACCACCTCTGTCGAGAGCCATTATGGCGAGATCGAGGGCCAGCCGGAAAAATCAGCAGCGTTTGGGCTTTCCTATGGTTTTGCACGCGGATTGTCGCTCGATCTGGGCGTGAACCATTCCGAAGCTGACGTGGTGGTTGACGGGATCCAAATTCTCGATGTGGATGAGACGACGGCGACGACTTCGCTGCGTTACGGTTTTTAGTTCGGGCTGTTGTGTCTCTCCTCGCCCGCGCGCATAGGGTGGCGCCAAGGAGATACACATATGGCCATAACCTTCTATGATTGCATCACAGCCCCAAGCCCGCGCCGGGCACGGATCATTCTGGCTGAGAAAAACGTGCCGCACGAAGTCGTCAATATCGACATGCTCAAGAACGAGCAGCGCAGCGAGGAATATCGCAAGATCAATCCGGGCCAGACAATCCCCGCGCTCAAACTGGAGGACGCAATTGTTCTAACCGACAATGCCGGTATCGCCGCGTGGCTTGAGCATGAATATCCCGAACCGCCGATGCTGGGCACTACCGCGCTGGAAAAGGCCGAGGTTGCAACATGGCAATGGCGGATCGAGAACGGGCTTGGCATGGCGGTGGCGAGTGCGTTTCGCAATGCTCATCCGATGATGAAAGGGCGCGCGCTGCCCGGTCCTTATGATTATGAGCAAATCCCCGAGCTTGCCGAGCGCGGCAAGCAGCAGATCGAGCATTTCCTCAAAGGTTTTGAGCGGCACATGGAAGGGCGCGAATTTATCGCAGGCGACCGCTTTACAGTGGCCGATGTGACCGCCGTGTGCTTCCTCGATTTTATGCGCGTAACAGGGCGCAAGCTGGGTGAGGATACGCCGAATATCGGTGCTTATCACGCGCGGATAAGCGAGCGCCCCAGCGTCAAAGGGTAAGGCTCACCAACCAATGGCGCGGCGTCGTTTCATGATGTCCTTGCCTCTCGCATCGACAATGCGGAAGGCTTTGAACACGGGAAGATCCGCGTCTGCCCACCCCTTGTGGCCCAGCATCCAGAGCTGCTCGTAAAACCAGTAGATCGCGGCAAAACCGTCCATCGCCTTGGTCATTTGGAAGCGCCGCAGGAAGCCGAGCCAGTCGGGGATCAGCCTCAGATTGTCCTCATAACGCGGCAGTTCTTCGGCGCCTTCGAGCAAGCGCGCGGGCGCATCGGTCTGGACACACATCGGACGGCCTAGCCCGATCACATCAGCCGCGCCCATCTCAAGCGCCTGCTCCATTGCAAAGCGCGTGCGGAAGCCGCCTGTCACCATGAGCGGGATCGACACCGCCTCTTGCATGGCTTTAGCGAAATCGACGAAATAAGCCTCACGCGCGGCGGTGGACGGCGCGACATTTTGCGCTGCCTCCTCTTCCATTCCCTCGCCTGCCATCATCTTGGGCTGCTCATAAGTGCCGCCCGAAATCTCGATGAGATCAACCGATGCAACCTCCAGCCATTTGACGACCTGCAAGCTGTCTTCAAATGCGAAGCCGCCCTTCTGGAAGTCTGCACTGTTCAGCTTGACGCAGATCGGGAACTTTGGCCCGACAGCCTTGCGCGTCGCCGCAACAATCTCGAGCAGGAAACGCGCGCGGTTCTCCAGAGAGCCGCCATATTCATCGCCGCGCAGGTTCGCCTTGGGCGAGAGGAATTGCGAGACGAGATAGCCATGCGCGCCGTGGATTTGCACGCCGGTGAAGCCTGCGTCCATGCATGCTTTTGAGGCTATCGCAAAACGCTGCACCAGATCGGCAATCTCTTCCTTCGTCAGCGGCACAGGCTTGGCGAATTGGCCACCGGGCAGAGCCAGCTGCACATCAGAGGCAGACTTGGGATTGGGATTGACGAGCTTTTGCGTTTGCCGACCGCCATGGCTGATCTGCGCCCAGAAATGATTGCCGCCCCGCGTCGCAGCCTTGGCCCAGCTTGAAAGCCGCGCGGCCATATCTGCGTCCGGCTCGGCCTCGATAATCACATTGCCGGGCCGCTCCAGATGATCGCGGTCAATGATGATATTGCCCGACAGTAGCATCCCCGCACCGCCATCTGACCAGATGCCATAAAGCCGTTCAAGCTCCGCCGTGGGCTTGCCATCGGGCGTTGCCAGCCCTTCGGTCATAGCCGCTTTGGAAATGCGATTGGGCAGCACCGCGCCGCATGGGAGCGGCAAGCTGGCATCGAGCGTATTTGGCATAGCGAATCCCCTCTTTCGCTTGCGTCTCTACACAAACGGGGAGAGCCTTGGCTATTGTTGAGGGGATTTGTCCTGTTTGCGCCTGCGCCACAGCAGGAAGAACAAGGCCCCTCCACCAGCGAGCGCTCCTCCGCCTCCTGCCAGAAGCGCAAAATTTCCGTCATCCTCGGCTTTTGGCTGAATGGGCGTGAACACCTCGGGCGGCAATTCTTCAAAGGCAATTGTGTCTGATTGCAGCGCTCCCTCGGCGAAACGAAGCAATCCGCTGCCGAAAGTGTCGTCCTTGCCCGCATCGCCCAAATCCTTGGCGTCTTGCGCAAGCGCTTTGCGTAATGCTCCGGGGCGCCGTGCGGATGAACAGGCGGGCATTCGCAGCATCGCGCCTGCGACGACCGGAGCAGCAAAAGACGTACCTGAAACATCGCGCCTGCCGCCGGGAACCGCTGCAAAAATATCGACCCCCCAAGCTGCAATATCGATCTCGGGCCCGCTTGATCCATGGCGATATTTCCGCTCGCTGGCATCGACCGCAGCCACCGCAATCGTCTGGGCGATCTTGGCCGGGAACATCACCGGCGCGTCAGCCGAATTGCCAGCTGCTGCTGTAATGCAAACCCCGTCCAGATACAGCCGCTCAATCAGCTCGCGGATCACCGGATCGGTAACGGTAGGGCTGCCAAAAGAGAGGTTGAGCACATTGGGCCGCTCTACAATCGCCAGCTCAAACGCTTCGATCAGGCGAACACTGGTCGATGTGAAAGGCGCATCCTTTGTGGCCACGTCCTTTGTGTCTACGTCGATTTTGGTGAAGGCAGGAATGCTGACCAATTGCGCACCTTGCGCAACGCCTTTGTAAGTGCCGCTGCCGAGCAAAATCTCGGCAATCGCGGTGCCATGCGGTGAAGGAGGCGCTTTCTCCAATTCTCCCGTCTGCTCGATCCGCGCTCCGGCAAGGCTGGGATGCGATGCGTCCACCGAACTATCGATCAGCACCAGCTTGCTGGCGGACGATATGGGGGGCAGTCCATTGGGGACGAGGGACGATGATGGATCAAGCCCATGCATCCCCAAAGCAGTCTCGCGCGAATTGCCGAGCAGCTGATAGATGTAATTCGGCTGCGCCCATGCGACATTGGGTGCGCTCTCTATCGAGCGGATTGTCGCCATCACATCAGCGCCAGATCGCACGCGCGCGTGGATATAATCCAGCTTAAGGCTGGCGACGCTGCGCGCGGAAAGAATGGTGAGATTATGCGTTCGTGCAAAGGTGGCGGCATTGCCCTTGCCCTGATCAAGCAGCACCAGAACTTCGCCATCTGCATATAGCGGCAGATCGGCATTGCGCATGATCAGCGGGCCTTGGTCTGGCTCGGGTGTGGTCTCAGCTTCTGGTGTCGGTTTTGGTTTTGGTGTTGGCGTTGGCGTTGGCGTTGGCGTTGGCGTTGGCGTTGGCGTTGGGCTAGCCACATCTTTGGGCCGGTCAAACACCTCTTTCACTTGATCTGCGAGGGTTTCTTGCGCCGCTGTCACCGCATCACTTGCTGTCACGCCATCGGGCTTTTGCACATTGGCATCGATCGCTTTCACATCAGCAACCGCCGCTTCAGCAGCAGCTTTCCGATCGAGAGCGGCGGGGCGCTTGTCTTGTGCGGCGATGGGAACAGCCTGAGCGAGGCCCGCGCCTATCATCAGCGCAGCACATCCCGCCAGCAAACCTTGTCCGCGCCGCATTGGCTAGGCCGCCTTTGACGCGCTGAGCACTAGCTCCGAAGCGTTCAGCACGTCCACAATGCTCTCAAGATCGCTGCCCTGTTCGAGCAGTTCCAGCGAAAGCACGCCTTGCGAATTGCTGTCGATCACTTTGAGGCCTTGACCATCGAACAGATCAACCGCGTCTTTCCAATTGGCATTCGCTTCCAGCTCGACGATGACATCGGCCTGCTCGTCGCAATCCTTTTGTCCCGATGCGAGCGCAAAATTGTCCGCCTCGAGCTGAGCAATGCGCGCTTGCTGGTCAGCGATTGTGCCCGATTGGCTGGCAATGGCAGCAGTGTGACCAACTGCCGCGGCGGCAATAGCCAGAGTGACAGCCGGTGCCCATTTGCGCGGATTGAGGAAGGACAAAGCCCCTTCCAGCCGCGAGGGTTCTTCTTC
>CAZJAG010000007.1:0-7056 GCA_964543735.1 uncultured Porphyrobacter sp. | reverse complement strand
ACCGGCTTCGTCGAGCTCTGCATCCATCGCATCGGAAAAGCGCGATTGCAGCGCCTTTTCGCGCTCCAGAGCATCGCGCAATTGAGCTGACGATTCCAAGGCCGTCTCGAGATTATCGCGATCGACATCGTTTAAAGTGCCATTGACATAAAAGGGCAGCAGCTCCTTCATGGCTTCAAGATCGTGATCGGTGCTCATGCGGGAATTCCTTTCTCGGCCTTGGCCAAAGTGTCCGATGCATCGCGCGCTGCACACGCACTGCTGGGATCGTGACTGCGCGGGTCATAAAGGGCCGCCTCTGCCAGCCAGCCCAATGCCGAGCGGCTGGGCATGAAGAAATAGCCGCCGCCCTTGGTCTCAACATAATTCTGCAATCCCTCAACCCGTACTGGACCGACGGTCGTGGGGATCGAGAAATAGCGCGGCTGCTTTTCCCTTGTATGCGGTTCGAACGTGTCCGCCCCGACAATCGGATCAGGCTCTTTGTCCAGCGCGTGAAAGGCCGGCGCATTGGCCCAGAATTGCTGCACGAATTCGAACTGCCGCTCGATATCGGTGCCGATGCAGGCGAAAAGCAGGCCCTTCTCGCCCGTATCCTTGCGCACATAGGGCCGCCCGCGCCGCAACAGCCGGTGCCGGTTGGAGACAATCTGTTCAGCCTCGTCTCCCGGGCGTTTGCTATCGCGCGGATTGGTGCGGCGAATGTGCGAGGCAAAGGGGCACGCCAGCCCTTGCGGATCATCATCCCCGAAAGAGAAATCGTTCTCGCGCTCAGCCGTATCGCTCGAGGCTTCGGGATCGTTGTTAACCGGATTGCCGATCAGCGGACGGCCATCCTGCCAGCGCCCCATCATCTTGGCCTTGATCCAATTGGCATCAGGTTCCTGCCCCACCACCTTGTAGAGATCCTTGAACCCGCCCTTGCGCAAATCCTTGGCCGCATTTTCAGCAAAGGCATGGAAGCCTTCCACATCCTGTTTCAGCTCGCGCAGCACCAGATAGGTACCATTGCGGCCAAGATCGCGCGGCGCATCGGCCAAGCTTGCATCGCCAAAATCGGGATAGGTTGACAGATTGTCGTCAATCACAACCGGCAAAGCGCCCGCCACATCAGCCTCTGGCGGCAAAGTGGGCGACATCGGATAATAGCCCGAATTGTTTTTATAGCCGATGATAAACTCGCCCGGCTCGACAATATCGCGCTCAGGCAAACCACGGGTCGAGCGGCCTATGCCGCGCATCGCAGGCTGCGAGATGCCATCGCGAAACCCGAAATGTTCGAAATCGATCCGCTCCTTGTCAGGAAAGGCAGGCGCGCAATCAAGCTGGGTTTGAACCTTTCCGCCATGGTTTTTGAGCAGCTCCTGATGGATCATCACCATCCGTTTGAGCGCGGTCTTGTCATCCGCGTAAAGCATCAGCGCCGCCTCTGTCGGCTCTTTACCTTTTACGTCATCATCCCAGCGCCATTTGCGCGCATCGCCAACAGGATCGCCCAATATCTCGCCGCGGCCACCCATGCCCATCCTGTAAGCATAGGAAAGCCCTTCATCGACGGTTTCTTCAACCGATTTTGCTGCGGTAAACTTCTGCAATCCCTTGGCCGAAAGACCAAGGAAAGCTGCATGCGACATTGCCTCTGCAACTTCGCCTTGATGCATCTTGCGCTTGCCCATCAAAGGCCTGTCACCAAATGTAATCGCCATTGCATGGGACAGAGAATATTCGCTGGTTAGCCCTTCAGGGCGCGGCACTTCATCGAGCACACGCTCATCGATCAGCGCCTGGATTTGCTCGGCATTGGTATCGCCCAGCAACCCGTCAATCCTCATCGGGCGCCCGCGCACCCAATTGAGCCACTCGCCCAGCTGCTGTCCCGGCGGCGGCAATGTGACCGCAAGACAGGCCGAAAAAGGCAAGTTCTTCATACCTCTGAAGACCAGTCCCTGTACCTCGTCCCGCTCGACCAGATTGTCATGCCGTGGCCGCGAGGCGAACAGGCGCATCCACTCATCCGCCTCGGTCGAGGATTTCGCCAGTCCAGCACCGATATGGATTTGCCCGTTGCGGCGGATTTGCTCCGATGTCAGCTCGGGGAAGCGCGAATACCAAAAGGGCGAGACGCGCATGACCGAACGAGCGTAATTCTTGAACTGGTCGGAATCCTGCGCACCCTTGAAGAAGAGGAAGCGCGTTTCGGGGAAGCCTTGCCAATTGCTCCATGTCGAGGATTGCCCCCACGATACCCGTGCGATGAAATCTTCCAGATAGCTTTCCCAGCTGCCATCGAAATTGGAATAGAAAACCGCGCGGCGCGATCCGGGGATCTTGTACCAGCGCGCATAATGGATCGAGCCCATCCCGTTGATCATGCCGGGCCTAAAGCGGAAAGTGATCGACATCCGGTTCGACCAGAGCCCGAAAGTGTGGAACAGATTGCGCGAGAAACCGGGTTTGAGCATCGAAGTCGCAAAAACCTGATTTTGGGCATAGCCGGGCTGATCTTCGGAATTGAGAACCGCGCGCATATGATCAAGCGTAGCGCGTTTTTCAAACGGCTTATCGCGCGATTCGACTGTACGGATCCAGACGAGAACTAGGCCAAACAAGATCGCAAGAACCACAGCCGTCACCAGCAGGCCGACAAGCGGGGCAAGCGCAATCTTGCTCAGCAATCCGCCACCCAATGCAAAGCCTGATGCAAGTGTGCTGGCCGCGAAAAGAATGGCCAGCGGAACGGTCACCACCAGACCTTCGCGCGAGGTCAGAAAATTGATCAGCGCCTGACCATGGCTTTGCGGGTCTTCAAATGTGGACAGCTTAAGCCGCATGGCCTTGGTCGCGAGATGATAAGCGTCATAGCCTTCCTCGCGCGCCTCCTCCATCAATGCGGCCTGCGCCTTGGTTGCCATGGCTTTCATCGCAGGGTCTTGCCGCAATATCCGCCGGACATGTCCAAGCAGCAGCATCGGATGGCTGCCGCGCGCGCTTTCGGTCGCCACAAAATCGCGGATCACGCGACCAATATAGTCGGAAAAGCGCGCATCGCGCTCGACCTTCTCAACCGGGAATTCGCCAAGTCCGTTGTAGCAAAGGCCTGTTGCGCCCCATGGCTTGCCATGCAGCTCGACCACATGCTTGCGCATAAAGTCGAGCACGCTTTCCCCCTTGCGATAAGCGGTATGGGCGAGCAGCAGCTGCAAACGGTCGTCCAAAGCGTCGCAATAGGCGGCGAGCGAGCTTTCCACCGAACCATCGCAGTTGAATTCGAAGATCAGATTGAGCCGAGCTTCGGTTTCAATCGGCGCAATCGAAGCGAAATGCATGATCCCGCTTCTATCGAGAGCTTCGCGGATTTCGGGCGAGGCAGGATGTCCCCATTCGCCAATTTCCTGCTCCAATTCTTCGCGGGTGGAGCCATCAGTCACAGGCGCGATCACCAGATACATCGACTGCTCCGAGCGCACGGTGTCATATTGCAATGTGAGATGGCGCGGATAGTGCCGCAGATATTGCATTTTGCCGGCCTTGCCCCTCGCACGGCGCAGCCCCGGCATTGCGAACAATTGGCCAAACAAGGCGCCAATTTGCGATAGCGCCAGCTCTTTCCCGCTGCACACATGCGGGCCATAACCGAACATCAGATCGGGCTCGAGCGGTTCACCGTCGCGGCCCGTGCGATCAAGCCGGAAGCTGCCGCTATCCTCCCACACGCTCGCATCGCGCATTGCCGAGACTGTGGACACCAGCAACGTCGATTTCGGCGGGATGGTAACAGTGGAAGAGCCCACACGAATCTGTGCTCCATCGGGGCAAATCCTGAACTGGCCGGGCGAAAGCGATGGATTGAGCCTGCCCGCTTCGAGTATAATCGCCCGCATTGCCTTTGCATCGCCCGCTTTGGCAGCTTGAACGGCCGCATCGAAGGCCGTTGGCCATTTGAGGATTTCGTCAAGCATATTGCTGCCAGCGATCGAATTGGTCGGAATGAACCCCGATGCCAACCCTATGAGAATAGCGCGAATATCCGCATCGGTCAGAGCCGGATCATCGCGCTGAACCACCAGCAGGCGGTGGATCAGCGTATCGGCGCACTCAAGCGTATCATCGGGCGAAAGCACATGCTGGCGCATCCGCGCTACACTCGCGTCGATTAGCGCTATCAGCTTGTCGCGGGCCTGCAAGGCCAGATCGCGGATCTCAGCGTCGCCAAACGGATCGGCAAACAGCATCGCAGAAATTGCCAAAGTCCAGTCCGCCAGCGCGTCCGCATCCTGACAGTCGAACCCGAAATAGCGAATGCAAATCTCGGCTGGAACGCGTTTGATCACGTCATCTATGACGTCAATCTCGCCGCGATGATTGTTTAGCAAGGCGGAAGTAAACTCGGCTGACATGGCAGCTATCATGGCGGTATCGCGCGGAAGGATGACATTGTGCACGATAGCGCGCTGACGGGTATGCGCTTCGCCATCCAAGCCCAGCACAAAGGTCGCACCGCCGCCTAACTCGCGCATGTCATCAGTGAAAGGCACGGGAAAATCGGCGGGGTTGCTCAGCACTTCGCGAACGTGTTCCTCGCGCGTGATATGGACCAGCCCGCCCATCGAGAAGATCGGCTTGTAACGCCGCGCCAAGGCATAGCCTTTGCCAAAGTGCTTGCGAAAAAGCGCCTGCTTAAGGAGCGCGACCCGCCCCTTAATGGCCATCCGCTTCAGATCGAACGCGCGCGCAGGCTTCACCACCGAAGCAGTTGGCCGCACCTTTGCGCTAGCGAAGTATTTGGTCTGCGCCATATGGCCCCTCTTGATGTCTGTGCCTTTCCCAGTCGACTCAGCTCGCAGCCTGGTTCAAACCCTCGCGCAAGGCTTCGTTGCGGGCGATATCGCGATAGGGCAGCCAGTCGATGAAGTGGGGGGCAAAGCGCGGCTGCGACAGCATCAATTCCTCATAAGCCTGCTGCGCTCCGGACATATCGCCCAGCGCAACCAGCGCATTGATTTTGGCAACATGCGAGGACCAATAAGCGGCACGGCGCGCGAGTGACGCTTCGGCATGCGCAAGCGCCTTTTCAGGCTCGCCCAAGCCGAGATATGCCATGGCCAGCTCGCCCTCGGTGTAGAACAGGTCTTGATCATTGGGGCTGAGGCTGCGCGCTGTCTCCAGCGCTTCAACAGCCTTTGCGGATTTGCCGCGATGATGCCAGCAACTGCCCAATTGTGCATGCGCCATCACGAGGCTGGGGTTGAGATCAATCGCGCGTTCGAAGAGTTTTTCTGCGCGTTCAGGCTGTTGCAGCCAGAACTCGGCAATACCTGCAATCATATAGCCGCGCGCGTCATCCGGGTCGGCAATACTCGCCTTTTGCGCGAGCCTGCGAAGCGCGCGTATCTCGTCATAGGCGCCGCGATTGAGCCAGAGGCGGCGCGCTTGCAGCCACGCCTTCTCGATCAGGATTTCAGCAGAAGCGGGTTCAAGCTGCTCCGCCTTGTCGAGCAGCTCGGCGGCGACCTCCATATCTTCCCCGGTCAACTTGGCAAAATGCCAGCGCGCACGCCACACCAGCTTGCGCACTTCGGGTTGATCCGACTGCGCAGACACAGCGCGCAATTGCTCGCTTTGATCGACCCTCTGGTCAAGTGCGGCAGCGATCCCGTCAAGCGCAGCCTCAACCGCCTCCATATCGGTGATCTGATCGATTGCGACCGTTTCTGACCACAGTGACCGGCCAGTGCTTGCATCGGTCAATGCGATCTGAAAGCGGAATTGCTTGCCAGCCGGACGGAATGAGCCTTCGACGACATAGCGCGCGCCCAAAGCCTTGCCAGCCGCGCGCGCGTCGAGACCATTAATGGCAGCTGCAAAGCTGGAACTGCGCGCAATGACCGACAGCCAGCGCAATCGCGAGAGGCGATTGATCAGCTCCTCGCCAATGCCAAAGGCGACATAGTCCAGCTCCTCATTGGGCGGTTCAAACCGGAATGGCAGCACAGCGATGGCCGGATTGGCGCCTTCGGTGCTTGCTGAAGGAGGCGCTGGCGGCTGGGCATCAGTTTGGTTGGTTGGTTTCGGCGCAACCACACGCGCTTCAAATTCGGCGCTAAACTCGGCTCGGCGCTCGCGCAGCCAATCCTCGAATGCATCTTCACCACGAAGATCGAGCCCTTCGAGAAACGCCTCATTGGATGCGATGTCATCTTGGCGCACATCAATCTCAAGCGCATCAAGATTGAGCCAGATACTGTTCGCATCCGCCCCGATGATATCGTCTGCCGCATCTTCAAAAAGTTTGCGCAGATTGAACAGCTCTTTGCGCAAGCTGGCCTTGGCCTGCTCACCCGAACGATTGGCCCAAAGGTTCGTCTCGAGCCAGCGGCGCGAGCGTTCACCCTTGTCCGCTGTCGCCAGCATACCCAGCAAAGCGCGCGAGCGCTTGCTGCTGATCATGATGCGTTCGCCTTGCGGATTCTCGAACCAAAAAGATCCGAGCAGCGACAAGCGGTAACAGCCACCCACTGTTGTTCTCATTCGTGCCCCCAAGATACTTTCTAACACCGTTCCTTAACATTTCGCAACATTTTCCCGCAGCTGGAACGCTGATTGAACGCTGCTGGAACGCACGCTGCTTAGCCAAGGCCTCGTTACATCGCAGGACCTTGAAAGGACGGTTCTGGCAGCGCGGGCACTCAAACCCGAATATGTCTGCCCTTACCGCTCAATGAAGTTCCCCCGCGATTGCAACGCAAAAAGACAGCAAACCTCAGGGGACTACCAATGAATGAGCAAGCACTTTTGGAAGCTATCGCACAAGACGATCCGAGCGCCTTTGCCAAACTGTTCGAATGCTATCAGCGCGACCTGACTGCCTATGCCACAGCAATCCTTGGCGGTGACAGTCATGCGGGGGAAGATGCGGTTGAAGACGCCTTTCTCGACATCTGGAGCAAACGCCACAAGGCCGCGCAGATTGACAATCTGTCCGGGTGGATACGGCGGATTGTCCGCAACAAGGCGGTCGACCAGCTGCGCAAGACGGGGCGGATCGAGCTGCATGGC
>CAZJAG010000006.1:18486-45628 GCA_964543735.1 uncultured Porphyrobacter sp. | reverse complement strand
CGGCGGCATCGACATGGCGGTCGAGAAAGCCGCGAAACTGGCTGAAGAGGCGTAAGCACGCCGGAGGAACGATCCCATGCCACTCCACTTTGAACTCGTGACCCCTGCCAAGCAGGTGCGCTCTGAAGACGTCCATATGGTCGTCGTCCCCGGCGAACAGGGCGATTTCGGCGTGCTCGAAGGCCATGCGCCTTTCATGAGCACCATTCGCGATGGCGCGGTGCAGGTCTACAAGAACGAGGGCGCAGCGCCTGAGGAAATTCAGGTGCGCGGCGGCTTTGCTGAAGTGGGCGATGCCGGATTGACCGTTCTGGCCGAACATGTGGAAGAGGGCGAGTAACGCGCCCTCCCTTCAAAACCGGATAATGAAACGGGGCGGCTCACAAAAGGGGCCGCCCTTTTCGTATCAGCTGTCCTCGGCGGGAAGTTCGACAGGGATCATCACTTCATTGCGGCGATAGGCGGGCGGAACCCATGGCCCATCATAAAAGGCATATTCGGGCGCTCCAGACGCCTCGTGCCCTTCTTCCGTCATCCAGTCGCGCAGGCGCGCTTCCATCATCGCCAGATCATCGCTTGCACCATATCCGTTGAAGACAATTGCGGCCATACGGCGCGCGGGCACGGTGGTGAGAGTGATATCCTCGGGCGCATCGGGCAGTGTTTCCATCGTATATTTCGCTGGCATCACAAAGCGCGTGCGCCATGCCTGCCCTGCATCTGTTTCGATAGTGTCGCGCAATACGGGCGATGTCATCGCGATCTTCTGATCCTGCAACACAGGAGAGGTCATCGCGATTTTCTCGTCCTGCTTGGCCTTTGCGCCATTGCCGGGCTTGTCCATACCGGGGCGATCTTGCGCGAAGATATAGGCCGCAAGGCGTTGAAAGCCGCGCTGGGCGGCGCGCCTGCGCGAGCCCTCAACCGTCACTTCAGCAACGATCATCGGTTCGTAATCGCGCAGCTCGATCCCTTCGCCAAATGCGACGACTTCATGCGCTGGCTGTTCGGTCTCTTCGCGGCTTTGCGCGGAGGCGACTCCTGCGCCCAATGCGGCAATAGCCATTCCGGCAGCAATCCCTGTCCAAATCCGCATCGCCCTCATCCTTGTTTTTGAAATATGTGCTGTAAGCTACGGTGCATAGCGCGCAATAGTTGCACGCCAAAGATGCCCGAGGCGCCTTTATCGCGTCTTTGCATGAAAATCGGGCGGTTTGGAGGCGATCCAGCGGACAAAGCCGGCGAGCTGCTCGTTTTCCATCAAGCGCTCGCGATCCTCGCCAAAACGCGCCAGCTCCGCATTGGTGAAGCACTTGTGGATGGTCTTGTGGCAGATCGGATGGACGGGAACGGTTGCCCTGCCCTTCTTCGACTTGGGCACGGTGTGATGCCACTGGATGCGCGTTTCAAACCCGCGCCCGCACAGCCAGCAGGTGAGGTCTTCAAGGTTTGGAGCGGACACTTACCGCCCTCATCCCTTCTTCTTCGCCTCAGCCTTCTTCTTTTTCATCGTATCGTGGAAGCGGTCTGCCCAGCCTTGCTTCACAAGCTGCTCGGCGCGCACCATGCGCAATTCGCCCGCGCCTACATCACGGCTGACGGTTGATCCGGCGGCGACGATTGCATCTGCGCCAATGTTGACAGGCGCGACCAATGCGCTGTTCGAGCCGATAAAAGCCCGCTCGCCAATCACGGTCTGATATTTGAAATAGCCATCGTAATTGCAGGTGATCGTGCCTGCGCCGATATTGGCCTTCGCGCCGACGGTCGCATCGCCAATGTAGGAGAGGTGGCTGGCTTTCGCGCCCTTGCCCAATGTCGCCTTTTTCATCTCGACGAAATTGCCGATGAAGGCGTCCTCTTCCAGCACCGCGCCGGGGCGGAGCCGCGCAAAGGGGCCAGCCTGCACAGCTTTGCCAAAAGTCGCGCCCTCGATATGGGTAAAGCTCTTGATGCGAACGCCGTCTGCGACTGTCACACCCGTGCCGAACACGACATGCGGCTCGACCGTCACATCGCGGCCCAAAACCGTGTCATGGCTGAAATAGACCGTATCGGGCGCTTTCAAAGTCACTCCGTCAGCCATGGCTCTGAGGCGGCGCTCGGCCTGCCAGCGGCCTTCTGCATCGGCCAGCTCTGCGCGGCTGTTGATGCCTGCGACCTCATCGGGATTGTCCGTGATCACTACCGCGCATGTGCGCCCGTCACCAATCGCGATATTGACGATATCGGGCAGGTAATATTCCTCCTGCGCATTGTCATTGCCAACGCGGGCGAGCAGTTTGAACAGATCATCCGATTTCGCTGCCATCAGGCCCGAATTGCAGATGCGGCAGGCGCGCTCTGCCTCGCTCGCATCCTTAAACTCAACCATTTTGCTGATCGCGCCTGCATTATCGGCAATCACGCGGCCATATTGCAGCGCGTCTTCCGGCTCAAAGCCGAGAACCACGACAGCAGGCGCATCGTCTGCGTTCAGCCGCTCGATCATCGCGCGCATTGTCTTGGCGCTGACGAAAGGGACATCGCCGTAGAGAATAAGCACATCACCGGAAAAGCTGGAGAGTGCATCCTCGGCCATTTGCACCGCATGGCCTGTCCCCAATTGCGGCTCTTGCAGACACGTAGTGGCGCGCTCACCCAATGCAGCTTCCAATTGCTCGCGCCCAGCGCCCACAACAACAACTTGCTCTTTGGGCTCAAGCTCGCCAACAGACGCCATCAAATGGTCGATCATCGCGCGGCCCGCAATCGGGTGCAGAACCTTGTGCGTATCGCTCTTCATTCTCGTGCCCTTGCCCGCAGCAAGGATAATCGCAGCAAAATCAGTCATACTCGTCCTTTAGTTGAGCGCGTCCTTGCCAGCAAATCCTTGCGGATTGAAGAAGGTTCCGCCACCGCTTAACGCGATATGACAGATTTTCCCTTTGATGCGGTCGGTTTTGACCTTGATGGCACTTTGCTCGACACATTTCGCGATCTGGGCGAGGCTGTGAACCACGCGCTTAAGCTTGGCGGGTTTGAGCGGGTTTCGGTGGAAAGCTCGAAAGATCTGATCGGCGGCGGGGCGAAGGTCATGCTCTCCCAAGCGGTCGACGCTCAGGGCGGCTTGCCGCCGGATGAGTTCAAAAAGCTCTACAAGGCGATGCTCAGCTTTTATTCGGAGAACAATGCGGTCCATTCGCGCCCCTACCCTCACGCGGTGGAAGTGCTCGATGAGCTGAAAGCGCGCGGGGTCAAGCTGGTGGTCGTCACCAACAAGTTTGAGGAATTTGCGCGCAATGTCCTCACACAACTTGATCTGATCGGATATTTTGAAACCGTCATCGGAGGCAATTCGCTGGGCAAGGACGAGCAAGGCAAATATCTCGCCAAGCCTGCGCCAGAGCCGCTTTTGAAAGCGCGCGAGGTCTGCGGCGGCGGCTCTTTCGTCTTTATCGGAGACAGCTCATACGATATTAACGCGGCGCGCGCCGCGCGTGTGCCGAGCGTTGCGGTTACCTATGGTTATGGTGACAAGCCGCCGCATGAACTGGGGGCCGATGCAGTGATCGATTCGCTGGCAGAGCTTCTTGAGGCACTCGAAGCGCTCGAAGCGCTCTAAACCTGCTATCGTGCCGCTACGGCATCGCGATCAGGCAGTTTCACAGGTTGCAAGCAGCCACCAAAAGTGCCACCGAGCACGCGGAATTCACGTTGACGGGCGCGTAAAGCCCACCCCTTATCGAAGCGGAGAGAAACATGAGCATCGATTTCAAAGATAAAGTCGCGATTGTAACGGGCGCAGGCGGCGGTCTGGGCAAGGCCTATGCACTTGAACTGGCCAAGCGCGGCGCGAAAGTCGTCGTCAACGATCTGGGCGGTTCGCGTGATGGCACCGGCTCTTCCGATGCAGCGGCGCAAGTCGTCGCCGAGATCGAGGAAGCCGGCGGCACGGCGATGGCCAATGGCGGCTCGGTAACCGAATATGACCAGATGGAAGAGATGGTCGCCAAGACGAAAGAAGCCTGGGGCGGCGTCCATGTGCTGATCAACAATGCAGGCGTTCTGCGCGACAAGACTTTCGCCAAGATGACGCCGGATGATTTCGAGTTCGTGCTCAAAGTGCACCTCACTGGCTCGGCATTTGCCACCAAGGCATGCTGGGAAACCTTCCGCGAGCAAGCCTATGGCCGCGTTTTGATGACCGCATCCTCGACCGGCCTGTTCGGCAATTTTGGCCAAGCCAATTACGGCGCGGCGAAACTGGGCCTTGCTGGCCTAACCAAGACACTCCAGCTGGAAGGTGCGAAATACAACATCCGCGTGAACTCGCTCTCGCCGGTTGCTGGAACGCGCATGACCGAAGACCTCTTCCCCGAAGAAGCGTTCAAGCTGTTCGCACCTGAGAACGTGGTTCCAGCAGCGCTCTTCCTCGTCAGCGAAGATTCGCCCACCAACGCCATCGTTGGCGCGGGCGCAGGCGGCTTCCACTCGGCATGGGTTATGATGAACGATGCGGTCTGGCTGAAAGATGGCGAGCGCACGGTTGAAGGCTTTGCTGAAAACTGGGAGAAAATCTCAGCGCAATCGAACCTTCGCGCACCGCAATCGGGCAGCGAGCAATCGGCCGCGATCCTCAAAGCAATGCAGGAAGTGACCGGAGAAGGGCCCTCCAGCGCGCGGGGGTAAGGCGCGCATCAAGCGAAAGAAACCCGCTTGTTAGGGGCCGGCTTCAAAGGCATGCTTCTTATCACGATGATGGGCGCTGCATTGGGGGCGGTTTTTCTGCTGTTTATGCAGCGTTCCAATGCGCGCACCCAGGCGGATTTCGGGTTTTTGCTGCTCAATGCGATGCTGGCGATCTATATCGGGGCGCAGCTGGTCAGCGGATCGTTCCAAGAGGTTCTGATCGAGACCGCAATTGCCAGCGTCTTCCTATTGGCGGCGCGGCTGGCGATGAACCAATGGTTGCCCGCCATCGGCATCGCGATCATAATCCACGGCATGTATGATGCGGCCTTGGGCGCGCATACGGGCGTCGCCCTTTGGTATCCGCCATTATGTGCCGGGTTTGACTGGGCGTTCGGAATTGGCCTCGCGATAATCCTGCACCGCAAAGTCAAGGCTGGCGAGGCGTATTGAGACAGTAATACACCTCACCTAGCTTTATCCCTGAAAAGGTGGAGAAAGCGCTGTGTATTCGGAAGAGGACATCAATTCAGCCGTCACGGCAGGCGCGCTCAGCGCTGAGGCGGCAGACGGCTTGCGCAGGCATGTGAGCAAATTGCGCGAATTGCCGCGCTCTTCGGAAGAAAGCTTTCGCCTGATCAATTCCTTCAACGATATCTTTGTTGCAATCGGAATTGTCATCCTGCTGGTTGCGGTAGGCGCGATTGGGATGGAACTTGCGAATGTTTTTGCGATCAAGCCTGAATATCCCGGTTTTGGCGATGAGGTGAGCGATGCGGAGTGGGAGGCTTACCGAGCCGCACAAAGCTACTTCAGTTCGTTGCAAATGTGGCTGTCGGGCGCTCTGGTTGCGCTCACCGCATGGCCTCTGGCTGAATTCTTCACGCGCAAACGCCGGATGGCGCTGCCCTCGATCTTGCTGCTGCTCGCCTTTGTTGGCGGTGTGCTGTTCGCGCTGTTCGGGCTTGGGCAAACCCTTGTCGCCAGCGACAATGACGCAGCTGGCGGATTGCTCATCACATTTTCGGCTGCTCTGACCGCTGCCGCGGCATGGCTCCACTGGAGACGTTTCCAAGTGCCGATCACCATCGCGGCGGGCGCGGCGGCGGTGGCCGGGACGATTATCGGCCTTGTCCTTACCGCCATTGGATTTGACAGTGTCGAGGAAAGCACCGTGCTTCCCCTCATCTTCATAGCCGGCCTGTGCATTTTCGCCTTCGCAATGTTCTGGGACATGCAGGACCGCACCCGCACCACGCGCAAATCCGATGTCGCCTTCTGGCTCCATCTGCTGGCCGCGCCGATGATCGCGCATCCGATTTTCACTGGCTTGGGTGTGCTGGACGGCGGGGACAATGCCAGCATGGCGAACGCTATCATAGTGCTGGTGATCTATGTGATCTTTGGTCTGGTGGCGCTGGCGATTGACCGGCGCGCATTGCTCGTCTCAGCGCTGGCTTACGTGCTGGGGGCGATAGCGATATTGTTCGACAAATTCGGCGCGGTTGAGCTGACCTTTGCGCTGACAGCGCTGATTATCGGCTCGGCCCTGCTTAGCCTTTCAGCCTTTTGGCAACCGATCAGGCGCGCAGTGGTAACGCTCTTGCCAGCGTCCTTGCAGGAGCAATTGCCACCGTTGGATATGGAGCCAATCGCTGCGCCTCAGCCTGCCAGCGCTTAATCCTCGATAGTCTTGAGCAGACGCCGCTCAACCGGCGCGAGCACACCTGCCAATTCGTGACCGCGCTTGAGCACTTGGCCGTGTTCGCCATAAAGCGCCCACATGCCCTGCCGATTGCGTAGAGCGGGCCGTTTCTCGATGCGGGCTTGCGGACGCTCAGCCGTGCGGCGGAAGGCAGCAAAGGTTGCGCAATCCTTGGTAAAGTCCATCGCATAATCGCGCCATTCGCCAGCAGCGACCATGCGGCCATAAAGATCGAGAATGCGCTGCAATTCTGCGCGGTCAAAACCAATCTGTCCGGCAATTCTTGATGGGAAGGCGAGAACGCTGCCCACCTCACCCTTGCTATTCGCGCTCATGATGCCGCCATCAGTCGTCAGTACCGCTGCGTTTGGATGGTTCGTTGGCCGCTTTAAGCGCCGCGATCTCAGCCTTCATATCGGCCAGCTCGCCTTCAAGCTTTTCAATGCAATCTATGCGGTTGCCATCGGCATCCTCGCAATCGGGCATTGTGCCATAGGGGATGAAATCCTTGATCCATTCCTCTGCCGGGATCAGCGTTGAGCGCGCCTTAAAGCCCACCATTGTTGCGCCTTCGGGCACATTTTCGGTCACCACCGCATTCGCCCCAACGCGCGAGCGCGCGCCCACTTCAATCGGGCCGATAATCTGCGCGCCAGATCCGATGATTGCATTGTCGTGCAAGGTCGGGTGACGCTTGCCGCCCTTGCCATTGGCAGGGTTCGTCCCGCCCAAGGTCACGCATTGGTAAATCGTGACATTATCGCCAATCTCGGCGGTCTCTCCGATCACCGTAAATCCGTGATCGATGAAGAAATTGCGCCCGATTGTGGCACCGGGATGGATATCAATCGCGGTCGCAAAGCGGGAGAAATGGTTGACCAGGCGGGCTAGAAAATAGAGCTTCGCTTCAAACAACCAATGCGCAATCCGATGAAAGAATACAGCCCAAACCCCTGGATATAGGAGAATTTCCCAGCGTGAGCGCGGCGCAGGATCGCGCGCATGGATCGAGTCCAGATAGGTTTTGAGCCTGCTAAACATGGCTTCTCTCTCCCACCAAATCGCGCCTAGAGCAAGCGCTGCTGGTCTGGGCCGTGCAATTGTTCCAGCGCGGCACGCCACACGGACATGGTGGCTGGTGCCTTTCGTTCAAGGCTGAGGCGGTCGATTGTGCTGACCAGACGCTCAATCCCTGCAAAGCTGCGCTCGCATCTTGGGATGAGATATTCTGCCGCGCCTTCGGCCAGCGTCAACCCGCGCTCCTCAGCCAGACTGGAGATGAGTTCAGACGCCATTGCGTCATCGGGCTCGCCGATTTCAAGCTGGAGAGCAGCCCCAAGGCGCGAGCGCAAATCGGGCAGCGCAATCTCCCACGGCTGCGCATTCACAATGATCAGCAGTTTTTCGCCCGTTTCCTGCGCCGCGTTCCAGCGGTGAAACAGCTCATCCTCGGGCATATCATCGGCATTATCGAGCACGGCCGCGCCCTGCCCGCTCATCCACCGGCCAAGCAGTGATTTGCCGGAACGCGCTGGGCCAGCCAGCACAGCGGTTCCAAAAGGCCAGTTTGCCGGATCTTTCAAAGCTTCATAGACGGCCGCATTGGCGCTGCCGATCAATATGCGTTCAGGGTCAGAGCGCCCACGCGCGGTCAGCGGAAATGCGATTTGTGACATCGCATCGTGCCTTTCACTAGCGGCTGATTGAAAGCGCGTTGGCGCCTTGCTGGACATTGAAGCCGCGCGCCCTGAGCGCTGAGGCCAATTCGCCAATCGAGCCTGCGTAGCTCACGCTCATCACCGAAGTGCCGCCAATTGCCATTGAAGTCGTCGCGACCCCGCGCACTCCCGATGCAGAGCGAACGCTGCCCAAGATTGAATCAAACGCACCGGGGTCAGGGGTTGAGAACTGGACAGTGAAGGAGCTGACCGTTGGCGCAGCCTCGGTCGGCGTAGGTGTCGGCGTTGGCGTTGATGTTGCGGTGGGCGTTGGCGTATTATTGTTACGTTCGGTTCGTTCGCTGCGCTCATTGCGGCGGTTGTTCGAAGAGGTATCTTCCCGCTTCTTACGGCGCGCTTCGGCGGCTTGTTGCTGTTCGCGGCGCTGCGCAGCGCGGCCAATCTCGATCAAGCGTTGGATCGCAGGGTCCGCCCCGCCAAAGGCTGAACCAATGGTTGGATCAGTCTTGAGCTTGCCATCCGCCAGAGCCTTGGCGAACATCTCGTCAAATTGCAGCACCGCCTTGTTGTAGAGATCGGGCAATTCACGCGCATTGCGTGCCTTCATCGTGAACCCGTCAAGATATGTGCTGTCTGGCCCGTAACGCGCGGAAAACTCCACTTCGACAGGCCCGCCCGGCCACGAATAATTGACCTCGGCAGTTGGCACGAGAACGCCCGAGGCTTCGTAATTGTCGAGAATATTGTTCCACCACAAGCGGCTGCGGCGCGAGGTCTGGCCGTAAGTCAGCAGCAGCGAATCGCCGCCTGCCCCGCTCGGCCGGACATAGTCGATCCGGCTGCCGCCTGACTGGTATTCTGCCCATGCGCGCTGCCACGGATTGCGCTTCTCGTACATGAGATAGGTTCCGCCGCTTTTCGTCACCGGCAAAAGCAGCATGGGCGCTGAATTGCGTCCGCGTTTCGAACTGCCGAGATAGCGCCCTGCCCTTACGCGGTCGAAAATCACGCCCAATCGAGCGATATACCGGCGCGGGCCAACCTGCTCGCGCTCGATCACAATCGCAGAGACAAGCGAATCGAGCTGGTCATCGGACAATTTCGGCCCGTCAATCTTGGCCCACGCTTTGCGCTGCGCCTCTTCCCAGCCCTTTTGCCGCGCTTCTTCGGCATTCTTGCCGCGCACATCGACATCTATACCGGCGACATCAATGTCCGAACTGCTGACAATCGGCGCAATCCCGCGGTCTCCCTCGACCTGGGCAAAGGGCGATCCGGGCACAAATGCCAGAACTGCTGCCACGCTCGCCACGGCGCCGCCCGCCCACAGCGCCACGCGCGTTTGCCGGAAAGTTGCAGCGGAAGAGGAAAGTTTGCGTTGTATCACAGTCGAAAGTTGTTGTTGCATCGGGGAAAACCAGCCGCCTTTTGCGCTATGGGCGATGGAATTCCAAGCGCGAAAGGCTAAAGCCTGTAAATTATGCCCGCACAAGACAAAAATTCGCCCAGCTACACCTATGAAGGCGCAGGAGTATCGATTGCCGCTGGCAATGCTCTGGTCAAGGCGATTGGCCCCTTGGTCAAGGCCACCGCCCGTGCTGGCGCGGATAGCGAGATTGGCGGATTTGGCGGCTTTTTCGATCCCAAGGCAGCTGGTTACAATGACCCGTTGCTGGTGGCAGCGAATGACGGCGTCGGAACCAAGGTCAAACTCGCGATTGACCATGATCGCCACGACACGGTCGGCATTGATCTGGTTGCAATGTGCGTCAATGATTTGATCGTGCAAGGCGCAGAGCCGCTGTTCTTCCTCGATTATTTTGCCACTGGAAAGCTCGAAAACGGGATTGCAGAGCGTGTGATTGCGGGCATCGCTGATGGCTGCAAGCAGGCGGGCTGCGCGCTGATCGGCGGCGAGACGGCGGAAATGCCGGGCATGTATGCAGCTGGCGATTATGACCTCGCTGGATTTTGCGTAGGCGCGGTTGAGCGCGGCGAGCAATTGACGGGTGACAGAGTTGCCGCGGGCCATGTGCTGATCGGGCTGGCCAGCTCTGGCGTGCATTCCAACGGCTATTCGCTGGTGCGCCGATTGGCCAAGGATAAGGGGTGGAAGCTTGACCGCCCTGCCCTGTTTGATCCCGAACGCCTTTTGATCGACGCGCTGATTGCGCCGACCCGCATTTATGTCGCCAGCCTTCTGCCGCTCATCCGCGCCGGCCAGATCGACGCATTGGCGCATATCACGGGCGGCGGATTGCTCGAGAATATCCCGCGCATTTTGCCCGATGGCGCTCATGCCAAGATTGATGCGGGTGCATGGGAGCAACCCGGCCTGATGGCTTTCCTGCAAGCGCAAGGGAACATCGAGCCTGAAGAAATGGCGCGCACGTTCAATTGCGGGGTCGGCATGGTGCTGGCAATGCATCCTGACAAAGTGGACGCCGTGCTCAAGGCGCTGACCGAAGCAGGTGAGACAGCCTTTCGGGTCGGCCAGATCGAAGCTGGCGACAGGGGATGCACCGTCGCTGGCTCGCAGGGTTGCTGGAGCGCGCAGAGCGATTGGGAGGCCAGCCACCTTGGCTAGCACGCGCGCCAAAGTCGCGATTTTTATCTCGGGCGCGGGCAGCAATATGGCTGCGCTTATCCATGCCAGCCGATTGCCCGATGCCCCTTACGAAGTGGTTCTGGTGGCCAGCAACAAGCCGCTCGCAAGCGGGCTGAAGCTTGCGCAGGCAGAGGGCATTGCAACCTTCGCGCTTTCGCACAAGGGTATGGTGCGTTCAGAGCATGACGCAGCGATGGAGCAAGCAGCGATTGATGCGGGCGCAGAGTATATCGCACTGGCTGGATACATGCGGATATTGTCAGACGAGTTTGCCGCACGCTGGGCGGGTAAAATGCTCAATATCCACCCTTCTTTGCTGCCCAAATACAAGGGGCTGGACACCCACCAGCGCGCGATTGATGCAGGCGATGATGTGGCAGGGGTGAGCGTGCATCTGGTCACGCCTGAACTGGACGCGGGCGACGTTCTGGGCCAGCTTGAAGTGACTATCCATCCCGATGACACAGCCGAAACTCTGGCCGAGCGTGTCCGCTATGCCGAGCATCAGCTCTATCCGCGCGTGCTTGCCAATTATGTCGCGCGGCAGAATGATCCGGCGTGGCTGCTGGAGAGAGTTGAAGAGCTGGCGTTAGCCCTGCCTGAAACCCATTCGCGCGAAAGCCATGGCTCGCCCGGATGGCGTGTGGGCACAGAGAAATCAGGCAAATATTTCGCCCATTTCAACGATCAGCATCACGGAACGCCGCATGTCGCCGTGCTGGTGAAAACGGGAAGTATGGACGAATTGCTGGGCCTTATCGAAGCGCAGCCCGAGGTCTATTTCAAACCCGCCTATTATGGCGCAAGCGGATGGATCGGGATTATCCTCAACCGCGCTGATGTTGATTGGGAGATGGTTGGTGAATGGCTTGAGCGGTCATGGCGCTTAGTCGCACCCAAGCGCTTAACCGCCTTGCGCGATGCGGCAGACCAGTTCTAGAGACATTCGGGCAAACAATGCCCCCGCCCCCTCGCCTTCATCCGCTGGATCGCAGCCCGCGCGTCGACACGCTGAACCGTCTGCTTGAGAGCGCATGGTCGCGCGGCCTGTCATCCTATCCTTCGCTTGAGCCGGATGTGCTGCGCGAACGCGCTGGCACTGTGCCTTCAAGCAGCGCGCGCCGTGACGAGGACGAGCGCGACTTTGCAGAGCGGCTTGAGGCTTTGTGCGCTGCACTGGTGGATGAGGCTCAGCTCAATTCGCTTGGCCGCACGATTGCGCATGGCCAGCTGGTGCGGGTGATCCGTTTGCGCAATGCGCTTGGCAAATTGTGGAACGAGCGCCCGCAATTGCTCGAGACCAAGCTCGCCGCGCCGATCATCATCGTGGGCCAGATGCGATCGGGAACCACGCGCATTCATCGGCTGCTGGGTGCTGATCCGGCTCATGCGACAACGCGGTTTTGCGACAGCTGGATACCATTGCCCAAGCGCCCTGATATGCGCCCTGTGTGGAGCTCGATGGCGCTGACAATGGGCCGCGCGGTCAACCCGTGGCTCGACACTGTCCATCCGTTTGGAGCAGCGCGCGCGGATGAGGAGCTGGGATGGCTCGCCAGCGCGCTCGACCATTCCGCTTATGAGGCGCAATGGCGCATCCCCACTTTCAGCTGCTGGAGCGAGGCGCGCGATCCCGCACCGCTCTATCGCGAGTTTGCCCGCCTCTTGCGCACTGATGCAGCGCATAATGGCAATGGCAGGAAACCTCGGGTGATGAAAGTCCCCCAGTTTTCAGAGGATTTGCCCGCGCTTCTAAGGGAATTTCCCGATGCGAAGCTGGTGATTGCAGAGCGTGACAGCGAGGCCGTTTTGCACAGTGCGATCTCGCTCGTTGCCAACCAGATGGCGGTGCAATCCGATAGCGCTGACCTTAAATTTATCGAGCGCGAATGGCAGCGCAAACTCGCGCTTCGGGCTGAGCGTTTGGCCGATGCGCTCGATGCTTTTGACGGCCCGAAAACCACACTCCATTTTCACGATCTGAACGCAGATTGGGAGTGCACGATCAAACGCGCTTATGCCGAATTGCACATGCCTCTATCGCGCGAAGCTCTCACCGCGATGCGCCGCGAAATGCGCAGCAATGCTGGCGCAGCGCATCAACGCCACGCCGAGCAGTTGTCCGAATTTACAGAGCAGCGCAAAACGCTGCAGGATTAGCCGACGATTTCGTCTGCGCTGAAGAAGAAGTCGATCTCGATCTTCGCGTTCTCTTCGCTGTCGGAACCGTGCACTGTGTTCTCTCCAATCGAGAGCGCGTGTACTTTGCGGATTGTGCCCTCTGCTGCCTCTGCAGGATTGGTCGCGCCCATAATGTCGCGATTGCGCGTGACCGCGTCTTCGCCCTCTAGCACTTGAACAACCACAGGCTCGCTCATCATAAATTCGACGAGTTCACCGAAGAAGGGGCGTTCCTTATGGACAGCGTAGAACCCTTCGGCTTGCTCTTGGCTCATGTGGATACGCTTGGATGCAACAACGCGCAGGCCAGCTTCTTCGAGCATGGCAGTGACCGCGCCGGTCAGATTGCGTTTGGTCGCATCGGGCTTGATGATTGAGAATGTGCGGGTAACCGCCATGGGAAATACCTTTGATTGGAGGAATTGAGAAACTTTGCGCGCGCCCTTAGCGCTGCTGCCAGCCAAGGGCAAGCCTGCGCAAAGGATGGGAGGCAGTGACGCTAGCGGCCCAATCCGGCGCCGATCATGATCTGAGCGGTCGTTTTGGTTGAGACCGGCTTCGCGTCAGCTTCTCCGTCTTCACCTTCTTCTTTGGGTTCGGCTCCCAAATCTTCAGGATCGACCGCCTGATCGCCAAATTCTGTGTCCACTTGCGGCAGCGCGACGCTGTCTCCCGCCCCTGCTGCCATCGCATTAAAAGCGATTGAGCGCCCGTCTTTGGATTTGCCCGCGAATGTCTGGCCGCCGCCAAACTTCATTTCCATCGTGATTTCGAACCCTGCATCCTCGGCCTGTTTGCGGTAATGTTTGGCCAGATCTTCAGGTGAAGCATCGGTTTCGAGAAAGACCATGGCGCCCTTCTCCTCCCCGCGTTCAAAAGTTGTGTTGCTGGTAATCTCGGCCCCGGGGTAGATCGTGAACCCCTTGGGCAGATCAACCGGCACATCCTTGCCCGAGCGGAATTTGGCCGTGCCTTCCTCGGTCTTGAAAGTTGCGGTTGTCTCTCCGCTTTCCTCGTCAATTGTGTAGCTGGAGCCTGACGCATCGCCCTGCGCATCTTCGGAACTGTCAAAGCTGCACGCAGAAATGGCGAGAGAGGCGACTATAAGGGCGGCAAAACGCATAGTTCATCAATCCTTTGGATGCGAATATTGCCGATTGCACGCCCTGCATCAAGTAAAGTCCAATGTCAGGCGACCTTCACCCATTTGCCCGCATCCTGCCTGAAGAAAGCACGTTCCAGCCCCTCAACCTCGTCGAGCGAGCGCCATGTGGCCCGCGCAGCCTCCACATTGCTGTCATCGAACAGCAAAAACGCGCGCTCGAAACCTTCGTGCCCGCGCCAGTCACCATCGGCATAGATGACATGGCTTGCATCGTTCATCGCTTCGGGCTTGGCTGAAAGGAGAATGGGTTGGCGCTTGGGCGAGGTTCCATCCGCCTCACCATTGGCAAGGAAGCTGTCCGGCCCTGCGCTCCACAAACCTTTGGAGATGCGCGCGCGCTGTTCCTTGTCTTCAGCCACCACCAGCAAGCGCTCGTCATTGGCAAGAACGCGGGCCGCAATAAGGGCGACGACTTTCTCAACCGGATCGCGCGAGAGTTGCCAGAAATCGACTTTCATCATCAAGGTTTAGCCTAGCCAGCCCGCCCCCTCCACCCTTCCGCCCGGAAAATTTTCCGATATCATCCGGGTGGAAGGGTGGAGGGAGTGGGCGGCGCGGATCAGGCCGACCGAGAGCGCTTGCACCGCTCGGAGCAGTATTTCACCGCGTCCCAGTCGCGCGCCCATTTCTTGCGCCATGCGAAGGGCAATCCGCAAGCCGCACATGTCTTGCTTGGCAAATCGCCCTTCTTGCGCATCTTTGGAATTGGATATCCCCTTTGTGACGATCACCAAACGGACCGAAGGACCGCAAGGGCAAAGCCCGCCCGCAGCGGCGCGGACTTGTCCGCAAGCCACGAGGAAAGCCAAGCGAGCGGAGGCGAACGCCGGCGTTTGAGGCCCAGCAAGAAAACCCTCCTACTCCAAATTCTCGGCAACAAAGCGGTCGATCAGCCGCGCGCCATAACCGGTTGCGCCCTTGTCCCAAGTAGCGCCCGGCTTGTCCGCCCAGACCATGCCTGCAATATCGCAATGCGCCCAATTGACGCCCGGTTTGATAAAACGGCCAAGGAACTGCGCGGCTGTGATCGATCCGGCATAGCGCGGGCCGACATTCTTGATATCCGCAATCGGGCTGTCGATCAGCTTGTCATAGGCAGAGCCAATCGGCATCCGCCACAATTTGTCGCCCGAAATCTTGCCAGCAGCCAGAAGTTGATCAGCCAGACCGTCATCATTGGCGAACATCCCGCCATGCTCGTGCCCCAGCGCAATGATCATCGCGCCTGTCAGCGTGGCGAAATCGACCACGGTTTTGGGCTTGTACTCCTCTTGCGCCCAATGGAGCGCATCGCACAGCACCAGCCGCCCCTCAGCATCGGTGTTGAGCACCTCAACCGTTTGCCCGCTCATCGTGGTGACGACATCGCCGGGGCGCTGCGCCTTGCCATCGGGCATGTTCTCAACGAGGCCGACCACGCCGACGATATTGGCCTTGGCCTTGCGCTTCACGAGGGCGAGCATCGCGCCCGCCACTGCGCCAGCGCCGCCCATATCCCACTTCATATCTTCCATGCCGGGAGGGGGCTTCAACGAAATACCGCCTGTATCAAAGGTCACACCCTTGCCGACAAAGACGGTCGGCTCTGCGCCTTTGTTGCCGCCCATCCATTCAATCGCCAGCAAGCGCGAGGGCTGCTCAGAACCTTGCCCCACGCCTAGCAATGCGCCCATGCCAAGCTTTTCCATCGCTGGTTCGTCAAGCACTCTCAGCTTCGCGCCTGTGCCCTTGAACGCCTCTTCGCAGCGCTCAACAAAGCTCAAGGGGAAGACGATATTGGCCGGTTCTGCGACCAGATTGCGAGTAAACTCGACCCCTTCGGCAATCGCGGCCTGCACTTCCCATGCCGCATCGCTGCCATCAGGCGCATTGACCACTTCAACGCTTTCAAGGCTGACCTTTTTGTCATCTGACAATTTGGTGCGGTAAAGATCATGCCGCCAACAGCGCAGGCGCAATCCCATCAGCACCGATGCGACCTCGTCAGCTGAAAGATCAGATCCTGCCAGATCAAGCGCCATCGCGCTTTCGCCCGAAGTCAGATATTTCGCCGCCAATGCAGCGCCAGCCTTTTCAAGGTTAGCTGTGCGCGCCGAATTGTCCGCCTCTCCTGCGCCAGCAAGCGCCAAACGCACCACCTCGCCATCGCGCTCGACAAAGCCTTCGAACAACTGGCCCGGCCCTCCGCCGAAACGCGCCGCTTCTGCGCCCTTCGTTACTGTCGCATCGAGGCCGTCTGGTATGTTCGTATGGCTGACAATATGCGCGAACAGCCGCGCTGTGGGACTGGCAGAGGGTGAAAAGGAAATGCGCATGTTCTCTCCTGACAAAACTGGTTGACGCAAAGGCCTGTCGTCACAGCCGATTTGCTGTGGCCGAGCGTGTATCAGTGATTGCGATTAGGGGCGAGCGGTGCGATAGGCAAGCCATGTTGCCGGTGTCGCAATCCACCCTGCAAGCCATAAGTCCCCGCTTGCAATCAAGCAGCGCGATGGCGCTTGCGCTCGCCTGTGGCGGGGCGGTGGCGCTTGTCCCGGCGAAAGCCTCTGCGCAAACGACGGGCGATGACACTGCACAAACGGTGGAATCCATAGCAAAGGAGCTGGCCCAGCAGCCGGACGGCCAGATTGATGCAAGGCCGCAGCTTCGCCGCGCTTCCACTCCTCAACCCGTCGCCAACCAATCCACCGGTCCCGCCATCATCAATTTCGATGCCGAGAAGCTAACCTATGACGAGCGGGCGGACATAGTCTGGGCGAGCGGCAATGTGGTTATGATCAACGATGGCCAGACCTTGCGTGCTGACCAGATCGAATGGCGGCGCAAGGGAGGCAGCCTCGATGAGGATCGCAATACATTGTTTGCGCGCGGCAATGTCGAGATCAATCGGCAGGATCAAAATCTTAGCGCTGACGAGGTCGAATGGCGCGGCCTCAATGAAACAGGCAGCCCGGATCGCAATGTCATCACCGCGCGCGGCAATGTAAAACTTGACCGGCAAGACCAGAAATTGCGCGCTGAAGAGGTCGAATGGCGCCGCAATGATGGCTCTCCCACGGGCGGCAATGATGGCGGCATTATCACCGCTCGCGGCAATGTTCTGGTCGAGCGCGGAGACCAATCCGTACGCGCCGACGAAGTGCAATGGGATCGCCAGAGCGGCGCAGTGCAGGCAGCTGGCGGTATCCGTCTGGTCGATGAGCTGGGCAATCAGCTCTATACCGGCTCTGCCGATTTTGATGACGGGCTTGAAGTCGGCGCGATGGAAGACATTCTGGTCGCTTTAAGAGCCGGCGGACGGATGGCAGCGCGTTCGGGCGAGCGCAGCGCGGATGGCTCTATTGTTTTGTCCGATGCCGCTTACACCGCCTGTCAGGTTGGCCAGCAGGAAAGCTGCGCAGCTGATCCCAATTGGCGGGTGACGTCTGACAAGGTTACTTATGATCCTGAAACCAGCCGCGTCGATTTTGACGGAGCGGTGCTGGAATTGTTCGGGTTTCGCGGGCTTCCCCTCCCCGGTCTTGCCGTGCGCACCGATGGCCGGGCGATTTCCGGCTTTCTCGTCCCTGATCTGCGGATTTCGGAAAGCAACGGGGTCGAGGTCAGCGGCAGCTATTACTGGCGGATGGCGGACAATCGCGACCTTACACTGGGCGCTTATGTCTATACAGAAGCTGCCCCGATGGTCTCGGCCCAGTGGCGTCATCTGACCGATAAGGGCGCTTATCAGATCACCGGCTATGCCACGCACAGCCGCCGCATCTCGACCTTTACCGGCGCGCCAACGACCGAGAGCGATCCGCGCGGCTATCTGTTTGCCAATGGCCGGTTCCAGTTTACACCCGAATGGAGCCTCACCGGCTCTGTCCGGCTCGCCTCTGACCGCACGTTCTTAAGGCGCTATGACATCAGCCGCGATGATCGGCTGCGCACCACCTTCAATCTGGAGCGGATTGACGAGACGAGCTATTTCTCGCTCGCTGGTTGGGGCACGCAAACGCTGCAATTGGGCACGCCGCAGGGGCAGGTTCCCATTGCCTTGCCTGCGATTGATTATCGCAAACGGATCGAAGAACCGATCCTTGGCGGCACAGTGGAATTTCATGCCAATTCGCTCAATATTGTGCGCGATGTCGGGCAGGATACGCAGCGCGCCTTTGGCGGGGTGACATGGGATTTGCGCCGCTATACGCCGCTTGGCCAGATGGTCACTTTTACCGCGATGGCGCGCGGAGATGTCTATCATTCCGATGAGAACAATCTGACCGCAACGGCAATCTATCGCGGCAATCCCGGGTGGGAAACACGCGGCATTGCGCTGGGCGCGGTGGATGTCGAATGGCCTTTTGTGGGCGAAGCGTTCGGCGGCACACAAATCTTCAAACCGCGATTGCAATTGGTCGCAACACCCGAGATTCGCAATCTTGCAGTTCCCAACGAGGATGCACGCGCGATTGATTTGGAAGATTCCAACCTCTTCGCGCTCAACCGCTTCCCGGGATACGACCGGATCGAGGACGGGGTGCGCCTCACTTATGGGCTCGATTGGGAGCTTTTGCGCCCGGGTTGGCGGGTCAAGACGACCATCGGACAATCCTATCGCTTTGATCGCGAGTCCATCATTCTGCCTGATGGAACAGGCCTGTCAGAGCGTGTCTCCGACTTTGTTGGCCGCACTGAGGTTCGCTATCGTGACAGGGTCAAGCTGACCCATCGCTACCGCCTCGACAAAGACAATTTTGCCATTCGCCGTAACGAGTTCGATGCCACTGTTGGTAATGAACGCGACTATTTCGAGCTGGGATATCTGCGCCTCAACCGCGATATTTCGGGGATCGAAGACTTGCAGGATCGCGAGGAGTTGCGGGCCGCAGGGCGCTTCACATTCGCGCGCTATTGGTCGGTCTTCGGGTCGGGCGTATTCAACCTCACCGACTTTAACGAAGACCCCTCGCTCACCTCGGACGGATTCGAGCCAATCCGCACAAGGCTGGGCGTTGCCTACGAGGATGATTTCTTCAATTTCGGTGTGACGTGGCGGCGCGACTACATCACAGCGGGCGATGCCGAACGCGGCAACACCTTCCAGCTGTTCTTCACGGTAAAGAATCTGGGCTTTCGCTAGTGAGCAGAGATTGGCTTGCGCGCAAAAGCCGTCTAACCCTCTTTCGCGATGATAAGCGGCAAGCTCAGGCTTGGTTCAGCCGCGCTGCGCAATATTGTGTAACAAAATCGGCGCAGGTTTGCGCTGCAAACGGATAAGACGAGTGAAATTGAAGCTTTTTTCCCTTTTGTCGGCTGGTTCAGCCTTGCTGCTGACTGCAACCGGCGGCGCGGCGCAGAATTCGGCTGCGCCGTCCAATTCGCTGGCGATCCCGCAAAATGTTGCAATCCTCGGGCAAAATAGCCCGAATGAGCGCACCGCAACCGCGATCGTCAACGGACAGGTCATCACCGGCACAGACATTTCCGAGCGCATGGCGTTGGTGACATCTGCCTCCCGTAACGAGCTGACCGATGCCGACCGCCAGCGGCTTAGCATGCAGGTTTTGCGCAATCTGATCGACGAGACGCTGCAAATCCAGGCCGCTATCGAGCAGGAAATCGCGCCCGAGCAAGCCGAGATCAACGAAACCTACGCCCGCGTCGCTTCGCAAAACTTTGGCGAAGATCTGGCGGCGATGGACAAATATCTCAAAAGCGTGGGTTCATCTGCGGCCTCGCTAAAACGGCAGATTCGCGGAGAGCTGAGCTGGAGCAATCTGCTGCGGCGCAATGTCCGCCCCTTCGTCAATGTGTCGGAAGAGGAAGTGCGCGAAATTCTCGCCCAGCGCGAGGCTGATCGCGGCACAGAAGAATACCGCATCGGCGAGATTTACCTGTCCTCTACGCGCGAAAACCAGCAAGCGGTTGCCGCCAATGCGCAGCGCATTGTCGAACAATTGCAACAAGGCGGCAGCTTCGTCGCCTACGCCCGCCAGTTCTCTGAAAGCTCAACCGCCTCTGTCGGCGGCGACTTGGGCTTTGTGCGGCTGAACACTTTGCCTACCGCAATGGCCAATACAGCGCGCTCGATGCAAACTGGTCAATTGGTCGGCCCGCTGGAGATACCAGGCGGTTTCGTGATCATGTATCTGATCGACAAGCGCCAGCTCGCCATGGCTGACCCGCGCGATGCGATGCTTAGCCTCAAGCAGATCTCGATCTCGCTTCCCCAAGGCACATCAGAAGCAGCCGCGGCGCAGCAGGTGGAAGCTTTCACCAAGGGCGTTCAAGGCATTCAGGGTTGCGGCGCAGCAGAAGCAGCCGCGTCGACATTTGGTGCATCCGTTGTCACCAATGACCAGATCCGCGCGCGTTCATTGCCCGAACAGCTGCAACAGCTTGTCCTTGGCCTGCAAGTGGGTCAATCCACCCCGCCCTTCGGCTCGGTCGAGGACGGAGTGCGGGTGTTGATGCTGTGCGGGCGTGATGATCCGCAAGCAGCAACCGGCCCCAGCTTTGAAGAAGTGCTTCGCCAGCTTGAGGATGAGCGGGTGGAAAAGCGCGCCCAGCGTTACCTGCGCGACCTGCGCAATGACGCTTATGTCGATTACAATTGACGAAAAGCAAGGCTGACCCGCGCCCGTTGGCGATCGCACTGGGCGATCCAGCGGGCATCGGCCCTGAAGTCATTGTTGAGGCATGGGCCAAGCGCAAGGATGCCGCCCTTACCCCCTTTGTCGTGATGGGCGGCGCCGAAGTCTTGCGCCAAGCCGCCACTATGCGCGGTCTGCCCTGCCCGGTCATCGAAATCGCTGAACTGGACGAGGTTGAAACCGCCTTTGCCAAGGGGCTGCCCGTGCTCGATGGCGAGATTGGCACATACACGCCGGGCAAACCTGATGAGGCGGGCGCTGCCCTTTCGCTGCAATCCTTGGCGGAGGCGACGCGCCTCGCATTGAAAGGTGAGGTCGCGGCCATGGTGACAGCGCCTGTTTCCAAGGCTCAGCTGACCAAAGTGGGTTTCGAATTTCCGGGCCAAACCGAATTTCTCGCTGCGGCCTGCGGAATGCCGCAAGATGATGCAGTGATGATGCTGGCAGGCCCATCGCTGCGCACTGTCCCGCTTACCGTGCATATCGCAATCGCCGATGTGCCCTCTGCGCTTTCGGCAGATATGATCGCTTTGAAAGCGCGCATTGTCGAACGCGCGCTCAAACGCGATTTCGGCCTTGCCCAGCCGCGCCTCGCGATTGCAGGGCTCAATCCTCACGCAAGCGAGGATGGCCGGTTCGGCAGCGAGGAAGCGCGGATTATCGCACCGGCTATCGAGACGCTTCAAGCAGAGGGGCTGGAAGTGACCGGCCCTCACCCGGGCGATGCTTTGTTCACCCCGCGGGCGCGCCAAGGATATGATGCGGCGCTTTGCATGTATCACGATCAGGCTCTGATCCCGCTGAAGGCACTCGAGTTTGACGAAGGTGTGAATGTCACGCTCGGCCTGCCGATCATTCGCACATCGCCCGATCACGGCACCGCGTTTGATATTGCAGGCGAAGGCGTGGCTGACGCAGGCGCAATGATTGCAGCAATCCGGATGGCGGGCGAATGCACCGCCCAGCGCGCTAAAGTTACCGATGGCTGATGATCTGCCACCCTTGCGCGAGGTCATCGCCAAACATGGGCTGACGGCTTCCAAAAAGCTCGGGCAAAACTTCCTGTTTGATGAGCAATTGCTGGAGCGGATTGCTGCCATTCCCGGCGATCTTTCAGGGGCGAAAGTGCTCGAGATTGGCCCCGGCCCGGGCGGTTTGACCCGCGCTTTACTCAAAGCCGGAGCGCGCGTCTCAGCGATTGAGATGGATGCCCGATGTCTGCCTGCGCTTGCGGAATTGAGCGAAGCATTTCCTGACCAGCTCAAGGTGATCCATGGCGATGCGATGAAGCTCGATCATGGCGAGTTGATGGACGGGGAACCGTTCCACGTGGTTGCCAATCTGCCCTACAATGTCGGCACAGCTTTGTTCGTAAACTGGCTTTCAGGAGAGGATTGGCCGCCGCAATGGCTATCGCTCACCTTGATGTTCCAGCACGAGGTTGCCCAGCGCATTGTCTCAAAGGCGGGCACTGCCGCATATGGCCGGCTTGCGGTGCTTGCGCAGTGGCGCAGCGAGGCGAAACTGGCGATGAAAGTGCATCGCAGCGCTTTCACTCCGCCGCCCAAAGTGATGAGCGCGGTAGTGCATGTGACACCGCGCGATGCGCCCGATGATGTCTGTGCCAAAGTGCTGGAGCGATTGACCGAGGCCGGATTTGGCCAGCGCCGCAAAATGCTGCGGCAAAGCCTGAAATCTGTGCCCCATGCGCTCGAGGCTTTGGATGCTGTCGGCATTGACCCGACACGCCGCGCTGAGACGGTAAGCGTTGATGAGTTCGCAGCGCTTGCCCGCGCACTTAGCTAGCCTTTCTTGGCGAGCCTCCATTGGTGCAACAGCGGCTCGGTATAGCCTGATGGCTGCTCCACGCCCTTGAACACCAGATCGCGCGCGGCGCTGAAAGCGGGGCCGTCTTCGTTTCCAATGAGCGGGATATAGTCGGGATCGCCCGCATTCTGCTCATCGACCTTTGCCGCCATGCGGGTGAGCGATGCCATGACTTGGCTCTCAGTCACCACGCCGTGCAGCAGCCAGTTCGCCATATGCTGCGAGGAAATGCGAAGCGTGGCACGGTCTTCCATCAGGCCCACATCATTGATATCCGGCACCTTGGAGCAGCCAACGCCTGCATCGACCCAGCGCACCACATAGCCCAGCAATCCTTGCGCGTTATTATCAAGTTCTTCAGTCAACTCTTCTTCCGACCAATTTGTGCCTTCAGCGAGCGGGATCGACAAAAGCGGATCGAGCGAAGGTATTTCGCCCAGCCCCTTTTGCAGCTCGAACACATCCTCCGCATGATAATGCAGCGAGTGGAGCGTTGCTGCCGTGGGCGACGGAACCCAAGCGGTATTCGCTCCAGAGCGCAGGTGACCGATTTTCTCCACCATCATCTGCCCCATCAGATCGGGCGCAGCCCACATCCCCTTGCCGATTTGCGCTTTGCCCGAAAGCCCATGCTTGAGGCCGATGCCGACATTGCGCGCCTCATAGGCGGTCAGCCATGCGCTGCTCTTCATCTCGCCCTTGCGCATCATCGCCCCGGCTTGCATCGAGGTGTGGATCTCGTCGCCCGTGCGGTCGAGGAAGCCGGTGTTGATGAAGACGATCCGGTCACGCACAGCATGAATACATGCGCCAAGGTTCGCCGATGTGCGGCGCTCTTCATCCATCACGCCAACCTTGATCGTGTGGCGGGGTAGCCCCAGCAAATCTTCCACCGCATCGAACAGATCATTGGTGAAAGCGCATTCTTCGGGCCCGTGCATCTTGGGCTTCACGATATAGATCGAGCGCTGCCCGCTTTGGGGCTTGGAGTTGCCGAATTTTGCGTGTCCCTCGACATCAATCGTGCTGATCGCACTGGTAAATACCGCGTCCAAAATGCCTTCTGGAATCTCGCTGCCATTGTCCAACAAGATCGCAGGATTGGTCATCAAATGCCCGACATTGCGAACAAACATCAGGCTGCGGCCAGACAGGCTGTGCTGCGCGCCCGACCCGTCTTTGTAGACCTTATCGCCATTGAGCTTGCGGGTTAGCGTCTTGCCGCCCTTCTCGAAGCTTTCTTCCAGATCGCCGCGGATGATGCCGAGCCAATTGGTGTAAGCGAGAAGCTTGTCCTCCCCATCCACGGCTGCCACCGAATCCTCGCAATCGGCAATTGTGGTCAGCGCAGCTTCGACCATAATGTCTGCGATGCCTGCCTTATCGTCCTTGCCAACAGGATGATCGCGGTCAAACACGACTTCGATATGCAGGCCGTTGTTCTGGAACAGCAGGCCTTTATCCGTAAAGCCAATCCACTGGCTTTCATCCTGCAATTTGCCGTCTTTCTCGTCCTTGAGGTCCGCCCAGCTCTGATCGACCAATGGCAGCGCCTGATCCAGAAATTCGCGTCCGCGTGCGATCACCGCATCGCCGCGCGCTTTGTCATATCCGCCCGGTTTGGCAGGCGGCGCGTCCAGAGCATCGGTGCCGTAAAACGCGTCATAGAGCGAACCCCAGCGCGCATTGGCCGCGTTCAAGAGAAAACGCGCATTGAGGATAGGCACGACCAATTGCGGCCCTGCCATAGTTGCAATTTCAGCATCGACATTCTGCGTGCCGATCTGGAAGTCGGCCGGCTCGGGAACGAGATATCCGATATCGGTCAGGAACGCCTTGTAAGCATCCGCGTCATGAGCTTTGCTGGCGCGCTCTTTATGCCACGCATCAATCTGTGCTTGCAGCGTCTCGCGCTTCTCGAGCAAAGCCCGATTGCGAGGTGCAAAATCGGCGAGCAACTTTGCAAAGCCTTGCCAAAACCCGTCCACATCGCGGCCCAGCGGGGTCAAGACCTCGCTCTCGATAAAACTGGCCAGCGCTGCATCGACGCTGAGGCCGAAACGATCCGTATGTTTGCTCATTTTTCCTCGCACAATTGAGCTGCGCGCGGCAGCGGCAGCATGAGTAAAATCCATAAGTGTTCCGGGGAGGAAGTGCAGCGCAGCCTATGGCCAGCTTTCGATCAAAATGCAACGGGGTTGGAAGCATGCGAAAGCGCGGCTAGGACTGGTCGCCAATGAAACCAGATTTGCAACAATTGATCGAGCCGATAGACGCCGCAGCGATGCTGGCGCAGGTGGAGAAATGGTGCGCGGTCAATACCGGCACAGCCAATCTTGAAGGGCTGGCGATACAGGCCGGACTGCTGGCCGATGCCTTTGCCGCGCTCCCCGGAGATGTCGAGCTGGTCGATCCCGCACCCGTCACAGCGATTGCAGCCGATGGCAGCGAATATGAAAAGCCGCATGGGGCACATATGGTCCTGCGCGTTCGACCGCGCGCCAACCGCCGCATCTTGCTGACGGGCCATATGGATACGGTCTTCCCCAAAGATCACAGCTTCCAATCGCTCACATGGCTGGAGGATGACGTGTTGGGCGGGCGTGTTCTAGGCGGGCCCGGTGTGGCCGATATGAAAGGGGGAATTGCGGTCATTCTGCACGCACTGATGGCGCTGGAGCAAGCAGGCGCCATCGAAGGGCTTGGCTATGACGTGCTGATCAATTCGGATGAAGAGACAGGTTCGCTGGCCTCATCCGCGCTGATTGCGCAGCTGGCTCAAGGAAAGCTTGCCGCGCTGACTTACGAGCCTAGCGCTCTGCCCGATGGCACGCTCGCTCATGCGCGCGGGGGCAGCGGGAATTATTCAGTGACGATTGCAGGCAAGAGCGCCCATGCAGGCCGCAATCCGCACGAAGGGCGCAATGCAATTGTTGCGGCGGCGGACTTGGTCTTGAGGCTCAAGCAAGCGCAATCGGACGACATCCCTATCAACCCAGCCAAAATCGAAGGGGGCGCTGCCAATAATGTCGTGCCTGATCATGCGGTTTTGCGTTTCAACATTCGCCCCAAAGCGCCCGAAGCGGCTGATGCTTTCGAGCGCGCTCTGGCCGAAATGCTGCGCAGCATAGAAGCCGAACACGAAGTCAGCACGCATCTGCACGGCGGCGTCACTCGCCCGCCCAAGCCGGTTGATGCGAAAGCGCAAGCCCTGTTCGATCTGGTCAAGGAATGCGGGGCCGAGCTTGGTCAGGACATTGGCTGGAAATCCACAGGCGGCGTGTGCGATGGTAACAATATCGCGGCTTGCGGTGTGCCGGTTGTCGACACGATGGGCGTGCGCGGCGGATCGATCCATTCACCCCAAGAATTTCTGATCGTTCCTTCTCTTGCTGAACGTGCCGCACTGTCCGCTGCTGTTATCAGCCGCATAGCCCGCGATGAATGGGCGCAAGGAGACACGCTTTGAATTTTCGTATTCGCGCCTCTCGTCCGTCCGATCTTGAGCACCTTTACGAGATGGCGAAGCTGACGGGTGGCGGCTTCACCAATCTGCCCGCCGATCGCGATGCGCTGGGTGCAAAGCTGCAAACATCCGCCGATGCCTTTGCCAATAATGGCGAGGAACTGGTCGATGAGACATTCGTTCTGGTGCTCGAAAATGTCGAGACTGGCGCGGTGCGCGGGACGTGCCAGCTTATGACACAGGTGGGCCAGCGCTGGCCGTTCTATTCCTATCGCCTCAATACGCTGACACAGTACAGTCAGGAACTTGACCGCACCGTGCGTGCCGAGCTTTTGAGCCTTGTCACCGATCTGGAAGGATCGAGCGAAGTTGGCGGATTGTTCCTCCATCCTGGCGAACGCGCTGGAGGGCTCGGACTGCTCCTTGCGCGCAGCCGCTACCTCTTCATCGCCATGCATCGCAAACGCTTTGCCGAGCGCATTCTGGCAGAGCTTCGCGGCATTATTGACGAGCGAGGCGGATCACCTTTTTGGGACGGGGTCGCAGGACGCTTTTTCGGCATGACCTTCCAAGAGGCCGACTATTTCAACGCGATCAATGGCAACCAGTTCATTGCTGATCTGATGCCCAAACATCCGGTCTATGTCTCGATGCTGGATGAAGAGGCAAAGAAGGTGATCGGCCTGCCCCACCCCACAGGCCGTGCAGCCATGCGGATGCTGGAGAAGGAAGGCTTCGCCTACGAAGGCTATGTCGACATTTTCGATGGCGGCCCTTCGATGATTGCCAAGACAGATCAGGTCAAAAGCGTCGCGGGCGCAGCGCCCAAATCGATTGCCGCGATTGATCTGGAAGAAGGCGAGAAAGCGCTCATCGCAACCGGGCAATTGACCGATTTTCGCTGCTGTTATGGCGCGCGCGATCTGGGCAACGGTGACACGATTGCGATTGATTCCTCGGCTGCTGATACGCTCGATGTGAAAGAGGGCGACAAGGTCTGGAGCGTGGCGCGATGAGCGATCTGGTCGAGATCAATTTTGACGGGATTGTCGGCCCTAGCCACAATTATGCGGGCCTCTCGCTCGGCAATATCGCCAGCGCATCACACAAGGGCGATGCCAGCTATCCGCGTGCTGCTGCGCTGCAAGGCGTTGCGAAAATGCGCGGCAATCTGGAGCGGTTCGGGCATCAGGGGTTTTTGC